>DATGJA010000802.1:0-8246 GCA_035295445.1 Polyangiaceae bacterium | reverse complement strand
AAACCCCGCCATGTGGATCTGCCCGGCGATCGGACCGAGCAGCCCCCACGCGAACGACGCCGCGCTCCGCTCCCGTCGCATCCACGCGCAGAGGAGCGCCACGTCGATCGCGGGGAGGAGCGACTGCGCCCAGATCTTGCGCTCGAGAAAGACGATCGCGGGGTTCGTCGACGTCAGCACGAGACCCCACGCCCATGCCTCGCCCTCGGCGTCGGTCGGCACGAGGCGCGGCAGGAAGGCCAAGCCCGCGATCAGCGCGACGAGCCCGAGGACCGCGACCCCGCGCGTGAGCCCGACCGGCGTGGATACGTGACCCAGCCATCCGACGGCGACGAAGGCCCAGACGCTGAGGGGCGCGTTTCGGACCCCCGTCGACGACGGCATTCCGAGGGTCTCGAGGCCGCCGCCGCGCAGCGCCGACGCGACGTGTTCGAAGGTCCATCGCTCGTCGTCGAGGTACGTGAAGACCGTGGGAAGGGCGAGTCGCAGGCCGGCTCCGGCGACGACGGCGGCGAGGATCGGGCCGCGCATTCGACCCCACCGCGCGGACGTGGACGGCGCGGTCACGGTCGCGACGAATAGCGCGACGCGGGGGCGTGGGCCACTTCGGTCCAGCCGGATTCGACCGCAGTCCGCGCGCTCGAGCGATGGCGAGAGATCGGACTAGGGACACCCCCTCGGTGCACCATCAGAGGCGCCATCGCCCGGCGGTGCGCCCGACCCACGATCGAGCCAGCTCCGCGCCTTGACTGGCGACCGCACGCACCAGGTGACGGGTGACGTAGGCGCAGACGGCGAACCAGAGCGCGCACACGCCCAGCGCGAGCGGACGTCCCGCGGGCGGCACGGTCGAGGCGAAATCGACGAAAGGGTGCCAGAGCACGCTGAGCTCCGGGACGTAGAGGCAGAGGGCCTCGAGGGTGCGTGCCTTCTCGCAAAAGCCGAGGCCCGTCGTGTCGAAGACGAGGCCGTTCACCCCGACCCAGAACGCGAGCACTGTCGCCCCGAGGAGCGCCGCGTTGTACGGCAGGGGGTGACGGCGCGGGTGCTCTAGCGCGAGCGCCAGGGCCAGCGCCGACGGCACCGACGCGATGAGGAGGAAGCGAGGCCCCCAGAACCAGCCGCCCTGCCACGACCACCATCGAGCGTAGGCGAGCACGAGCCCGACGACGAAGAGAAGCAGCAGATGCTGCGCCCGGCGGAGGCTGGGGGGCGAGCGCACGCCGAAGAGGATCCCGGGCGCGAAGAAGAAGAGGCCCTTGCCGAACGACAGCAAGAGAGAAAGAACGCCGAAGGCGAGCGGATAGCTGAAGCCCGGGAGTCCCTCGTACGGCAGGACGGACGGCGGCCCGCCGCCGTCGCCCTCGTACCCGGTCGCCCACCAGCTCCCGCGCGTCAGCCGGCCCTCGAGCCGCGAGAGCGCAAAGAGGAGCACCGGGACGAGCAGGTACCGCAAGCGCCGGGCGCTCCGCGCGTAAGCGCCCGCGACGAGCGCCACGCCGAGCAGGCTCGCCGGCGTGTTGAGCGCGCCGAGGCCGATCCACGCGAAGCCGGCCCGCGCGCTCCGCCGCGAGAGGAGCAGGATCCCGAGGCTGACCGTGACCGTCGTGAGCACCTCGCCGTAGAAGAACTGTACGTGGCTCGGGAACATCGACGCGAAGACGAGCAGCAAGAGGAGCGCGCGCAGGGCGGCCGGGCTGACCCGCGAGCGCAGCTCGCGCCATACGAGCAGCAAGAACAGCAAGAGGAGCACGACGTTGAACCAAGCGCACGCCGACGCGGGCGAGCCGAGGGCCAAGCCGAGGAGGTAGAGCGGGATCGCGAAGACGGGTCCGACGACCGAATAGCGCGGGCTGTGGAGCACCCCGTGCCGCAGCCATCCGTCGATGGCCTCGAACCTGGGCCAGCCGTCGCCTCGCACGTCGTGGGGGATGGCCAGCAAGCAGACGACGCCGAGGGCCAGCGCGACGCCGTCCCCGACGGCCTCGGCTAGCGTAGAGGCTCGAGGCCCCGCGTCACCGCTCATGGGACGGGTGCCTCGTCGCGCGCGCGGTACAGCCGCCACGCCGCGTTCACCGCGACCAGCGCGAATCGATCGCGGAGCGCCGCGAGGATAGCCGGGGGGAACCGGTCGTGCGCGAGGCTCGCGTCGCGAGGCGGTCGTTCGAGCGCGTCGTCCTCGAGGAGCAGGCAGCGAACCTGGGGGCGCCGGACGTCGGCGAGCCAGAGACCGACCGGGAAGCGTCCCCGCTCGATGAGGTGGGTCATCTGGAACGGCGTCGACACGAGCCGTCCGTTCAACATGACCTCGAGGCCCGGCTCGTCGGCCAGAACGACGTCGCCGGGCTCGGCGCCGCAGGCGGCACGCGCGCCGTCGACGAGGTCGCGATGCCGGCGCGCGAGCCCGATGGCCTCGATCGAGCTGCGGACGCTCCCCACCCCGGTCCACGCCGCTTGAAAAAGGGCCGCGCCGGCGAACAGGCACGCGGCGCGTGGACCCGTTCGGACGTGTCGTCCGCTCTCTCCCTTCGGTCGAGCCTGCGGACAAGTCGGCGGGGACAAGCCGGCGCGCGACACGACGACGACCGCGGCGAGCGCCGGCTCCATCCAGTAGTTCGACGCGGCGCCGATCTTGGCCAGAGACACGAGCGCCCAGGCGACCGATGCGACGAGGCCTGCAAGCGCGATGGCGACCGAAACGTCCGAGCGCGCCCGCCAGCCCGCGACGAGCGCGAGGGCCAGGGGCGCTCCGACGAACTGCAGTCGCCAGAGGGCCTGCTGTCTCCAGACCTCGAGGCTCAGTGGCTGGCCGGTGGAGAGGACCAGGTGATCCATCCACGCCCCGTGGCTCGCTCGCTGCAGGACGAGCGCGGCGGCGCAACCCACGAGCAACCCCGCGGCGACGGCCCGCAAGGTGCCGCGGCGGTCGATCCAGACGCCGGCGACGAGGACCCCGGCGGCGATGCCGAGGACATTGGGTTTGACCAGGGCCGCGCCGGCGAAGAGGGCGCCGCACGCGGAGTCGAGCGTGCCGCGGCGCGTGGCGCGGTCCAGCGCGACCGCGGCGAGCGCCACCGCCCAAGCGTCGGGGCGCGCGGCAGACCCGAAGAGCGCGAGGGTGAAGATGCCCCCGGCGAAGGCGGCCGCGACGCACGCGACGCGCCGGTGCGGGGCGGGCGCGCGCCAGGCGAGGTAGGCGAGCGTCCCGAACCAGGCCGCGCACGCGGCGATCCTTCCGGCGAGCACGCGGGCGGCCCCCGGAACGAGAGAGAGCAGGAACGACCAGAGGGGCGGATACAGAACGAAGAACCGCGCGGGGACGGGACCGTGATCGAATGCGCCCGCGATCGGATCGGTGTAGAGCGGCAGCCCGGCGCGCAGCCGCGCGGCTTCGTACAGCACCTCGCCCTCGACCCCGTCGAGCGGTCGCACCGGCAGAGCCGCGATCGAATAGGCGACGGCGGCCAAGAGGGCCGCTCCGGTGCACGTCGCGGCGAGGGCCCAGACGACGCGAAGCGGCGCGCGTCCACCGGTGGCTCCCATCCGATGCGGTTCGTATCACAAGGCGTCCAATCCGGGCACGTGCACCGGTCTATAGTCCGCACGCTCGAGCGATAGCGAGAGATTGGACTCGGGACACCCGGACACCCCCTAGGGCGCGAGGCGCACCGTGACGTCGACGCGTCGGCCGCTTCCGGTCGCGGATGGCAACGCGAAGAAGGCGTTGCCCACCTCG
Organism: Polyangiaceae bacterium; assembly: GCA_035295445.1. GTDB lineage: Bacteria > Myxococcota_A > Polyangia > Polyangiales > Polyangiaceae > Palsa-1150. The sequence goes on along the minus strand of DATGJA010000802.1, from coordinate 4,510 downwards.
CCCGAGAAGCTCCCGCCGCTCAGCGCGAAGACGTCGCCGTGCAACCCGTCGTGCACGTCGTCCCGGGCCACGTTCGCGCGCACGCGAAGCTTCGTCAACGGAGCGTGCGCCGTGAACGTGCGCGGGGCCAACAGGACGAGCGTGCGCTCGATGCTGCGGTGAAGGGCCACGGACGGCGCCCCGACGATGGAGGACGCGGCGAGCCTGCCCTCGTCGTCGATCGTGAGGAGCACGTCGGCCGTGCCTGCCTCGCCCAGGGCGATCGAAGTCCAGAGGGGCTCTGCGCTCGCGGCCTGCGGGAACGCCCGCGTGAACGTCGTGGCCAGATCCGAAGCGAACCGGACGCCTGCCGCGCCGAACACCGCGGTCGATCCTGTCGCCGTCTCCGAGTCGGCCGGCGCCGCCGTGACGCGCATGCGGCTCTTCCTTCCGGCCGCCGACGCGCTGCGCGTCGCCGGGGCGGGGGAGGGCGCGGTCGCGGGGGTCGTCTCCGCCACCTCGTCCTCGTCATCCGGATCTTGGGGGGCTCCGCCGGGCTCGATCTCGAGCGTGTCGCCGGTCAAGGTCTGCGGCGTCGTGTCGAAGGCCGCAAGCCGGCGGGCGGCCATTCTCGCGTGCTCATGCAGCCCGATGAACGCGGCGGAGTGGATCCCGGCGCTCAACACCGCGCAGACGGCGAACGGCGGAGGCTCCTGGGATCGTCGCACGCGTCCAGTTTGGCACCGGTCGACCCTTCTGGCTTGGGTCGTGGTGCGTTCTTCGGCCCGTGCAGGTAAGGTCGAGCCCCTGATGCGTCGTCAGGCGGGCGTCGTTCTTCCCATCTTTTCGCTCCGGACCCGACGCGACTGGGGCATCGGCCAGATCACGGACCTGCCGGCGTGCGCCGACTTCGTCCTGCGGTCGGGTCATCGTTTGCTCCAGATCCTTCCGCCGCACGAGCTGTCGACCGGCGAGACCAGCCCGTACGGGGCGCTGACCGCGTTCGGGATCGACTCCATCTACGCCGACGTCGAGGCGATCGAGGACCTCGATTCGGCGGCCATCGCGGACGCGCTGGGCGAGCAAGGACGGGCGGCGCTCGCTCGCGCACGCGCGTCGGACCGCGTGGACTACGGGATCGTCCGCGAGATCAAGAACCGGGTCCTCGCGCGCGCCTTCGCGCGCTTCGTCGAGGCGCACTGGGTCCCGCAGACCCCCCGCGCGGCCCGCCTCGCGGCGTTCGTCGAGCGCGAGCGCGCCTGGCTGCACGATCTGGGGCTCTACTGCGCGCTTCGGGAGGCCCACGGCGGATGGGGGTGGGAGACGTGGCCCGAGGGGGAACGCCGCCGACTGCCCGCCCCGTTGGAGGACGCGCGGCGCCGGCACGAGCGCCGCATCCTCGAAGTGGCGTACGTCCAGTGGACCCTGCTCGAGCAGTGGGATGAGGCCCGCGCGCGCATGCGCGAGGCGGGCGTCGAGCTCATGGGGGATCTGCCGTTCATCGTCTGCGACGAGAGCGCCGACGTGTGGTCGCACGCGACAGAGTTCGATCGGCAGGTCGTGCTCGGCGCGCCGCCGGACGACTTCTCCGCCGACGGACAGGACTGGGGGTTGCCCGCGTACGCGTGGGCAGAGATGGACAAGAACGATCTGGCGTGGCTGCGGGCGCGCGCCCGCCACGCGGCGCGCCTCTACGATCGCTTCCGCCTGGACCACGTCGTGGGCTATTTCCGTCAGTGGGTCCGCCCGAGGGAGGCGCCCGGGCGAGGTCGGTTCGACCCCGCGGGCGAGGCGGACCAGTTCGCGCGCGGCTTGCGCGTACTCGGCGTGATGATCGAGGAGCTCACCGGTCCCGGATGCGTCGATCCGCCGCGGGCGATCGCCGAGGACCTCGGCGTCATCCCTTGGTTCGTCCGCGGAGCGCTCGGAGAGCTGGCCATGCCCGGCTACCGCGTCTTGCCGTGGGAGCGCGACGGCGAGCGTTACCGGGACCCGCGCGCCTTCCCGCGGCTCAGCGTCGCGTCGTGGAGCACGCACGACACCGCCCCCATCGACGCGTGGTGGGACGAGTTCTCCGAGGGCGACCGCGCCCAGCTCGCGTCGCGGGCCGGCTTCGACGGGGCGGCCGATGGCGCCGAGCGCTCGCTCGCGCTCCTTCGCGATCTCTATGGAGCTCGGTCGGACCTCGTCCTCGTCCTGGGGCAAGAACTCCTCGGCGCGCGGGACCGCCTGAACAAGCCCGCCACTGTGGGAGGGCAAAACTGGACGTGGCGGTTGCCGCGACCGATCGAAGACCTCGCCGCGGACCGAGACGTCGTCGCGCGCCTCGACGCCATCCGACGGGCCGTCGAGGCTTCGGGTCGGTGAAGGCGCACGGGAAGGTCGCGATGCCGGCACCGCCGCTCGAGCCCGGAAGCTTTCATCCCCTCGGCGCGACCTGGGACGCGCGCGGCGTGAACTTCGCGCTCTTCAGCGAGCACGCCACGGCCGTCGACCTCTGCTTCTTCGACGAACGGGGGCAGGAGACGCGCGTGGCCGTCCCGTGGCGATCGCTGCACGTATGGCATGTCTACGTCCCGGGGGTAGGCCCGGGCCAGCGATACGGCTGGCGGGTGCACGGGCCGTTCGCACCCGAGCGCGGCGATCGGTACAACCCCGCCAAGCTGCTCTTCGATCCGTACGCCCGGGCCGTCGACGGCCGGTTCGACCCGTCGGGTCCCGTCTATGGGTTTCCGCGCGATCACGCTGCCGACGACCTGGTCCTCGACCCGACCGACGACGCCGCGTTCAAGCCCAAGGGGCTGGTGGTGGACGACGGGTTCGATTGGGCGGGGGATCGCGCGCCCAGGGTGCCGTGGTGCGACACGGCGCTCTACGAGCTGCACGTGAAGGGGTTCACCCGGCTTCACCCGGACGTGCCCGAGCGCCTGCGCGGGACGTTCCTCGGCCTCGCCTCGGATGCGGCCATCGCCCACCTGCGGTCTCTCGGCGTGACGACCGTGGAGCTCATGCCCGTCCACGAGCACGTGGACGAGCCGGCCGTTTCGGCGCGCGGCCTCACCAACTACTGGGGTTACAGCACGCTCGCCTACTTCGCCCCGGACCGGCGCTTCGCCACCCGCGGGGGTGATCCGGCGCGCGAGTTCAAGGAGATGGTCAAGCGCCTCCACGCAGCCGGGATCGAGGTGGTGCTCGACGTCGTCTACAACCACACGTGCGAGGGGGACGCGAGGGGACCCACCGTCTCGCTGCGCGGGATCGACAACCGGGTCTACTACCGGCTCGACCCGACGACGCCGCGCGAGTACGTCGACTACACGGGGTGCGGGAATACGCTGGACGCCGCGCACCCGCAGGTGCTCAAGCTCGTGACCGACAGCCTCCGGTACTGGGTCACCGAGATGCACGTCGACGGCTTCCGGTTCGACCTGGCTCCGTCGCTCGCGCGGGGCGACGACGGTGACCTGGAGCGCGTGGGCGCGTTCTTCGCGGTCATTCACCAGGATCCGATCTTGTCGCGCATCAAGCTCATCGCCGAGCCTTGGGACCTCGGCCGCGGCGGATACCAGGTGGGAAACTTCCCGATCCTCTGGACCGAGTGGAACGGTCGCTTCCGGGACACCGTTCGGCGGTTCTGGCGAGGAGAGGGAGAGCGCGTGGCCGACCTCGGCTATCGGCTCACGGGATCGAGCGATTTGTTCGGCGACGACGGGCGTCATCCGCACGCGAGCATCAACCTCGTGACGGCACACGACGGCTTCACCCTGCGTGACCTCGTGAGCTACGAGGCGAAGCACAACGAGGCGAACGGGGAAGCGAACAAGGACGGGCTCGACGACAACGCGAGCCAGAACTGCGGTGTCGAGGGCGACACGGACGACCCGCGCGTCCTGGCGCGCCGCTTGACCCTAGCGAAGTCCCTCTTCGGCACGCTGGTCCTCTCGCAGGGCGTCCCCATGATCGCGATGGGAGACGAGATGGGGCGGACGCAAGGCGGCAACAACAACGCTTACTGTCACGACTCGGAGCTGACGTGGATGGACTGGGCCATGACCGACGAGGCGCGGGCGATGATTGCCTCGTGCCGCGCGCTGATGGCGCTGCGAAGCCGGCATCCGGTCTTTCGTCGCGCGAACTTCTTGACCGGCGCGCCTCGAGGCGACAGCCGGGGCAAGGACATCACCTGGCTTCGCCCCGACGGATCGGAGATGGCCGAGGCCGACTGGCGCACGCCAGCGCGAGCGGCGATCGCGTTTCTGCTGCGAGGGGACGCGTTCGACCCGACGGCGGGGCCACCCGTCCGCGACGACTCGTTCGTCGTCCTGCTGAACGGGGAGCCCGAGGCGACGACGTTCGTCCTTCCGGACGCGCCGGACGCCGACGCCTGGCGCGTTGTGGTCGACACGGGCGGCGCCGCCGTCGATCGCGCGGTCCCTGCCCGCGAGTCGGTTTCGCTGGTGGGCGGAGCGCTCGCCGTCCTGGTCGCGGTCTAAGTCCGCACGCTCGAGCGAAGCGAGAGATCGGACTAGGG
>DATGJA010000801.1:0-4250 GCA_035295445.1 Polyangiaceae bacterium | reverse complement strand
CAGAAGGCCCATCGAGCAGCAGCTCGTGCCGACGACGTGCGGCGCGCGCACGTCCCCCCGACCCCGCACGAGGAACGCTCCGAGCTCGTGCTCGAAGGCGGCGACCTGCGGACCGAGCGTCAAGAAGAGCGTGTCGAGGGTGCGGCGCCACGAGTCCGCCTCCTCGTCGCCGAGCTGATGCCGGTAGAACTCGACCTTCGGGTTCATCCGATTCGGTGGCCTACTGCGTGCGCGTCCGCGGCTCGGGGCCGCGGGACGAACCGGCGTCGGCGCCGTAGAGCAGGCCGCCGTCGATGGCCAGATCCCGGATCGCCCGCTCGGCGTCGCGCAGGAAGACGTACTGCTTGAGCGTATAGAAGCGTCGCTCGTCGGGGTCGACCGACCCGTCGCGCAGCGCGCCGAGCACCTCGCGGATCCCGTCGTCGATCCCGCGTTCGGCCCGAAACGGCAGCTCGCGGTGGATCTTGTCGAACGACACGTTGTAGTCGCGCAGATCCGGATCGGTCGGCGCGTGAACGACCTCGGTACCCGGGACGGCGTCGCGCACCCGGAACGCGAGGTTGAGGATCTGGACGTTGTTGGCGTCGGAGCCGACGTTGTAGACGTGATCGGCGACCTTGGACGCGTCGCTCGTCAGTCCGAGCTCGAAGGCGCGCGCCGCGTCGCGTACGTGGACGAACGGGCGCCACTGTCGGCCGCCGCCGTCGACCATGATGCGATGCTGGACGTAGGCGTTCTTGGTCATCACGTTGATGGCAAGGTCGAACCGCATCCGCGGGCTCAGCCCGAACACGGTCGCCAGACGCAGACACGTGATCTCCATCGCCCCGCGGGAACTTCGACCCAGCCCCTGGAGGAAGTCCTCTACCTCGGCCTTGGCGCGTGCGTACAAGGAAACCGGGTGGCACGGGCTGGACTCGGTCAACCCCAAACCCTCACCGTGGCCGTAGACGGAGCACGACGACGAGAAGACGTACCGGCGTACGCCCTGTTCGCGGGCCGCCACGGCCAAACGCTTGGCGCCGGTGACGTTCACGTCGCGCGTGAGGTCCGGCTCGAGCTCGCACGAAGGGTCGTTCGAGATGCCGGAGAGGTCGACCACCGCGTCCACGGATTTCAAGAGCCCCTGATCGAAGCCCCGCACGTCGCCGCGGACGACCCGGAGTCTCTCGCCGAAGCGAGCCTTCGGGCGGGCGAGCGTGTCGCCGAAGTAGAGCCGATCGAGGACGGTGACGTGATGGCCCTGCTCGAGCAGGAGCGGTACGAGGACCGACCCGATGTAGCCTGCCCCACCGGCGACGAAGACGTGCATGACGGGTATCGCGATTACCACGAAAGGGCCGCGGCCCACAATCAGAGCGTCCCGTCGTCGGCGAGGCCCGTCGTGTCGAATGCCCAGTATCGCCCGTGGTGCGACAGCAGACGAACGGCATCGCGATCCTGCTTGAACACGAGGGAGCGCACGAGATCCTCGCCGCTCTCGTCGCGGGGTAGCTGCTCCGGGGCCTTCACGATCACGAGCGGGAACGCCCGCGCGTACTTGCATCGCGGGTCGTACGACTCCGCGTCGAACTCCCAGCCGCGCGCGGGCCACGCGGGTTGAGCCCCGGGCCTGAACCGGACGGGCACGCTGAGGTACCTCGCGAACGCGAACGCCCACTGCCCGTGCTTGCGCGCGGCGTAGTACGCGGCCAGGTGGGTCAGCGTTCCGTTGCGGAAAGCGAAGGTCCACGGGTCCCAAATGACGGCCGTGACGGCCCCGCCGGGCGGCAGGTCGTCGATCGTCGCGGACGCGTCGCTCGTCTCGATCGCGAAGAGTCCGCAGTGGACGACCGTGTTCATCCCCACGACCACGCCCAGGCGCCCGATCCACGCTCGTGCCGTCCCCTCCCAGCGCGGCGGGAAGCGGGGCGTCGCGAGGACGGCGCCGAGCACCGCCCACTGCGCAAGGCGCGGGAAGATGAGGTGCGTTCCGATGAGGACCATCGGCGTGACCAAGTATGCGCCCGTCATGACGACGAACGGCGCAAGGATCGGCGGAGACTCCCCTGCCGTCGCCGCTCGCTCGCGCCGCGCTTTCCACGCGAGCCGTCCCGCGCATGCCATCACCACGACCGCGACCCAGACGAGAACCTGGTCGGTGCCGTCGCCGAAGAGGTCCGTCGCGTAGGCTCCGAACCACACGGCCTTCTGCCAGATGGGCGGCGCGCTCCCCTCGATCGTGGGGTCCCGATACATGCCCGGATCCCACGGGTACTCTACGCGGTAGACCGCGACGCAAAAGGCGCAGCCCGCGAGCAGCGGCGCCGCCGCTAGAAACGCGTGCCAGACCGCGACCGCGGCGCGCCGCAGACGGCCCCCTGCGCTGCCCGCCGCGCGCCACGCGAGCTCCGGGGCGAGAGCCGCGGCGAAGGCGCACAGGATGAGCATCGCGAGCACGTGCGCAAACGCACAAAGCGCGCCGAGCACCCCCACCGCGCCGACCGAGAGCACCGAGGGGCGCACAGCCGCGCGCGCGACGAAGACGAGCGTCCACGCCGCGATCGCGGTGGCGAGGACGTAGTTGACGAACCCCCAGCCGAGGGAAAAGGAGAAGAGGACTGGCGTGAAGAGCGCGGCATGGATGGGGGGCCGACCGACCGCCCGAGTCAACGCGACCAGCGCGCCGGCCATGGCCAGCAAGGACGCCGCGACGATGAGCCGGCCCGCGGTCTCGATCGGCACATGCACCGCGAGCCAGGCGACCACGAAGTGAAAGAGACCGTTATACGTGAAGTAGTTGAGGACGTAGCGGGCGTGATCGGGAGACCCCGGGTCGACCAGCCGCCGCGCCACGTCGGCCAGCGCCAAGTGCTGGGGGTAGTCGACGCACGGCAGGAGCTTGGTGACGAACAGGCCGGCGACCACCAGGAGGACCCCTGCCCAGTACGCTCGGGTCTCCGACGCCGACTCGAGACGCAGCGAGTCCACCCAGCCCGTGGGCTGCCGCCAGTCCGGCCCGGAAGGCGGCGCCCGCCGCTCCGTCCGTTCGTCCTCGGGCCGCCAGGGCTTGTCCCCTGCCCCCTCGGCTTGCGGTATCATCGCCACTGGACCGAGCCGTTTAGCGCGAGCGAGCGCGAGCGGCCAAGCGCGAGAGGGTGGCAGGGGGCGGTCTAAAAATGTCCGCAGGCTCGAGCAAAGCGAGAGTTCGGGCGGCACACGCAAGGAATCGCACGGGGAAGGCGGGCGAGGGATGTCGGACGAATCGTCAGATCAAGGGGGGCGTCCGGAACGACCGCGCATTTTGCTCGTCGATGACGACGTGGCCCTCGCCCGTGTCGTAGGCCGGATGCTCGCCGACCGATTCGAGATGACGATCGTCAACGACGCGCGCCACGCACTGGCCCTCATCACGGCCGGACAGCGCTTCGACGGCATCGTCTGTGACCTGGAAATGCCCGAGCTTTCGGGGATGGATCTTTACGACAAGCTCGTAGAAATCGAGCCCGCCATCGCGCGCAGGATCCTCTTCTCGACGGGTGGGGCCGTCACCCGCCGCGCCCTGGAATTCCTGGGAGCGAGAGAACGCCCGCCGCTCGAAAAACCATTCGACCGAGCGACGCTCATCGCCGCGGTCGAAGGCTTACTCAGTCCATAGCTGGGGCCCGTCATGCAGAAGCTTGCGCGCCGACGGCCCCCGACGCATGCTGGCGGGCAAGGGGTGCGACATGAGCCCTATCCATTTGGCAACCGTCGTGTTGGCACTCGGCGCGCTCGGCGCGTGCAGCAACGTCGAGCGAGCCAAAGAGTGCGATCAGTTGATGTCCACCATCAAGCCGCTCGACGAAGGCATGCCGAGCGCCGACATCGTTGATCGGGTCCACGAACAGCTGAACGTCGCCAAGTTCGAGGACCAGCCGCTCGGTATCTTCGCGAAAAACTATGCCGATCGGCTCGCGGTCCTCTCCGGGACGCTGCGCTTGGCGTCGCAGGAGAACCCGCCCGACGGTACGGATCTGGTCATCAAAGCGAAGCTGAAGGAAGCCCGCACCGATAGCGTGGACATCGGGCGCTACTGCGCGCAATAGCAGCAGGGCGGTCGGACAGCTCAGTAGCGGAACGACTGCCGCTGCTGCTGGGATCGCATTTGCATGACGACCCCCACCGCGGCTCCGGACGACCCCGCCGAACCGAGAAGGAACTCGCGCCGCGAAGACGACGCCGACCCATGGGGCACCTCGCACACGCAGGCGCTGGAGTACTCGCCGAGG
>DATGJA010000800.1:0-6586 GCA_035295445.1 Polyangiaceae bacterium | reverse complement strand
CGAGCGAGACGGCGCCGGCTCCCGGGGTCGCCGCGAGCGCCGTGCCGAAGGCCACGGACGCCGCGCCGCGCAAGTCGACGATCCAGAGCGTCCCATCCGGCAACCCTGTGGTCCCGATGCGCGTTGCGGCGGCGCGCGCTCGTTGCACTTCGTCGAGCTGCTCAACGTCTGGCAGCGCGGCGAGCACGGGCCCGTCGTTGAGCGCCGTCAGGAGGGTGTACTTGGCGTAGGGCGACCACGGGTCGGACGGAGGCACCGTCCAGCGCCGGAGCGCCTCCGCCTTGGACGGCAGCTCCATCGAGCGAAGCGTCGGCCCTTGACCCCAGTCGATCGGCGTAGCCACGGGTGGGTTCGCCTCCCATGCGGCGCAGCCCCAAGCCCACAGGACCACCGGGGGCAGGAGCAGCCCGGGTCGCACCTTGACGACGCCCTTGCCCGCGGGCCCCATCTCACGCCGCCGACCGGGTGAAGACGGGCACGCACAGTGCCTCGTGTGAGACGTGGCTTCGCGGCGTAACCCGCGCGAAGTAGCCGGCGAACCGACCGTCCAGGACGTAGACGCCTAACGTGACCAGGCGGGGTCCCCAGGGCGTGGCCACGGGGCGCTGGGGTACGAAGCGCTGGGCGATCCAAGCCTCACCTCGCGCGGCTCGCGCGCGGACCTGTTCCACGACCGCGTCCCACTCGCCGTCGTGCTCGAAGAGGGGGCCGACGAACACCTCGTCTCCCACGCGACCCATCGCGCGCTTGACCACCCAGTCCGCGCGGCGCGACACGAGGAGCGCCCGGTCGACGTCCTCTACCGCGTGCGTTTCGGGCAACCACTCGCGAACCACGTCCCCGTCGCGCGACGTCTCCCAGCAGCGCGCGAACGCCACTTTCGACTGCGTGAACGCGTGGGCGAAGCTCGTCAGGGATTGCACGCGGCCCCGCTCGACGGCGCGCGCGATCGCGTCGATGTTGCGCTGTCCGCTCATCCATTCGATGGGGAAGTACCGATAGAGAGCGAGCACGCGCTGGCCTCGCAGGAACAGGTCGTCCCCTCGCAGCGATGGTGCGGTCGGCGGCGCGAGGATGGATCGCGTCCCCCTTGCGGCAAGAGTGCGGGCGACGAGCGCGCACACCTGAAGATCCTCGGCGTATCCGGTGGCGTAGATGATTCCTACCGTGCCTCCGCCGGCCATCGCCTCGAGGCGGGCGACTAACCCCTCGACCACCACGCTCGGGTCGCGTCCCCCGCCGAAGCCCGCGGCGCGCGCGAGCCGAGGCAGGCCCACGGTCTCGTTGTGCCCGCCCGGGCAGTCGGCGTTGATTTCGCATGCGCGCCAGCGACCGGTCCGATCGAGGAGAAGGTCCACGCGCATGAGGGACGCGTCGTCCCCTGCTGCGTGGGACGCGGCGGCGAGCCGGATCGTGTCTGCGTCGAAGCGGTAGTGGGCGCGCTCTCGCTCGTCCGCGTGGGCGCGCGCGGCGGCGCCACCGACCGCGCGAACGACCCCCTCGGCCACGCGGGCTGCTTGCTCGTGCATCTCCGGCGACAGCACGAGGGGGCTCGCTTCGACCCGACGGTGGCCGCCCACATACACGTCCCAGAGAAAGAATCGCTGCGCCAGGTCGCGCACGCACGACGCGTCGCACAATGGGTCGGCCGGTACGGCGACAATCTCGACCGGCTCTTGGACCATGGCAGGTCCAGCCAGAGCAAGAACGCGTCCAGCTTGCCCGCCGGAAAGGGCAGCGCTTTTCGGCGCATGCCGACAGCCAAGGTGCCGCGGTCCGCCGCTCCGCTGGGGCCCGGCGCCGCGCGAGCGCCGCGCGAGCCCCGTTCCTCAATCCCCGATGCGGGCGGCGTCGGTCACGATCAAGCCCGCCTCGAACGACTGGCCCGATGCATCGGCCGCGGCGGGGCCGGCGTCGCCCCCGCCCCCCGCCGTGCCGTCGGCGCCGAGGGACCCATCGCTCACGCTGGTCCCCGAATCGACCGACGTCATCATCATGCTGGCCCCGTCTTGGCCGCCGCCGCTGCCGCTCGAGCCGCCCCCGCTGGAACCGCCTGAGTCCGACGCGCCCCCGCTCGAGGAGCCCCCGCCGCTGCCCCCGCAATTGAACGACACTGTGACGGGGATGTCCGGGACGGTAAGGCTGTTGGCCACGGCCTGTCCGGTCTCGGCGAGGATGAGGTTTCGCAGGTCCGTGCACGGCTTGCCACAGATGCGAAGGCGCCCCGTCGCGCTGTCGATGTTCCACCCATTCGCGCTCGTCTGGTTCGCCGCGTTGCAGTTGGGGTCCGCGGACACGACCGTCTCGCCGGACCCCGCCGGCACGCCGGGCGGCGCGAACTGGACCTGCGCCTGCGAAGTGCTCGTAAGCCCCTTCGGCAGCTCGTAGAGGCACGTCCCGAGCTTGGTCACGATGTTCGAGAAGTTCGTAAGCACGGTCTTCGCGTCTTGCGAGCCGTCGAGCGTCGAGACCGCGTCAGGCAAGCCCATATTCGCGAAGTCCGTCTGGACCTGCTGAAAGAACGTGAACGCACCCCCGGCCATGTGCGTGTCGTGCGCGTCGTTGTCGAGGACCACGAAATACGTCTGCAAGCTCGGCGTGCCGTTGAACGCCGCGAGGACCTGCGCCTCGATCGCCGCCTGCGCGGTCGACGTCGTGCCGGTGCCCGGACAGTCGTTGCCGCCGTTCGCGACGCTCGAGTTGTCCGGCGTTCGGTTCAAGAAGAACATCGCCGCGGCGATGTCCGGCGATTCTTTGCCCTGCAAGAAGTTCGTCACCCCGGCGTACGCGCCGACGTCGAGGCGCATTGCCGCCTCGAGGTCGAGGTGGCTGATGCCCGCCGCGGCATAACAAGTCCCCGTGGACTCGGCCGTCGCCGAACAGACGCCCCCGCCGTTGCAGTCCGACGTGAACATGCACGTCCCGGAGCCGCCGCCGGCCTCCGACGGCTTCCACCCCTTGAGCTGCGAGGCGATCGCGGGCTGGGACGCACCGGCTAAGCCGAACGCGACGAGTGGGCTGGTAAACGAGCTCGTCGCCCCGGCGCAGTCGCTGTCGAGGCCCGGCAAGAACTGGAACGCCGCGTACGTGCGCTTGAAGACCGGGTCGTCGAACGACAGACTGAGCGTCGTCGCGGAGCCCTTGTCGCCGAAGGCGCCGTGCATCCTCACGGACTGGTCCATCCCGATGTACACGGCGCTAGGCGCGGGGATGAGGGGCGCGGAGATCTCACACGTCCCGTTCGCGGTCGCCGCCATCGTCGTCTTGCCGCCTGGCAGGACCGCGGCCCCGACGGGGACGAGCTCGGTCTTGCAGATCGGCAGGAGCTGCACCTTGGGGGCGCAGGTGTTCGCCACCTCGACGCGGCTGATCATGCGATAGGACGTCGTCGCGGTCGTCGGGACGGGCGGGTTTGCGGCGACCTGCGCGAGCTTGCAGAGGCCCGGCGCAAGCTGGAAAAGCTGCTTGGGCGGCGGCGTGACCTGCCCCGCGTCGCCCGCGGCGGCCTCGCTCGGACCGATGCCGGCGTCCGCCGCCGAGGCGAGCGTGAAGCCCTCGTCGGGATCCAGGTCGAGGATCTCTGCCTCGCCGCCGGTCGTGGAGGGCGTGAGATTGTTCGTCTGGGGGTCCTTCGTCACGGTCACGTCCTCGAAGTAGACGCGGACGTTGAGCCCCGGCGAGGCGCGTGATGAAGGAGGCGTGTACGGGAAGCCGTAGATGCATCGACTCAGGTCGACGGGAATCGCCGAAACGGTCGCCGACGGCGGAAGGCACTCACTGGGGCTGAAGCAGACGTCCGTCCCGTCGACGAGCGCAGGGGTGAAGTCGACGAGCGTCTTCGAATCGACGTGAGCGTCCACGCACTGGGCGCCCTTGCAGGTCGACGAATCACCCTGCGCCGAACAGTCGACGTCGAAGCACGAGTAGCTGAGGGGCATCGGCAGATACAAAATGTGATTCTCGACGAAGGACTGGATCGAGCGGCGCAGCATGCGGGGACCGCCGGTTCCGCCGCTTCCCACGTTCGTCGCGCTGCAACCCGCGAGTGCGTCTCCCATCGACCCGGCCGTGTCGTACCCGCGGATCTCGACGACCACGACCGTGCTGGCCGATCCACCGGAGACGACGCCGAGGGTCGCCGGCAGCGTCGCCGTTCCGTTGCTCACGTCGTATTGGGCGCAGAAGACGGGCTTGCCGTTGGCCGTCACGTTGATCTGAATCGAATGCAGGTCCCGCGGAACGACGACCTGTGTCATCACGCCCGGAACGAGCTCCGTGGCCTTGTTTCCGGAGCAACCCCAACCGCCGCACACCGACACCCCCACGACGGCGCCGAGGCCCAGACCGAGGGCCCGCGTTCCCAATCTCCCCATGAAGGTCCTCCTCGCAAGCATCGTGTCAGAAGTGCGCGCCGAAGCGCGCTGCGCTCGTCGTTCCAGGGGTCAGCGTCCCACTGTAGGGCGACTGGTCCGTCGGCTTGAACACGAAGTAACCCGCGACGATGCCGCCCGTCACGACGAGCAACGACCCGATTCCCCAGGCGACCCAGCTCGTCCCGACCTCCTTGTTGAGCGGGACGTTCACCTCGCGCACCTGATCGTCCGCCACGAACACCTCGGTGGAATACGCCTGGTAGCCGGGCTTGCGGACCACGAGCTGGTGGCCGCCGGTCGTCGAGACAACGCCTTCCCACGTCCCGGCGCCGACGGCCTTCTCGTCGACCGAGATCTCGGCCCCCTCCGGCGCGGTGATCCGCAGCCGGCCCTCGTGGCGCTCGGGCGAGAGTGTCAGCGAGAGGGTCGTCGGCTGCCGAAACTGCACGTCGACCGTTTGGCCCACGGTCACGAACCCGGGCGATCGGGCTTCGATCGTGTGGCGATCGGCGCTGAGCTCACCCTTGAAGGGGGCCGGCCCCACGTCCCGGCCGTCGACGAAGATGGTCGCGCTCGGCGCGCCAGACACCGTCACCGTCACGAGAGACGCCTTATGCAGCGGCTCGATCGTGAAGAATACGGGCGTCTTGACGCCCGCGGCGACGTCGACGGGCTGCGACGCGTCGGCGAAGCCCTCCTTGGTGAGCTTAAGGGTGTGCTTGCCGACGTCGATGCGCACCGGGCCGAGGAAGGGGGTCTTGCCGACTGCGTAATCGTCGATGTAGAGCGTGGCATCCGGCTCGTTGGACGTGACCTCGATCGTCGTTACGAACTGTTTGACGATCGAGATGGCGTTGTTGAGCTCCTGGACCTCTGCGCCCGAGAGCTGCCCGGTCCCCTCTTTCAGCTCTTTGTCCCAGGCGTCGACGGCGCGCGCGTAGTGCGTGAGGAGCTTCTCGGTGACCCCGACGTTGTAGAGGACCCGCGGGTTGTGCGAGATCTCGTAGGCGCGTTGGAACTCGACCAACGCTCCCTTGTAGTCGCTGGCGCCCGCGAGCTGTTTGGCGGCGTCCCAGGCGTGGCGCGCGGGCTCCGGCAGCAGCGCGCGCACGTCGGCCGGACGAGCCTGTCCCCACGCCGTGGACGCCGACAGGAGCGAGACCAAGAGAATCGGGAGGATTTGGGAGCGATCTTTCATGAGAGCGTCTCGAAGTTCATTGAATTTTCAGGTCCCCCAGCTTCGTGGGCAAGGGCGGGTTGGGCCCAACCCCGTGCGTCACGGTTGGCTTGGGCGCAATTACGGCGGCCGACGCGGAGGGCGGGCCTGCGACCGACGCGCTCGGCGGCGGAGTCGTGGCGATCGGCTGGAGGACAGCGCTCTCCTGCGGCCCGGCCACGACGGTGGGCGGTGGCGGCGGCGGCCGCAAGATGTCCGGTGCGGGCGGGTGAGCGTGCGTCCGCGTGACGAAGACCCCCGCGCCCGCCGCGACCAGCACCGCGACGCCCACCCCCGCGATGAGTCCCACGTGGCCTCGCTTGGTCCCGGCGCCGGCACCTGCCTCGCGTGTGACGCCCACGTCCGTCGGCACGATGGCGGCGCGGCCGACATCGTTACCCGAGGGATACGTCTGTGCCCGCACGGCGCCCGGCTGGGGGCTCGGCGCCGGGACCGACTGCGACAGGCCGGCCGACCCGGGCAGCAGGCTTCGACCGCGCGTCCCGTGAAAGCGAGAAAGGATGAGCGAGCTCCGGTTGTCGGCGAAGGGGGCCAGCGCTTCGGCCATGTCCGCCGCGCTCGCGTATCGCGCATCTCGATCGCGCATGAGCGATCGGTGAATGACGGCGCCGAGCGCGTCCGGGAGCTCGGGGCGAAGTTGCCGGATCGGATCCGGTTCGGTAGTGAAGATCTTGAAGAGGATCTCCGTGTACTCGCCTGATTCTGCCGTGTACGGCGTCCGTCCGGAGAGCATCTCGTAGAGGATCGCGCCCACGGAGTAAAGGTCCGTCCGATGGTCGACGTCGCGGGGCGAGCGAGCCTGCTCGGGGGACATGTAGAGCGGCGTCCCCAGCGCGCTGTTGGTGCGCGTGAGCTGCGGCGCTTGGCCGTCGTCCGTGGAGCGGACCTTGCTGATGCCGAAGTCGACCAGCTTTACAAAGTCGGGCTCGCCGTCCTTGGTGATGACGAAGCAGTTGGACGGCTTCATGTCGCGGTG
>DATGJA010000799.1:0-12149 GCA_035295445.1 Polyangiaceae bacterium | reverse complement strand
AGACCAGGTCGTCCCAGCCGAAATGGGCGATCAGTCGATAGCAGGCGGCGAGGTCCACGCGGAGCGTCTGTTCGTCGGAGGTTTGCATGGGTCAGCTCATTCGGGCGACCGCCGGGGTGGCGGGACTGCAGCTCGTCCCTCAAGGCGTCGAGCCGCTCGGTGAGGATGTTCTTGCGGAGGGGGCGCGCCACGACCCCCTTTCTACACTTTCGAGGGCGCTCGACAACGCCGGGTCCGATTCTCCCGTGGGTGGGACACTGTGGTTTCGCCCTCAGATGGCCTCGCGCACGAAGAGGTCCTCGAGCGTCTCGCGCTTGGGCGTCACGCTCCGCAGGCGCGCCCCTTCGGCGAACGCGAGCGTCACCACCTCGCGCACCTCGGCCTCCCCTTCGACCTCCATGACGAGCGCGTCCCCGACGCGGCGCATACCTTGCACCCGAGGTGCGAGCGAGGCCCCAAGCCCCTCGCTGGCCCCCGTGATGGTCACCTCGCTCCGGCGCTTTCCCTCGGCGAGGAGGTTGCCGAGGGCGCCGGCCACGACGACCTCTCCTTTCCGCAGGATGCAGACGCGGTCGCAGAGCATCTCGACGTCGCTCAGGATGTGGCTCGAAAAGAAGACGGTGCGACCGCGGTGCTTCTCCTCGAGGATGAGGTCGCGCACTTCCTTGCGGCCGACGGGGTCGAGGCCGCTCATGGGCTCGTCCAGGATGAGGAGCACCGGGTCGTGAACGAGCGCCGCCGCGAGCGCCGCACGCTGGAGCATGCCCTTGGACAGGGCGCGCGCCGGCCGGTCGATGGCTTCGCTCAGCCCCACGCGCGCGAGGACCTCCTCGGTGCGCCGGCGCAGGGCGGTCCGGTCGACGCCCGAGAGACGCGCGCAGAGGCTGACGAACTCACGGGGCGACAGGTACGGGTAGATGTACGGGTTCTCGGGCAAGAACCCCACCGAGCGCATCACCTCGGGGGAGGGTACCTTCACCCCGAGGATCGCCATTTCGCCTCGCGTCGGCGCGATGAGGCCGGTCAGCATCTTGATGGTGGTCGTCTTGCCGGCGCCGTTCGGTCCGAGGAAGCCGAAAATCTCGCCGCGACGCACCTCGAACGAGACGCGGCGCACGGCCTCGACGCGCCGTCCCGTGAAGGGCTTGCGGAAGACCTTCTGGACGTCCGCGGCCAGGAGGACGACGTCGTTCACGGCTTCTTCTCTTCCCCGCGCGCCTCCGCCGCGAGGGCGGGCAGCGACTGAGCGTACTCGTGCAGCTTGTACTGGATCTTGCGCGGGCTGACGCCGAGCACGGTCGCGGCCTTCGACGTCGAGCCGCCGCACGCCTCGAGCGTCGTCAGGATGGCGTAGCGTTCGAGGTCGGCGATGGTCGACCCCGGGATCGGGGGCGGTCCGTTGCGCGCCTCGGCGGGGACGACCGTTGGGGGCAGGTGCTTGGCCTCGATCCTCGCCCCGTCGCACAGCACGACCGCGCGCTCGACGATGTTCTCCAGCTCGCGCACGTTGCCGGGCCACCCGTACTCGAGCAGCGCCCGAAGCGCGTCGTCGGCAAAGGTGTCCACGGTCTTGCCGTTCTCCGAGGCGTATCGTCGCAAAAAGAAGCTCGCCAGGACGGGTATGTCGCCGCGCCGTGCACGCAGCGGCGGGAGATCGATGGTCACCACGTTGAGGCGGTAGAAGAGGTCCTCGCGGAAGGTCCCCTTCTTGATCTCGGCGCTCAGGTCCCTGTGGGTCGCGGCGATCACGCGGACGTCGACCCGCTGCGTCTCGTTGCCGCCGACGCGTTCGAAGGTGCGTTCCTGCAGGAACCGCAGGAGCTTGACCTGCACGCCCGGCGGGATCTCGCCGATCTCGTCCAAGAGGAGCGTGCCGCCGTCGGCCTGCCGGAAGCGGCCCTCACGGCGGGCCACGGCCCCCGTGAACGCTCCGCGCTCGTGGCCGAAGAGCTCCGACTCGAGGAGGGATTCGCTGAGCGACGCGCAGTGCAGGCGGACGAACGGCGCCCTCGAGCGGGGGCTCGCGGCGTGGATCGCCTCGGCGATGAGCTCTTTGCCGGTGCCGCTCTCTCCGGTGACGAGCACGCTGGCCTTGCTGGGCCCGACCTGAGCGACGAGCTCCAGCACGGCCTGCATCTTCGGGTCGGCCGAAACGATGTGACTTACGGCATTGCGCTCGCGCAGCCGATCCCGGAGTCGGCGCGCTTCTTGGACGAGCTTTGCCTTCTCCATCGCGCGCTCGACCACCGCGCCGAGGGCCTCCGGATCGAGCGGTTTGAGGAGGTAATTCTCGGCCCCCTTTTTCATGGCTTCGACGGCGCTCGAAATCGTGCCGAACGCCGTCATGACGACGAAGACCGTGCCCGGCGCCGCCATCCGCCCCTTTTCCATGAAGGCGATGCCGTCCAGGCCGGGCATCTTGAGGTCCGTCAGGATGACGTCCGGCGCGAACTCCTCGAGCTTGCCCAGGGCCTTGAACCCGTCCGCCGCCGTCTCGGTGGCGTACCCTTCCTCGCGCAGAATCTCGCTCAGGGCCGCGCGGGCGTTCGATTCGTCGTCGACGATCAGGATGCGCCCGCGATAGGCCATTTTGAGGCTCAGCGTAGTCGGCGTCCGCGGTCGACGCGAGTGGGCGTCGCCGCGTCGCGGCAAAGCGCGATGACGCGAGGATTGTGGTGATCCTTTTCACGCGCGCCAAGCCACTCCGATGCCAACGTCGCTCGAACGTCGGGCCAGGTCTGCGGCCTCTCGGACGAAGCAATCGGCCCCTCCTCCGGCCATGGAGGAGAGTCGCTTATCGGCACCACGAAAGGCTTGTAGAGAAGTGAAGCGAGTTGGTGATAAAAGGCACGGGCTGTCGTCAGAGGCTTTGCACGCCGCCACATGTTGGAGAGTGCTCATGCGTCGCTCCCGCGCTCCTCGTAACCCATACCTCGCCGCCCTCGTCCCCGCCTTGGCGGGGTTTCTGCTGTCCGGCGGGGCGAGCGCCCAGCAGGGGGGAGCCTCCGTCGGGGGCTCGGCATCGGGCACGATCACGGCCTCCCCGCCGCCCCCCCCGCCGACTCCGCCGGCCGCTGCTGCAGCGCCTGCCGC
The DNA here is from genome assembly GCA_035295445.1 of Polyangiaceae bacterium. Taxonomy (GTDB): domain Bacteria; phylum Myxococcota_A; class Polyangia; order Polyangiales; family Polyangiaceae; genus Palsa-1150. The sequence goes on along the minus strand of DATGJA010000799.1, from coordinate 9,056 downwards.
TCCGGCCACCCCCGACGCCGCCCCGGCTGCCGCCGCGCCGGCCGCTGCGGCTCCCGCGGCTGCCGCTGCTCCCGCCTCGGGCGCCGCCGCCGCGGCGGCCGCCGCTCCGGGCGACCAAGAGGGCGACGAAGCCGCCGAAGCGGCCGAGTGGGCGGACCGCGACCGCAAGGTCAACGAGTCGAACACCATCACGGGCGGCACGGGTCTGCTGAAGACACAGCACGCCCAGACCGGCGAGCCGGGGCAATTCCGCATCGGGTTCGTCGCCGAATGGTTCTCGGCGGGGTTTCTCTGCACGACGTCGTTTCCTTGCCCGGCGAATGCGCCGGGGGGGTCCGCGATCATCAGCGACACGATGAGTCACATCGGCGGGACGTTGTCGCTCGGGACCTCGCTCTTCAAGATCGGGACGGGCACGTTCGACGGGTATGCGTCCATCGCCGCCCAGGCCAACAACGACGGCGCCAACAGGCCCTCGCTCCTTCAGATCCTCGGCGACACCAACGTCGGTATCAAGTACGTGGCGCCCGTCGCCAGTGTCCTTCACCTCGGGCTCTTCACCGAGCTGTGGCTCATCAACGGCCTGGGCTCGGTGGGCCTGGACGGCGGGGGAACGAGCGCGAAATTCGGCGGCGTCGCGACCCTCGATCTGCGGGGCCTCGATTCGCCGGCTCCGGTCCGGTTCAGCGCAAACATCGTCTACGCGCTCGACAACACCGGGGACGTGCTCACGGACACCGAGAACGCCCGGGCTGCGGCGATCGGGGCGAAGGACGCGGTGCCGGTGACCCGCATCGAGCGCTTCGGCCTCGGCGTCAATCGCGTGGACCACGTCGACTTCCTCCTCGGCGGCGAGGCGTTTCTGGCCGAAGAGCGCGTTCGGCCGTTCATCGAGGCACGGATGATCGTGCCGAACAATCGCCAGGGCTACCAGTGCCGCCTCAACAACAGTAGTCAGGACCATTGCCTGGCCAACGACTCGATCGTCCCGTCGACGCTCACGATTGGCAGCCGATTCATGCCGTGGAAGCGCGGGTTCTCCCTGCTCGCGGCCCTCGACATCGGCCTCGGCGGCACGAGCGACTTCATCGAGGAAATGCAGCCGATTCCGCCGTGGACGCTGTTCCTCGGCGCGGGCTGGGCCGTCGACACGTGGGACCGCCCGCCTGTCGTCAGGACGAAGCTCGTCGAGAAGACGGTCGAGAAGGTCGCACCGAAGGCCCACGTCGTCGGCTTCGTCCACGAGAAGGACAAGAACGACCCCATCATCGGCGCCATCGTGGCCTACAAAGACCACGCCGAGATTCCGCCCCTCGCGACGGGCTCCGACGGCAAGTTCGGGGACGACGTTCCGCCGGGGACGTGGACGTTCGAGATCGCGGCGGACGGGTTCAAGCAGGGCTCGTGCGACGTGACGGTCCCCAAGGAGGTCGGCGACATCGCCATCGACTGCCCGCTCGAGGCCTTGCCGCGCGTGGGGACGGTGGTGGGTCACGTGCGAGACGCCGAGACCAATCAGCCGCTGGCGGGCGTCCAGGTCGTGCTGACCGACTCCCAGCGCAAAGAGCTTCGGTTGTCGACCGACGCGTCCGGCGGCCTGAGGTTCGAGGGGGTGTCTCCCGGCACCTCGGAGATCAGCGTGATGGCGGACGGGTACCTCGTCCTCGTCGTCCCCGTCGACGTCAAGGCGCGGCAGGACAACGAGGCCGATCTGATGCTTCGGCCGGTTCCGAAGAAGGCCGCCGTCCAGGTCACCGCAAAAGAGATCACGATCCGACAGCAGGTGCAGTTCGCGCTCGACAGCGCGGTGATCTTGCCCGAGTCCTTCGGCCTCTTGAGCGAGGTGGCCGACGCCATCATCCGGCACAGCGAGATCAAGCGGATCGAGGTGCAAGGCCACACCGACAACAGCGGGACGCCCGAGCACAACCAGCTCCTGAGCGAGCAGCGCGCGGAGGCGGTCCGCGCGTGGCTGGTGCAACACGGCGTCTCGGCGGATCGGCTGGTGGGCAAGGGGTACGGTCAGACGAAGCCCCTCGTTCCCAACGTGACCCCGGCCTACCGGTCGCAGAACCGGCGGGTGCAGTTCATCATCCTCGAGCGGGAAAACGCGGCTCCTGGCCCCGCCGGCCCCGGAGCTCCCGCGCCCGCGCCGGCCCCGGGCGAGCGTAAGAAGAACCCCCTCCCCGGCTTCTGAGGTCGAACGGGGGGGTGGGTCGTGCGGGTTTTGGGGGAGAGGAGCTCCCCCAAAACCGGGTGATCGAGAGTTCGGGCTTGATCCGAACGGCGCCGAGAGCTAGTTTTCGGCGCCCTGTTTGGTCGTGTTTCAAACACGCGGACCCCAATCCGGGGCCCGCGTTTTTTTTTGTTGTTGGATTCTCGACGTTCCCTCCGCTCCAGCCATGCCTTCCCCGAGCCACAGCTTGCACGGAATCGATCGCGACGCGCTCGAGCGCGTCGTCACGCCGATCGTCGTCGCGCACGGCGCCGAGCTCGTCGACCTCGAGTTCAAGCCGGAACGCGGTGGCTGGGTCCTGCGCCTCTACGTAGAGAAGGCCGGCGCGGCCGACCGCAACCTGTCCACCCGGGACGCGGCCGTGGACCTGGACCTATGCGCCCGCGTGTCACGCGATCTGAGCCCGGCGCTCGACGTCCTGGACCTCATCCCGCACGCGTACCACCTCGAGGTGAGCTCCCCCGGCGTGGAGCGGCCGCTGCGGGGAGCCCATGATTTCGTTCGATTCGCGGGCCACCGCGCCAAGCTCAGGCTGAGGGAGCCCGACAGCGGGCAGAGGGTCCTCCTCGGTCAACTCGACGGCGTGGCCGAAGGCAAAGTCCATGTACGCGACGGCGATCGCCGCCGCGAGGTTCCTCTTTCCAACATCGAGAGCGCCCGGCTCGTCTTCGAATTCGGGCGCATGACCCACTTGAGCAAGCACTGACGCCGCCCGCCCCTGCGCAGGCGCCGCCGAGACCCGAGGCACACCATGGCGATCCAACAGCAACAGTCCGCGACCGGCGATTTGACCCTCCTTCAAGCGATCGAAATGGTCGCGAAGGACAAGGGGATCGACAAGGCTCGGCTGGTCAAGACGGTCGAGGAGGCCATCCTCAAGGCGGCGCAGAGTGTCTTCGGTGCCAACCGCGAGCTCGAGGCGCGCTTCAACGAGGACAACGGCCAGGTCGACCTCTTCCAGTACATGACCGTGGTCGACGACGTCGCCGACGACGACCGCGAGATCGCGCTCGAGGACGCACAGCGCCTCGGCCTCGAGGCGGACATGGGGGAGGAGCTCGGCTTCCAGATCTTCTGGCACCCCGCGGACGCCAAGAAGGCCGCCGAGCAGGACAAGGACTACGGCGACATCCTTCGCGTCAAGCAAGCGAGGCAGGCCTTCGGGCGGATCGCGGCCCAGACCGCCAAGCAGGTCCTCATCCAACGCGTCCGCGACGAGGAGCGGGACCTCATCTTCAACGAGTTCAAAGATCGCAAGGGTGAGCTCATCAAGGGCGTCGTGCGCCGCTTCGAAAAGGGAAACAACCTCATCGTCGACCTTGGACGGACGGAGGGGATCCTCCCGTTCCGCGAGCAGACGCCGCGCGAAACGTACCGCCCCGGCGACCGGATCGTCGCGTACGTCAAGGAGATCGATCGCGAGGCGCGCGGCCCCCAGGTGATTCTGTCGCGCAACGATCCGCGCCTCGTCGAGAAGCTCTTCGAGTCGGAGGTCCCCGAGATCTACGAGGGCATCGTGAAGATCGTGGCGTGCGCGCGCGAGCCGGGCGCCCGATCGAAGATCGCGGTGACGAGCCGCGACGCGGACGTCGACCCCGTGGGCGCGTGCGTCGGAATGAAGGGGGCGCGGGTCCAGGCGGTCGTCCAGGAGCTTCGCGGCGAGAAGATCGACATCGTGCCGTACGACCGCGATCCCGCGCGGTTCGTCTGCGCCGCGATACAGCCGGCTGAGGTGAGCAAGGTCATCGTCGACGAGGCCGACGGTCGGATGGAGCTCGTCGTGCCCGACGAGAAGCTCTCGCTCGCGATCGGGCGCAAGGGTCAGAACGTGCGCCTGGCCGCGCAGCTCTCGGGGTGGAAGCTCGACATCATCAGCGAAGCCAAGTTCAAGCAGATGGAGGAGGAGGCGGTCGCTCAGCTCCAGCAGATCGATGGGGTCACCGAGGCCATCGCCCGCGGCATGTACCGGCTCGGCTTCCGAACGCTCGAGGAGCTGGCCGAGGCGAGCGAGCAGGAGCTCGCGTCCATGCCGGGCCTCGGCGGGGCAGAGGCCGCGGCGCGGATCCGATCCAACGCCGAGACGACGATGGAGCGGCTGCGTCAGGATCGCATCCGCGCCGCGTCGGCCCGGACCGAGCCGCTCACCGAGCGCGAGCGCCTACTCTTCATTCGCGGGGTGGGCGAGCGTACCGTTCAGCTCCTCGAGGACGCCGGCTACAAGGGGGTTGAGGACATCCTGCGGGAGGACGAGGACAAGCTGGCCATCAAGACGGGGCTGGGCATCAAGAAGGCTCGCGCCATCAAGCAGGGGGCGGAGCATTTCTTGTCGAGCGAGGCCAAGGCGATCGAGGCGGCTCGTCGCGAGGCGTTGGCCAAGGCGCGGGAGGCCGCCCAGCCGCAGACGTGAGCGAAGCAGACGAGGTCCACAGAGGGCGGAGCGAGGCGCGGAGGAACGTGGCGAGCAAGGTGGAGTCATCGGCAGCGCGAGAGCGGCGGGACGCAGAGGCCGTTCCGACGAGGACGTGCGTCGGCTGCGGCCGACGGGACGCCTCGGCGGCCCTCCTCCGCCTCGTCATGCTCGAGGGGGAGGTCGCGTTCGACCTCGCGGGCGGGGCGTTCGGCCGGGGCGCGCACGTACACCCGATCGCCGAGTGCCTGGCCCGGGCGCCGCGGGGGCTCGCGCGGTCGTTTCGGTGCTCCGTGTCGACCGACGCCTCCGAGCTTGGACGGCGCCTCGTCGCCGCGTGCGACCGGCGGACGCGCGGCCTGCTCCTCTCGGCCCACCGGCTACGCGCCGTGGCCGTGGGGGCCGAGGCTACGGCTCGCGCGCTGCCCGCCGCGCTCGTCGTCGTCGCGGTCGACGGCGGGTCGGTGGGGGACGGCAGCCGGCACACGGCCCTCGGCGAGGCGATCGCCGCGGGCAACGCGCTCGTTTGGGGTACCAAGGAGGAGCTCGGCGTTCTGTTCGGGGCGGAAGGGGTCGCGATCTGCGCCTTGAGCCATCAGGGCATCGCACAAGAATTGAAATGGGCGCGCGCAGCGCGAGACGCGGGCGTGACAGCGGCGAGAGAAGGTGCTGAATGCAGCAGCAGATTTCGGGAGGCTCGATGAGCGGCAAGGTTCGCGTCTACGAGGTGGCCAAGCAGCTGAACCTGGATCCGAAGCAGGTCGTCGGCTTGTTCCAGGCCATCGGCGTGGCGGAAGTGCGAAACCACATGAGCTCCGTCGATCCCGACGCGGTCGACCGGGTCAGGCGGCACCTCGAGAAGCAAAGGACGCACGACGTCGTCGAAGAGCGCGTCCGGTCGGACGGCCGCGTCATCAAGCGTCGCGCGATAGCGAAGCCCGGTGCGGCGGCCGACACGCCTTCGGCCTCGTCGCTCCCGTCGTCCGGCCCATCGCTGCGCGACGCGGCCATGTCGGCGCCCGCGACGCGCGGTCGCTCCCGCGACGCGGCGTCGGTCGTCGCGGCACGCGGTCGCGCGGCCGAGGAATCCCTGCCGGCCGAGCCGAACGGCCATCCCGCGCCCGAGCCGGTCGACCTGCGAGAACACGAGAGCGGTCGCCTCCCCGTGGCCGAGAGCACGCCCCCCGCTCCCTCCGGTCGCGAAGATCGACGGGTCCCCCCCGCGGCGGCGTCGGCCCCCTCCGTCGCCGAGCACGCGGCCACGCGCGACGTGCCCGTCGCGGAGGCGCCGCCGCCGAGCGCGCCGTCGCCCGAGCCGATGGTCGAGCGGGCGACCGACGACGCGGTCGCGGCGGCCAGCCCCGCAGCCCCCGAGGCCATGCCCGAGCCGCCGGTCGCGCCGTCTCCCTCGCCGGTGTCCCCGCCCCCCCCGGCGCCCCTGGAGGCGCCGGCCGTTCCGCGAGGAGGTTCGCCGCAGAAGACGGGGGTCGAGTACTGGACCGGGCGTCCGGGCGTGCCGATGCCGTCTCCCTCCGCGACGGCCTCGCGCGCGGCGACGACCCAGCCGAACATGCCGCGCCGCGTTCAGTACGATCCGAGGGCGGGAACGGTCGGCGCGCCGAGCGGCCGTCGCGACGTCCGAGCGCCCGGCCAGCAGCCGGGCCGTCCGATGATGGGCCGCACGCCGGGAGGGGCCGGTGCGCGCAGGTTCGGCGGGCCCGCCGTGCCCAGAAAGCCCGCGGCCGTCTCGACGCAGGAGATGAGCGCCCACAAGAAGGTCATCCGCATCGACAACGACGTCACGCTTCAGACGATGGCGCAGCGGATGAGCCTCAAGGCCACCGAGCTTCTCATGAAGCTCTTGTCGATGGGCATGAGCAACGTCCACATCAACACCACCCTCGACGCCGATACGGCGAAGATCCTCGCCGGCGAGTTCGGCTGGGAGGTCGAGGACGTCGGCAAGAGCGAGGAGCAAACGATCGCCGAAGCCCGCGGCGAGGAGGAGACCTCCGCCGAGGCAGACATCGCCGGCAGCCGGCCGCCCGTCGTGACCGTCATGGGACACGTCGACCACGGCAAGACCAGCCTGCTCGATCGGATCCGCAAGGCCAATGTCGCGGGCGGCGAGGCCGGCGGTATCACGCAGCACATCGGGGCCTACAAGGTGGAGACGCCGCAGGGCACCGTCGTCTTTCTCGACACACCGGGTCACGAGGCGTTCACGCAGATGCGCGCGCGCGGCGCGAGCGTCACCGACATCGTGGTGCTGGTGGTGGCCGCGGACGACGGTGTCATGCCGCAGACCAAGGAGGCGATCGCCCACGCCCGCGCGGCGAAGGTGCCGATCATCGTCGCGGTCAACAAGATCGACAAGCCCCAGGCGGACACCGAACGCGTCAAGCGCGAGCTCGTCGAACAGGGACTCGTGCCGGACGACTGGGGCGGCGACACGCTCTTCGTCAACGTGAGCGCGGTGAGCGGAGAGGGCATCGGCCGTCTCCTCGAGGCCATCCAGCTCCAGAGCGAGCTCCTCGAGCTCAAGGCGAACGACAAGCGCCCCGCGAGCGGCACGGTCCTCGAGGCGCTGCTCGACCGGGGTCGCGGCCCCGTGGCGCGGGTGCTCGTCCAGGACGGAACGCTGCGCGTCGGCGATTTCGTCCTGGCGGGCGCGGGCTTCGGAAAAGTCCGCGCGATGACCAACGAACACGGCAAGCAGGTGCAGGAGGCGGGGCCCGCCACGCCGGTCGAGATCCTCGGCCTGAACGAGGTTCCGAACGCCGGCGACCGGATGGACGCCGTCAAGGATCCCAAGAAGGCGCAGGAGATTGCCGAGAGCCGCAAGGGCAAGATCGCCAAGAACCTCATCCCGTCGACGGCGAAGGTGTCGCTCGAGGAGCTTTCCAAGCGAATCGCCGAGAGCGGTCAGCAGGAGTTGCGGGTCATCATCAAGGGCGACGTCCAGGGGTCCGTCGAGGCGTTGGCCGACGCGTTCGCGAAGCTGTCGGGCGAAAAGGTCAAGCTCTCGATCATCCACGCCGCGGTCGGCGCCATCACCGAGGGGGACGTCAACCTGGCCATCGCCTCCAAGGCCATCGTCGTCGGCTTCAACGTGCGTCCGGCCGGAAAGGCCGCGGCCCACGCGGAAGAGAACAAGATCGAGATAAGGCTCTACTCGATCATCTACAACGCGCTCGAGGACGTAAAGGCGGCGATGGAGGGCCTCTTGCCCCCCACGCTGGTCGAGAAGCAGCACGGCAAGGCCGAGGTCCGGCAGATCTTCAAGGTCAAGGGCCTGGCCGTCGCAGGCTGCTACGTGACCGAGGGCAAGATCGTCCGCAGCGGCAAGGTGCGGCTCGTGCGCGACGGGGTCGTCTCCTGGGACGGCAAGATCGCCAGCCTGAAGAGGTTCAAGGACGACGTCCGGGACGTCGCCGAAGGGTTCGAGTGCGGCATCAGCCTCGAGAACTTCAACGACCTCAAGGAGAAGGACGTGCTCGAGTGCTACGAGGTCGAAGAGATCAAGCAGAAGCTGTAATGGGTGTCGCTGGTCCGCTCTCTCGCTACGCTCGAGCGTGCGGACCATGGTGAAGTCCGTCGCTGTCGTGACAGCAATGTCTACATGATCGTCGGCGTTTTGCGCCTCACGTTCCACATCCCGCACGCGCGTACCCTCAAGGACAAGCGTCGCGTGGTGCAGAGGATCCGCGACCGACTGCGCTCCAGGTTCGACGTATCGGTGGCCGAGGTGGCCGCCCAGGACCTCCACCAGCGCGCGGTGTTCGGCGTAAGCGTCGTCTCGGGAAGCGCGCGGGTGTGCGATTCGGTGCTCGAGGAAGTAGCCCGCGTGGCGGAGGCGGTCGGCGACGCGGTCCTGTCCGATCGTGAGACGGAGCTCGTCACCATAGGCGACGACATGTACGGCGAAGGCGACCATGAGCGGTGAGGGGCATCTGCGAGCGAAGAGGGTCGCGGAGCGGGTGCGCGAGGAGCTCGCCTCTCTCCTGAGCGACGAGGTAAAGGACCCCGGCGCGGCCGGCGCCGTGCTGACGTCGGTCGAGATGGCGCCCGATCTGCGTCGCGCGAACGTCAAGGTCCGCTTGCTCCAGGACGGCGACGATCGGCGGCGTCGGGGCGAGGTCGTCGGCGCGCTGAGGCGCGCGTCGGGCATGCTCCGGCGCGAGGTGACCCAGCGGCTCGGTCTGCGCTTCGCGCCCGAACTCCACTTCTTCTACGACGACGGCTCCGACAACGCGTCCCGGGTCGAGCAGCTCCTCGCGGAGATCGAGGCCGAGCGCAAGGGCCGCTAGCCCGCAAGCTCGAGCGAGGCGAGAGATCGGACTCGTGGAGAGCCCCCAGTCCGGAGAGTCCTATCGCAGGCGCGTGACGTACCAGGCCCCGCGCCACGCCGTC
>DATGJA010000798.1:0-4078 GCA_035295445.1 Polyangiaceae bacterium | reverse complement strand
CCGGCGCACGGCGCGCATCATCCGGCAGATTGCGTCGGCGCTCTCGCGCGCGCATGGCCTCGGCATCGTGCACCGCGACCTCAAGCCCGAGAACGTGATGCTGGTCACGCGCGACGGCGACGAGGACTTCGTGAAGGTGCTCGATTTCGGCATCGCGAAGGTCCCGGTGGGGGAGCTGACGGGCGAGCCGAAGGCGCCCGGTCAAGTGTTGACGCAGCTCGGAATGGTGTACGGCACGCCCGAGTACATGGCGCCCGAGCAGGCCCTCGGGCAGCCGGTGGACGCCACGGCGGACCTCTACGGTCTGGGCGTTATCCTGTTCGAGATGATCGTCGGAGCCCGGCCCTACGACCACGAAAGCAAGGTGACTCTCCTCGGGATGCACGTGACGGCCCCGATCCCGCGCATGACGGACCGGGCGCCCGACGCCAACGTTCCCGAGGAGGTCGAGGCGATCGTCCGCAAGCTCCTCGCCAAAGAGTCGACGTCGCGCTTCGCGGACGCGCGTGCGCTCATCGAAGCGATCGACGCGGCGACCGATCGCCTCGCCGCGGCGGGGCGCATCCCCGAGCCCGCCCCGCCATACTCAGCGCTGCAGGGCTCCCGGGGCAGCTCCCCCCGGCTGGCCGATCCCCTGACTCCGGCGTCGTCGTCGATCGCCTTGGGCCCGACGAGCCTTGCGCAAGAGCCGGCCCGCGCTGGCGCGGGTAGCGACGTGTCGAATCTGATCGTGCGGGCCCGATCGACCCTCGTCGAGGCGGCGCGCGCCGCGCCTGCATGGGCCACGAAGCGGCGCGTGCTCGTGGGCGCCTCGGGAATCGGCGCGTTACTGGTGCTTGTCTTCGTGCTCTTAGGCGGCTCGCGAGGCGGGGCGGAGCCCGCGAACGCACCGAGGGCGTCGGGTTCGGCCCCCGCGCCCGCGCCCACGCCGGTCGACCATCGGACCGACGAAGCCGTCGGCGAGGCGGTCGGCAAGATCGAGCGCGGCGACTACGCCACGGCGATCGACACCCTCACAACGATCGAGAAGAAGTATCCGGAGCGCGCCGACGTCCACATGCTCCTCGAGCGGGCCTACACCGGCGTGCGCAACACGCGCGAAGCCGTGCGCGAGGCGAGTCTCTGGCTCGCCGCTGACCCGGGTGCGGTCTCGGACTTGAAGCTGCAAGAGGACGTCCGCAACGCGGCCCTTCTCAAGGAGGAGCAGGAGAGCGCTTTCTCGCTCCTCGAGTCCAAGATGGGGACGAGGGGGATCGACATCCTCTACGACGTCGCGTACGGCGCGTCGGGCCGGATGTACCCGCAGGCCGCGGCCCGCGCGAAACGGTCCCTCGCCCAAGAGGACGTGCGGGGTCGGGCGAGCCCGGCGCTCTCCATCCTTCTCGACTTCACCGAGGCCAAGGGCTGTGAAACGAAGCACGACCTGCTCGATCGCGCGAGGCTGCAGGGCGACGCGCGGCTGCTGGCGGTCCTGCAGAAGTACCAGTCCACGCGCGGGTGCGGCTTCCTTGGCGTCACGGACTGCTATCCGTGCTTGCACCGCGACCAGTCACTGCGCGACGCGATGACGGCGATCGAAGAGCGCGCGCTCAAGTAGGCGTCCTCGAGCGAGCCCGGATCCTATGATCCACGAGATGACGTCCGAGGGGAGGCTGGAGACGCTCGCCGACGCGATGCACGACTTCGTCGAGGCGACCGTGGACTACCAGCGTCTGCTCCGCACGATCGCGCGGCGTGTGGCCGAGCTCTTCGGGGGCGCCTGCCTTGTGCACCTGACCTCGACCGATGGCGGGTGGCTCGAGCCGGCCGTGGTTCACGTCGCTGATCCCACGATGGCGAGGCTCGTCGGGCGGTCGGTGTCGCGCGGGCCGCTGCGGATCGATCCGGCGTTCGCCGGCCTTCGCCGCGGAGAGCCCACCTGGCTTCCGGTCCCGACGGCCGATGGCGTGCGCGAGAGGTTCGAATACCCGGAGGACGCCGAGGCCGCGATCGCGCTCGGGTTCTCGGACATCCTCGCGCTCCCAATGCGCGCCCACGGGAGCCTCGTCGGGTCGCTCAACCTTTGTCGTTACGGTTCGGCGCCTCCCCTCGATGGATCCGACCTGCACCTCGCTCTCTCGCTGGCCGACCACGCGGCGCTCGCGTTGTCGACCGCGCGTCTGGTGACCGACCTGCAGCGCCAGAGTGAGCGCTTACGCGTGTTCACCGAGGCGGCGCACGAGTTCACGGCGGCCATCGGAGACCTGGATCGGCTCCTCGACGCGGTGGCCCGCCGCGTGGTCGAGGTGCTCGGAGACCTCTGCACAATCCGGCTCATCGCGCCGGACCGATCGGAGTTCAGCAAGGTCGGAGCCCTCCACCACCGCGATCCCTCGGTCGCGGCGCTCGCCCGCGAGCTCATGATCACGACGCCTCAGCGCCTCGGCGAGGGAATCAGCGGGCAGGTCGCGGTGACCGGAAAGCCGGTCCTTTTGCCCACGTTCGACGCTGACGAGATGGCCCGGCGGATACCCCGGTACGGGAGGCTCATCGAGCGGATCCGCGTCACCAGCCTCATCGCCGTGCCGCTCTCGGTTCAGGGCGAGGTCCTCGGCGTTCTCACGGTGGGTCGGGGCGCGCCGCGCCCGCCGTACACCGAGGACGACCTCGCGGTGGTCGACGGGATCGCGGGTCACGCCGCGCTGGCGGCGCGCAATGCCCTCTTGCTGCAGTCGGTCCGTCACGCGCAGGCGCGGCTCCGCGAGGCCGAAAAGATGGAGGCGGTCGGTCACCTGGCCGGCGGCGTCGCGCACGACTTCAACAACGTGCTGACGGTCATCCTTGGCTACAGCGCGCTGGTGATTCATCGGTTGGACCGGGGCGATCCGACGCGGGAGGACGTCGACCAAATTCGTATTGCCGGCGAACGTGCGCAGGACATGACCCGCCAGCTTCTCGCCTTCAGCCGGCGTCAGGTGCTTGTGCCGCGAGTGCTCTTCTTGGACACGATCGTGCGCGGGATGGAGCCGATGCTGAAGCGGCTGCTAGGCGAAGACGTCGAGCTGTCGATCCCGGCGGGCGCGGCGGCGGTCCACCCCACGCGCGTCGACCCCGGCCAGATGGAACAGGTGCTGCTCAACCTGGCGGTCAACGCGCGCGACTCGATGCCCGCCGGCGGCCGGCTCGCAATCGAGACCCGCGACGTGGAACTCGACGCGGAATATGCGCGTTCGCAGCCCGAGGTCGCGCCGGGGCCCCACGTGATGCTCTCGGTGAGCGATACGGGCGTCGGGATGGACGAGGCGACGCAGTCGCGCATCTTCGAACCATTCTTCACGACCAAGCCGGTCGGGCGCGGGACCGGGCTCGGGCTGGCCACGGTCTACGGCATCGTCAAGCAGAGCGGGGGGAGCATCAGGGTTTCGAGCGCACCCGGGGAAGGGGCGACGTTCCGGCTGTACTTTCCACGCGCTGTCGAGGCGCCCGTCGAGGCGCGGCGGATCGAGGGGTTGGCCCCGGCGCACGGCTCCGAGACCGTTCTGCTCGTAGAGGACGAGACTCAGGTCCGTGCCCTCCTCGGCACCGTGCTGTCCGGCGCGGGCTATGAGGTGCTGTCGGCCGGCAGCGCGGGCGAGGCCCTTCTGATCAGCGAGCAGCACGGCGGGCTGATCCACCTGTTGCTGACGGACGTTGTGATGCCGCGGATGAGCGGCCGGCAGCTCGCCGCGCGCCTGGCGGGATCGAGGGCCGACATGAAGGTGCTCTTCATGTCGGGCTATACGGACGATGCGATCGTGCACCACGGAGTCGTCGACTCGGGCGTGCATTTCATGCAGAAGCCCGTCAACCCCGAGGGACTGTTGCGCAAGGTGCGGCAGGTGCTGGACGGCGTGGAGTAGCGGGGGTGGCGATGAAGGCCGGCGGGCCGAGGACACTTCGCGCGCAAAGCTCGGCGTTCGAGTCGCGTCCCGGTGCGCTCGCTCGGATCGATGCACTTCTCCCCACCGGGAGGTCGATGCGTTTGGCGTCACAGAAAAGCACCCGGCAGAACGAGCTTCTTATAACGCGGCACCCCAGAGACTTCGGCTGCCAGGTAGCC
>DATGJA010000797.1:0-18874 GCA_035295445.1 Polyangiaceae bacterium | reverse complement strand
CGTCCGATCTCTCCCTTCGGTCGAGCGTGCGGACGACTCGGGCGCGCCGGAGGCGGCCACCGGTCGTCGAGGCTTGAGGTCGTCCTTGTCGAAGAGAGGCGAAATGGGGGAGGCGTGCCCCGCCTGCGCCTGCACGGGGGGCGACGCTACGGGCGCAGGCGGCGGACTTGCCTTGGGCTCGGAACGCAGCGCGAGCGGGTGGCCGCATTCGCAAGCGGAGGCGCCCAGGACGCTGTATCGATCGCAGCGGCCGCAGACGACTCCGATGTCGAACGTCATGGGCAGGGGCCTCGAGGTTAGCAAACCCCCGCCTGGCCGGTTTACCAGATGATCGTCAGCCTCTTCTTGTCGTCGCCGAAGCCCGCGGCGCTTTCCAGCCTGAAGACGATGTGCTGGCACGTGCTCGGCTCGATCTGCCCGAAGTCCCGCGAGTCGAGGTGGACGTGCCGGTCGTCGCTCACGAGGTACCAGCGACCGGCCTCGACCGTCGTCTCCGTCGGCGGCTCGGGCTTGGCGATCGAACGCATCGCCCCGAAGTCGACCTCGCCGAAGTCTTCCACCGAGCACTGGAGGTTCACGTCGTCGTCGGTGTTCGGATCGTGCACGGTGACCCGCGGCGGATCGCAGGCGCGCGGGCTCGGCGTGCGCTTGCCGTCGAGCGAGACGATCTCCGCGTTGATGTTGACGCGCTCACCGCTTCGCCCGATCGCGCGCGCGACGACGTAGCGTCCCGGGGCTTGCGGATCGTCGCAGCGCAGCAGGTTGCCGCGCACGACGGACGTGTGGCGCGTGACGACCAGGACGTCGCCGGCCATCAGCGTGGGCTGGATCGAGGCGGCGAGGAGCGGATCGTCGGACGGCACCACCCAGACGTCGAAGACGAGCTCGTAGAGGAGCAAGCCCACGACGCCGAGGATCCCGGTGACCCACGCCACGAGCTTGAGCCACGCCCTCATCCAATCCTCAGGTTACCGAGGGGCGTGCGAGGCCGGCAAATCGAAGCCGACCTCGGCGCCGCTTTCGCCCGCGCCCCCCTCTCCGGGGCCGGTCCAATTGCGGGCGAAGACGCTGCCCCCGTGGGCCTCGACGATGCGCCGCACGATGGCCAGGCCGAGGCCGTAGCCCGCGCCGCTGGAGGGGCGCGCCCGGGACGGATCGCCGCGCACGAACGGCTCGAACGCTCGCTGCGCGAACCCCTCTGCGAAGCCTGGTCCGCGGTCGCGTACGGCGACGCGCGCGCCGTCCCCGAAGCGCGTAACCCGTACATCGATCTGGGGTGTGTCTGTTTCGGGTGTGTCGTCCGAACTCTCGCTTCGCTCGAGCTTGCGGACGACCGGCTGTCCGTGCGCGCGCGCGTTGACCAGGAGGTTGTGCAGCGCCCGGCCGAGGAGCGCCGTGTCGATCGGCAGCGCGAGATCGCGGACGTCATCTGCGACGTCGACCGCGATGGGGGGCGACGCAGGTTCGTCGGAGACGCGCGCGCGCACCCACTCGGCGACGCCGCGGGTCTCCTTGTGCAGGTCGGACAGGCCCGCGCGCGTCACGTCGAGCAAGTCGCCGAGGATCGCGTCCACCGCGCGGAGCTCTTTCTCGATGTCGTCGAGCGCTCCGGCGGGCGACCGCGCCGCTTCGCTCGAGCCTGCGGACGGCGTTGGTCGTGGCGTCCGAACTCTCGCTTCGCTCGAGCCTGCGGACGCGGGTAGGCGATCCCGCGCGATCTCGAGTGCGACGCGCGCCCGGCCGAGGGGCGAACGCAGCTCGTGACTGATGGCGCCGAGGAGCTCGCGCTGGCCTCGGACCATCGCCTCCACCCGATCCGCCATCCGGTTGAAGCTGACGGCGACCTCTTGCACCTCGCGCGCGACCCATCGCCGCCCGCCGGAGACCTCGGTGCGAAAGGCAAGGTCGCCGCCGCCGAAGCGGTCCGCAGCCTCCGCGAGGCGCTCGAGTGGGCGCGCGAGCTGATTGGCCACGGCCCCCGCCATCGCCGATAGCACGCCGACCACGAGCAGCAGCGTGAGGGCCGGCCGCCACCAGCCCCACGCCGCCGGCCGCACTCCGAAGCGGTCCATCTCGAGGGCGCCCGCCAGCGCCCCCTCACGGACGACCGGGACGAAGATGTGCTGGGGCCCGGCCGGAGCGATCGCCCCGCCGCGGTCCGCCACGTGACGGACCATCGCCGGCAGGCGGCGCGGCTCGGTGACCAGCCGGACGTCGAATCCCGTGACGTCGCGCACCTCGCCCACGAAGGCCCGCGTGGCCTGGGGGTCGTCCCAGGTCTCGGCCAGACGGAGCGCGACGTTGCGCGCCATCGCGTCCGCCCCGGAGACCGACTCGGGCCGCGCCGTGAACGCGACCAGCCCGCTCGTCGCCATCGCCAGCACGATGGCCCCCAGAAACCACCGGAAGAGCCGGGCGCGGAGGGTGTGGCTTCGGCGCATGAGGACATTTTGGCGTGCGGCGGCCGGGCCGGGCACCGCGTTTACGTAGCTTTGCTCATCCTGCTCTGCGGACTAGGGCTTGAGCAGCACGTACCCGATGCCCCGCACGGTCCGGATCCGCTTAGGCTCACGGGCGTCGTCGCCCATCTTGTGGCGGAGGTGCGAAACGTGGACGTCGAAGGAGCGGTCAACGCTCGGATCGTATGGACCGCCGTGGGGGAGCACGGCGCCCGCGAGCTCCTCGCGCGTGACCGTCTCGCCCGCCCGCCGCGCGAGCGCCACGAGCACCCGGAACTCGAAGGACGTGAGCGACAGCTCGCGGCCGTCGAGCACCGCCTTGTGGGCCGGGACGTCGACCTGCAGGTCGCCCACATCGATCCGGTCGCCCGGGGCGGCGCCGGACGTGCGAGGACCCCGGGCGCGGCGGAGGACGGCGCGCATGCGGGCGAGGAGCTCGCGCGGGTTGAACGGCTTGGGCACGTAGTCGTCGGCGCCGATCTCCAGCCCGACGACGCGGTCGTTGTCCTCGCCGCGAGCCGTGAGCATCACGATCGGCACGTCGAAGCGCGAGCGGATCCGCCGGCACACCTCGAAGCCGTCAGCGCCCGGGAGCATGACGTCGAGCAGGACGATGTCGATCGGCTCGACGGTCGCCGCGAGGGTCTCGATGGCGTGCGCGCCGTCCTCGACGTGCTCCACCGCGACTCCGTGCGACGAGAGGTAGTCGCGGAGGAGGCGCGCGAGCTCCCGGTCGTCGTCGACGATGAGCGTCCGCATGTTGCCGCTGTCCTCGCCCTCAGTCCTCGCCGCCGGCCATCGCGCCGCGCAGGTACGCGCGGGCGCGCAGCGCGAGGGGGCCGTCGGGGTGCTCGGCCAGCCAATCGCGGAACGCCGCGACCGAGCCGGTGTAGTCACCGCGCCGGTACTGCACGACTCCACGCGCGTACGCAGCCGGATACTTGCTGTCGATGGCCGTGAGGCGGGCGATGCGCTCGAGCCGCGAGACCTCCATCGCCCCACGCTCCACCCCCGCGATGCGTTCGCACGCGGCGGCGTCGGTCGCCCCCCGGCGCGCAGACGCCAGACGCGCCCGCACCTGCGAGGGCAGCGGTGGGTGCGAGAGGTACAGCGCGTAGAGGGCGCGTTGCTGGTTGAGGGGGGGCTGGAACGCCGCGCGACCCTCGAATCCGACGAACGCGTCCCACATCACCTTGAACATGGCACGCATCGCCGGCTCCGGGGCAAGCAGGTGGTGGCCTTCGCACCACCCCTCGGTCCGCAGCGTTCGGATCACCGCGCCGCCGAGCTCGTCGAGCTCGGTCGACTCGTCTCCGCCGGCCTCGAATCGGCGCAATTCGCGGAGGAAGCCCTCGAGCTGCGCGGCGCGTAGCTCAAGCAGCCCCTCCTCGCCCTCGCCGCCCAGCCCCTCGAGCGCCACGTCGACCCCACGGCGCGCGTTCGCGAGCTCGCGGTCGTCGGCTTGTCGAGCCTCGAGCCCGTGAAAGGTGCGAAGGGCGCCGCCGAGGGCGCGGATCGGACCCGGCAAGGGGCTCTCCTGCGCCCGGCTGGCGAGGACGCGGTCCGCCTCGGACTCCCGCGAAAGACCGGCGGCGTCGATGATGGGCAGCGGCACTTCGTCGGGGATCGCCCGTCGCGGGACGAGGAGGAGCCCGAAGGCGAGGGCCACCCCCAGGGGCACGAGCAAGAGCAGTCGCTCTCGCCGGCGCGCCCCGTCCGCGCGCGCTGCGTCCCCGTCCACCGCGCCCACTTACGTGATACTATCATCAGGAAGGGCCCCAGCACTCGCGATGCTCGACCTTCGCCGCTACCAGCGCTCCCCGATCGACGTCGAGCTCGAGTTCGCCCTCAAGGGGTCGACCGAGCGGATGCGCGGGCGAGCCAAGGACATCTCGCTCGGCGGGATGTTCGTCCAGACCGCGCAGCCCCAGGCCTTCTCGTCCGAGCTCGTCGTCTACGCGACGCTCCCCGGGCAGCGCGCGCAGCTGACGCTCCCGTGCATCGTGCGGTGGGTCGGCGGCGGCGGGATGGGCCTGCAGTTCGGCCTGATCGGCGCGCGCGAGACATACGCCATCACCGAGGCGACGAAGTCGACGTAGCCCGACGCGCCCGTGATCTTCCTCGTTCGCCACGGTGAGACTTGGTCGAACGCGGCTCGCGTCGTCCAGACGCCCGACGTCCCCCTCTCGGCCCGCGGCGTCCTGCAGGCCGAGCGCCTCGCCGCGAGGCTCGCGGCCCTCGGCGTGGACCGGGTCGTGTCGAGCGACTACCTACGCGCCCGCATGACCGCCGAGAGCGTTTGCCGCGCGTGCCGGGCGCCTATCGAGTTCTTGCCCGAGCTGCGCGAGCGTAGCTTCGGCGCCCTGCGCGGGCGCCCTTACACCGAGTGCCCCGCGGACCTGTTCGGGCCCGCGTATGCCCCCCCCGACGGTGAAACCTGGGAAGTGTTCCACGAGCGCGTGCGACTCGCCTGGCGGCGCGTCGAGGCCCTCGCCATCGAGGCACGCGGAAACCTGGCGGTCGTGAGCCACGGCCTCGTCTGCCGGGCGATCGTTGAGCGGTGCGTCGGGCTCGGCGATCGCCCTGTCCCGGCGCTCTGGCCGAATACCTCCCTCACGATCCTGTCCGGGCGCGTGCCGCACGAGCTCGTCTTGCTCAATTGCGCGGAGCACGTCGCGAATCTCGTCCCCCCCGGCTCCGCGATCTGATCTTGCCCGTGCGGGCGTGGGCCGGTACTTTCGACTTGGGGTGGAATGAGCAGGTGGCGGGGGTTCCTCGGCTGTTCGCTCGCGTGGGCGATCGGGTCGACGTTGTCCGGGACGCCGGCGCGCGCCGCGGACATCGGCCCGGGCGAAGGTCCGCTCTCAGTCGAGGTGCATGCGTTCGTCAGCCAGGGTTTCATCCTGACGACCGGAAACGACTACATCAACGCCGACACGACGAACGGCAGTTTCCAGTTCACCGAGGTGGGCATCAACTTCACGAAGACGCTCTTCACCGACAAGCTCCGCGTGGGCGCGCAGATCTTCGGGCAGGACCTTGGACCGGCTGGGAGCTTCAAGGCCCAGATGGACTGGTTTTATCTCGACTACCACTGGCAGGACTGGCTCGGCTTTCGCGCCGGGCGCCTCAAGATCCCGTACGGGTTCTTCAACGAGTTCGCCGACATCGACTCGGCGCGTGTCTTCGTCCTTCTCCCGCAGTCCATCTATCCCCTCCAGGAGCGAAATTTTCTCTTCGCCCAAAACGGCGCGGAGCTCTATGGCTTCGCGCGTTCGCGCTCGGCCGGGGCTCTCGAGTACCGCCTCTACGGCGGGACGGTCTACATCGATCCGGCGCTCGTCATCCCGCCCGGGAGCACGCTCCAGTTCCAGTTCAATGTCCCGTACATCCTCGGCGGGCGCCTCGTCTGGGAGACCCCCATCGACGGCCTGCGGGTCGGCGCCACGGTGAACGGCATTCACCTCGACTCGACCGCCTTCATCCCGCCTACGACGAAGCTGTCCCTGCCGAACGACAGTTTCGCCTACCTCGCGTCCGCCGACTACGTGTGGCGCGACCTGACCGCGACGGCCGAGTTCGGCCGGGGTCACACGTTCCAGGGCAGCAGCAACCTGATGCTGCAGGGGACCCTCTCGCAGACGAGCGAGGGTGGCTACGGGATGCTCGCCTACCGGGCGGCCCGCTGGTTTCAGCCCGGTGCTTATTATTCGGTCTACTTCCCGGACGTGCACGACATGCACAGCCGGGACAAGCGTCAACACGACGCCGCGGTGACGTTGCGCTTCGACATCAACGACCACTGGCTCGTCAAGCTCGAGGGCCACTACATGCAGGGGACAGCGGCGCTCACCTCGCCCCTCACCGCAACGGCGCCCGCGGCCACGGCCGACCGCTACTGGAGCGCGTTCTTCCTCAAGACCACCGGTTACTTCTGACCCGACCATGCGGATCGCGAGGCTTTTCCTGCTCGTCCTGGCGCTTGCGCTCCTCGCGCTCGGCGCACCGGTCCGCGTGCACGCTGCGTCTCCTCCCGCGCCGTACGAAATCATCGTTCATCCGGGCAACCCCGCGGGGGTCCTCGATCGCAGGTTCTGCGAGGACGCGTTCCTGAAGAAGGTCACCGCGTGGCCGGACGGCGCTGCCATTCGTCCGGTCGATCTTCCGCCCGAGTCCCCCGTTCGAAGGAGCTTCACCGAGTACGTCCTTCGGCGCTCGGTCAGCGCGGTCAAGACGTACTGGCAGCAGCGGATCTTCTCCGGGCGCGACGTGCCGCCCCCGGAGCTCGACGACGAAGACCAGGTGGTCACGTACGTGCTCAAGCACGAGGGCGCCGTCGGCTACGTGTCGACGAGCGCGAACCTGCGCGGGGCCAAGGTTATCCTCCTTCAATGAGGCGTCTCGGGGGTGTGTCTAGTCCGTTCTCTCGCTTCGCTCGAGCCTGCGGACTAGCGCGGCGATGCGTATGACCATCCGCCGCAGGCTCATGGTGGTCGTCGCGATTGCCGCGGTGGCTTGCGGTCTCTTCATCGGCAGCGGCGAGCTGGTCGCGCTCCGGGTCGAGGGCCAGATGCGCACCATCTACGCGAAGTACCTTCCGATGCTCGAGCTCGAGCCGCTCCTGCAGGACCAACTGGAGACGCTGAGCCGGGGCTTCCAGGATGCCGTGGCGAGCCGGGATCTCGACAGCGTCGCCGCCGCGAGCGCCGGACGGGCGCGATTCCTCGCCTACGTGGACGCGGCGGGGACGGCGATCGACGCCGCAGACGCGGCCCGGCTCCGCGCCGCGCTCGACGCCTACTGCACGAGCGCGTCGGACATCTCGCGGCGCCTCATCACGGGCGAGACGGGGGAGGACCTGGTCGACGCCGTGCGCTCGATGCAGGACGAGCGCCTTCGCCTGTCGAGCCTCATCGCGAAGACGGCGACATTCGATCAGGGGCAGCTCGCGCAGGCGTTCGCCTCGGTCACCCGGGCGCAGCGCGACGCGACCTCCTACCAGGCTTGGATCGGCGTCGCGTGCGTCATCTCGGTCCTGGTCCTGTCGCTCGGGTTGAGCCGCGGGGTGCTGCGCACCCTCGAAGGCCTGACGCTCGGCTTCGCGCGGTTCGGCGAGGGAGACTTCAGCCGGCCCATCGTCGTCGAGGGGCGCGACGAGCTCGCGGACGTGGCCCGTCACGCCAATCAGATGGCCGCGAACCTCGACGAGCTCGGGAGGCAGCGCGATCGAGCGGAGGCGGCGCTCAAGCTGGCCAACCGTGAGCTCGAGGCGTTCAGCTACTCCGTCGCTCACGACCTGCGGGCGCCCTTGCGCGGGATCAACGGCTTCAGCCGCGCGCTCCTCGAGGACTTCCGCGGCGACCTGAACGACGAAGCGAAGGAGTACCTGGACCGCATCGCGGCGGGTGCCCTGCGGATGGGGGAGCTCATCGACGCGCTCCTCGATCTGTCGCGGGTCACGCGCGCGCGGCTTCACCGCGACAGCGTCGACCTGACCGCTCTGGCGAACGGCGTCTTCAAGCAGCTGAGCGCGAGCCAGCCCGATCGGGTGGTCGACTTCGTCGCGAGCGAGGGGGTGGGTGCGTACGGTGACCCGCTCCTCTTGCGCGCGCTCTTCGATAACCTGATCGGAAACGCGTGGAAGTTCACGTCGCGTCGGAGCCCGGCGCGGATCGAGTTCGGCCGCAGGACGGAAGACGGGATGGCCGTCTATTTCGTCTGCGACAACGGAGCTGGCTTCGATCCGGCGTCGGCTGGACGGCTCTTCTCGCCGTTCCAGCGCCTGCACCGGAGCGACGAGTTCCCCGGCACCGGCATAGGGCTCGCCACCGTGCAGCGGATCGTCGGCCGTCACGGGGGGCGCATCTGGGCCGAGGGCGAGGTCGACAGGGGAGCCACTTTCTTCTTCACGCTGCCGGACAAGTCAGGAGACGAGTCATGATGCGAGCCCCGCTCCTCCTCGTGGAGGACAACAAGGACGACGAGCTTCTCACGCTCCGGGCGCTGAAGAAGCACAACATCCTGAACGAGATCGTCATCGCCCGGGACGGGGCGGAGGCGCTCGACTACCTCTTCGGCACCGGACCGTATGCAGGCCGGGACATGCACGTCATGCCGCAGGTCGTGCTCCTCGACCTGAACCTGCCGCGCATCGGCGGCCTCGAGGTGCTCAGGCGCGTGCGCGAGAACCCCGCGACGCGGTACCTCGCCGTGGTCGTCCTCACGTCGTCGAAGGAGGACGAGGACGTCATCCGCAGCTATTCGCTCGGCGCGAATAGCTTCGTGCGCAAGCCGGTGGAGTTCAATGAGTTCGTCGAGGCCGTCAAGGCGGTGGGCCTCTTCTGGCTCGTCGTCCACCACGGGGCGCCCCCGCGCCGGGACATCGAATGACCGGGTCAGAACGATGACCATGGGAGCGTCCGCGCCGATGCCCTAGCCTTCGCGGCCGCCTGCTCCTGCCTCGTCCGCCAGCGAAGCGGGAAAGTAATGACCATGGGGCGCGCGGCGCCGGTCCCCTAACCTCGGGTCGGGGGTACACGGGAGCGCGAGAGAGCGTGAAGTACAGCGCGATATCCATCGTCGAAGCGGCCTACGATTTCGAGGGCGATCGGCGCGCCTGGCTCTCTCGACTGCTGGACCCAGCGGGCCCGCGCCTCGACCGACGACGCGGCGTCAACGTGTCCTCGTTCGATCCGTACCGCGATTACCCGGACGACGTGCGCCGGATGTTCCACGTCGTCGCTCCGCCCGCGACGGCGACGCAGAACTTCGGATTGACCCCGGCGCAGGCTCGCGCGTTCGCCCCTTTGGGGACGATATACCCGCACGGGGTCGTCGATTCGCTGGGTCTGGTCGTGCGCGACCCGGGCGGGGCGCGCACATCGCGGCGCTCGCTTGCGGCGCGCCGCCGGGACGACGGGGAGCGACCTCGCCCAAGGGGCCGAGGCCGTCCTGTCGACCCTGGGACCGTCCACGGACGTCGTGAAGCGCTCTTCGTCACCGCCGAGCCACCGTTGCCAGCGCACGCCGAGGTGACGGGCATGCGTCCCCTTCGTCATCCCCTCGAGGATCGCGAGTGCGATCGCTCGCTCCGCCCCGAGGTAGTCACACCCAGGTGAGAACGATGGCTATCGCCGTCGACGAGCTCTGCTCGTGGTCAATCCGATGGTTCGCGCTCGTGCAATATTGGTTCGTCACCGCGCGCAAGAAGGCGCCCCACGAGGTGACGAAGTACGGGATGCTCGCGCAGGGCTGGCCCGCCCAAATCACGACTGCGTGCTGCGGGCCCTCCTTGACGACCATGATGTCGCTGCCGCGCCAGTTCGTGTCGAGGTTGCGGTGCGACGTGACGAGCATCTTCCAGGGGTCGCGCTCGCTCTTCGCGCCGGGCACCACGGCGAGGGTCGTCTTCGCGCCGCGCTCCGCCACCTCTGCGCCCACCGCCTCGATCGTCGACTTGGACAGGCCGAGCTTGTCCATCGTACGAAAGTGCTCGAGCGCGAGCTCGCCCGGGATCCAGAGGCCCGCGACGAGCGACATCATTTCTTGGCGGAGGCCCGGGGACAGGAGCTCCGAATAGCGGTCGTAGATCCCGTGCGCACGAAGGGTCTGGATCGCCGAAACGATCAGCGTACTTCGTGCCTGAATGACCGGTCGCGGCTTCGGCGTTCGATACGCAAGGATAACCTCGCCCACTCTCCAAAGAATACCGACCCCGCGCTCGGCGTCCATGGGTGTCGATGTGCGCCGACTCGCTTGCGCACGTCAAACGCATCGCAAACGTGGCAAACCGCGCAATGTTGCAAATTCGCAAAGCGCGCGCGTGACGCATCCCGTCGCGCATCGCGGGTCGCGCTGCGGGTGCCGCGGTCCAGAAAGCACTGCTGAACACGATGGACGTGAGAGACCACCCGCCAAACCTGGCGGACGCGACTTCGTTCTCGCTAGACGAATGCGAACGGATCGTTCAACGTCTCGTCTGGGTAATTGCGGTCGCGACGGCCCCCGCGCCGTCGCGAGCCCAAGGAGGATGCTATGCGCTGGACAAGGCATGGGGGCTATGGACTGTTCGCAGTCGTCATCGGAGCCGCGAGTTGCTCTTCGGGAGCCAAAACCGAGCGCACCGTCTCGACGGCGGCCGCGTTCAGCGTCTCGACGGAGACGGCGCGCGAGAAGGCTTTCACGGTGTTCGAATCGGGACAGGTCCGTCCGCTCGCCCTCTCGCGGGACGGCCAATTTCTCTATGCCACCAACACACCCGACAATCGCCTGGAGATCTATCGCGTCTTCGAGGCGGGACTCTTCCACGTCGCGTCGATCCCGGTCGGCCTCGAGCCGATCGCCGTGGCCGAGCGTAGAAACGGCGAAGTGTGGGTGGTCAATCACCTCTCCGACAGCGTGAGCATCGTCGACGTGCGCGATCCGCTCGGAGCGGCCGTGGTCCGCACCCTTCTCGTGGGCGACGAGCCGCGCGACATCGTCTTCGCCGGGCCCGGTCGCTCGCGCGCGTTCGTCACGACGGCCCACCGCGGCCAAAACACCGACCGCGATCCGCAGCTCACGACGCCCGGCGTCGGCCGCGCGGACGTCTGGGTGTTCGACGCCGATCAGCTGGGAACGGCGGCCGGCGGCACGCCGCTCGAGGTGATCACGCTCTTCGCCGACACGCCACGCGCCCTCGCCGTGTCTCGCGACGGCAGCACGGTGTATGCGGCCGCGTTCGAGTCGGGCAACCGAACGACCTCGATCCAGGAGCGGGTCGTCACCCCGAACGGATTCCTCCCGCCCCCGTTCACCAATTTCCAGGGAATCCAGCAGCCGCCGACGGGCCTCGTCGTCAAATACAAAATCGATCCGACCGACGGACAGCTCCACTGGCTCGACAACGTGGGCCGGCGCTGGGACGACCACGTCAAGTTCAGTCTCCCGGACAAGGACGTCTTCGCGATCGACGCGACCGCGAACCCGCCCGCCGCCAGGAGCGCGAGCGTCTTCGCCGGCGTCGGCACGGTCCTGTTCAACATGGTCGTCAACCCGCTGAGCGGGAAGGTGTACGTCTCGAACACCGACGCGCACAACGACGTGCGGTTCGAGGGCCACAACGTGTTCGGCCCGACGCAAGGCGCACCGGCAGGGTCCGTGCGCGGTCACATCGTCGACAGCCGGATCACCGTCATCGATCCCGCCTCTGGGACGGTCACACCGCGCAACCTGAACAAGCACGTCGACTTCTCGCAGGACGGGACGCCCCAGGAGGCGGCCAAGAGCCTCGCGTTCCCGACAGGGATCGCCGTCTCGCCGGACGGCGCCCGGCTCTTCGTCACCGGGCTCGGGTCGAGCAAGGTCGGCATCTACTCGACGGCGGCGCTCGAGAACGACTCGTTCGTGCCCTCGGTGGCCGATCAGATCACGGTCTCGGGCGGCGGGCCGACCGGCGTGGTCGTCGACGATCGGCGGGATCGTCTCTACGTCCTCACGCGCTTCGACAACTCGATCTCGATCCTCGACCCGGAGAGGCGGCGCGAGGTCGCGCACGTCGCGATGTTCAACCCGGAGCCGGACAGCGTCACGAAGGGCCGGCATTTCCTCTACGACGCGATCTCGACGCACGGGACCGACGCGTGCGCGAGCTGCCACATCTTCGGCGACTTCGACAGCCTCGCCTGGGACCTCGGTGACCCCGACGGGATCGTCGCGCCTATCCCGGGGCCGTTCACGATCGACCCGGCGATCATCGCGCAGCTCACCAACAACCAGCCCCTCATCTTCGCCGCGCTCAAGGGTCCGATGACGACGCAGAGCCTGCGCGGGATGGCCAACCACGGCCCGATGCACTGGCGCGGCGATCGCACCGGCGGAACCGACGCGAGCCGCCTGAACATCCTGCCGAGCGCGCAGCCCAACACCGGGACGTTCGACGAGAACGCGGCGTTCAACAAGTTCAACGTGGCCTTCCCGGGACTGGTCGGCTCCAATAACCAGCTCGCCACCGCGGACATGCAGGCCTTCAGCGACTTCATCCTGCAGGTGACCTATCCGCCGAACCCGATTCGCAACTTGGACAACTCGCTCACGGCCGAGCAGCAGGCCGGTCGCGACTTCTTTTTCAACCACACGCCCGACGGACAGGAGATCCCGTCCGACACGTTCCACAACTGCAACGGGTGCCACGTGCTCGACCCGAGCGGCAACGCGCAGTTCAACGTCCCCAAGCCGGGCTTCTTCGGATCGGACGGACGCTACTCGTTCGAGGCGGAGACGCAGTTTTTCAAGGTCCCGCACCTGCGCAACCTCTATCAAAAGGTGGGGATGTTCGGGGACGACCGGTCGTTCAACCCGAACGACACGACCGGCATCGCCTCGTCCTTGCCGCCGCCGTACAACGACGAGTCGTTCCAGGGTGATCAGGTGCGTGGCTTCGGCTTCCTGCACGACGGCGCCCTCGACACGGTCTTCCGGTTCCACAGCTCGACAGTCTTCGCCGCGAGGACGGAGCCGACACCGCAGGGCGCTCCGCCGAACCCGGGCGGAATCCCGGTCATCACCGACCCCACCGACCCGGTCAAGGCGTTCCAGGAGCTCGAAGCCAACATCACGACCCGCCGCGAGCTGGAGGCTTTCGTCCTGGCCTTCGACTCGAACCTCGCGCCCATCGTCGGCCAGCAGACGACGCTACGGGCCGACAGCGGCGCCGACGCCTCGTCGAGGCTCGACCTGCTCGAGGCGCGCGCCGCGGCGGGAGAGTGCGACCTCGTCGCCAAGGGCGCGATCTTCGGCGAGCCCGTAGCGTTCCTCTACACGCCGGCGAATAACTCATTCCGCACCAACCACACGGGAGCACCGTCCTTGACGGATCGCCAGGTGCGCGACCTCGCCCGCCTCGGGCCCATCACGTTCACGGCAGTCCCGCCGGGCTCCGGGGTGCGCATCGGCCTCGATCGCGACCTCGACGGCGTGCTCGACGGCGACGCGCCGTTCGGCCTGGGCCTCTGACGGGCGCAGCCCCTTGCGGTCCCTCCTTCCCCCCGGGGTCCGGGGGGAAGGCCCGGACGGGAGCGTGCTACGTTCCGGCCGCATCTCGGAGGAGTGGCCGAGCGGTCGAAGGCAGCGGTTTTGAAAACCGCCGTACTCGCAAGGGTACCAGGGGTTCGAATCCCTTCTCCTCCGCCGTTATCGGGCTCCGATCCGGACGCTGACCGACGGCGGTTTGGCGAGCGTCTGGAGGACGACGCAGTAGCGCTCGGCGAGCTCGACCAGCTTGGTCACCTTGTCGGCGGGTGCGTCGGTCTCGATCGAGAACGTCAGGCGAATGGCTTTGAACCCAACGGGGGCGTCCCTGGCCACGCCCAAGGTGCCCCGAAAATCGAGCTCGCCCTCGGCGGCCACGGTGGCCGCGGCGAGTCGGACTCCCATGGACGTGGCCACGGCGGCGAGGGTGACGCCCGCGCAGCTGACGAGCGCCTCGAGGAGCATGTCCCCGGAGCAGGCGGCCGATCCGTCCCCTCCCGTTGCGGGATGAAGTCCCGCCGGCGTGCCGGCCCGGCCGGACTCCAGCGCGCAGGTGATCGACTCTTGCGAGACGCGCCCCTCGGCCTTCAACGTCACGACCGCCGCCGACGGGTCTTCCTTGTAACGAGCCTTGACTGGGGCCTGTCTCAGGCGAAGCTCATCAGCGGTCATGCGCGCACTTTACAGCAATGTCGCCGCCGTCCTGCTTGTGGCGGCCCCCGGCGTCGCGCGCGCCACCCCCTCGGCCCGCCTCGTCTACTCGCGCGGGCACGGCGCCGAATCGTGCGCGGACGAAGCCGCCTTACGCCGCGCGGTCGCCTCGCGCGTCGGCTACGACCCTTTCTTCCCCTGGGCGAAGCGCACGGTCGTCGCCGAGATCTCGGCCGCGGGCGCTCGCTACTTCGCGCGTGTGTTCCTCGTCGACAAACGGGGCATCGAGCAGGGATCGCGCACGCTCGAAGTCCAGGGGGATTGCTCCGAGCTCCTCGACACGGCCGCGCTCGCGATTGCCATCGCGATCGACCCGCATAGCCTCGCGCCCCGAAAACCGGATGCGGCCGCGCTCCCCCCGCCCGCCTCGCCGCCCGTGACCCGCAACAGCGTCGAGGCCGTTCGCCCTGGCCCCGCCGCCGCGCAATCCGTGCCGCTGAGCACCGCCCTCGCGACCGCGCGCGTGCGATTCGAGGGTGAGATCGCGACGGTGACGTCGGTCGGTGTCGCGCCCCTCCCGGCCATCGGGATCGCGCTGGGCGGGGGCGTGCGCGCCGGTCGTCTCTCGCTCGCGATCGAGGGCCGAATCGACGCGCCCGCCTCGGTGCCGACCGCGCGGGCCTCGGACGGCTCGTCGGGCGTCGTGTCCTCGTGGCTCGCGGTGGCGACGCTGGTCCCGTGCTGGCACGTGGGCCCCACGGTCGTCTGCGCGCTGGCCCAAGGCGGGTCGATGCGCGTCGGGACGGATGCGACGGTCGTCGCGCGATGGAATCCTTGGTGGGCGGTCGGGGGTCGCTTCGGCGTCGACGTGCCGCTGGATGGCGATCTGGCTCTTCGCGTGGACAGTGACCTGCTCGCCGATCTGCAGCCTCCTTCGCTCGAGGTGAACGGCCAGCCGGCCTGGAACGCGCCGCGCTTGGCTGCTTCCCTTGCTGCCGACTTGGTCGTGCTCTTTTGATGACAAATGCGGGTGCGCGCGGCCAATCCTCTCGTGGTGGCGGCGGCGGAAGAGCGCATCCTCGGCAGCGCCGAAGCGACCGGCGGGCTGCGCGATCTCTTCCGCGGCCATGCGGGCTACGTCTGGAACACGCTTCGCCGCCTCGGGGTGCCGCCCGCGGACCTCGAAGACCTGACCCACGATGTATTCCTTCGAGTTCATCGGCACTTGGCCCAATACGATCCGACTCGCGCGGTTCGCCCGTGGCTCTTCGGCTTCGCGTTTCGCGTCGCGTCGCAGTACCGGCGGCGCGCCTACCGGCGCCACGAGGTGTTCGGCGAGCCCGAGGCGGCTGCCCATGCAGGGACCACCCCAGAGGAACAGATGGCGGCCGCGGAAGACCGCGCGCTCGTCCTAGAGGCTCTCCAGGCGATCGAGCTCGGGCGTCGGGCCGTCTTCGTCCTGTACGAGATCGACGGGGCGACGATGAAGGACATCGGCGACTCTCTCGGAATTCCGGTCAACACCGCGTATTCGCGCCTGCGGGTTGCGCGTACGGAATTCACGGACGCCGTTCGAAAGCTCCGTTCGGGGCGAGGTCCACGATGAGGGTGCCCGTGTTGCCCCCGCTCGACCCGGAGCTCGTCGCGCTCATCGCGGCCGAGCGCGAGGCCGCGGCGCCGGGACCGGCGCTCGACCGGGTCTGGTCGCGGGTGGCGCGCTCGGTCGGGCCCGTGGCGGACGCGGAGGACCCGTCGTCGGCCCTGTCCCACGCGGCGCCGCGTGGACTGACTGCTGCTGCGCGCAACCTGGCCGTGGCGACGTTCGTCGCCGGCGGGGTCACCGGCGCCGTTATCCATGCGATGTGGGTCCGCCGACCGGTGGCGTTGCCGGAGGCGCATCGACCGCCCTCGGTCGCCCCGGTCGTCCCCGTGCAGAGCTCCGCGGAGCCGCCGACGCCAGAGGTCGATCGCGTCGAGGCCAAGGTCCCGCCGCCCCGAACGCACGTCCCGGTCGGGCCGCCTCCCGCGCCCACGCCGTCGGCTGCCTCGTCGCTGGCGGCCGAGCGAGCGATCCTCGATCGCGCGCGCGCGTCACTCGCCTCGAACGACGGGAAGCGGGCGCTCGCGTTGACCGAAGACCACGCCCGCCGCTATCCCCTCGGGCTGCTCGGCGAAGAGCGGGAGGCCATCGCGATTCAAGCCCTCGTCCTCGAGGGTCGCTACGACGAGGCGCGCGCGCGGGCGGCGCGCTTCGAAGCGCGCTCGCCGAACAGCCTCTTTCACCCCGCGGTGGAGGCGACGCTCGAGTCGATTCCGTGATGACGATCGCCCGGTCCGACCAAACGAATGTACGGAGGTCGCCATGCAACGTCGTCTTTCCACCGCCGCCATCCTCTTCGTCGGACTCGCGGCGTCGGCGTGTCGCGCCAAGGTCCTCGACCTCGGCAACACGATTGGGGACGCTGGATCGTCCGCGCAGTCGATCCTCGCGGGCGTGCCTCGATGCACGACGCCGCCGCTCGCCGCCGCCCATTCCTCTCCGCCTGCCGCCGCCCCCCTCCTCGGTTCGTGGACGGGGTATGTCGAGGCGTACACCTTTGGGAGCGGCTCGAACGTCGTCGGCGTCACCTTCGGAGCGGCGCCCGACGGGACCCTCGCGGGGACCATCACGTTCGACGGGGGGGAAGTGCCGCCTCCGTCCACCAGTGCGAGCGACCCGCTTCCATCCGGGCCTGACGGCGGTTCGATCGTCGGCCAGTTTCCCTATGGGAGATTCGCCTATACCGCAGCCGACGTCACTTTCGACGGAACTCGCCTCACGTTCCACATCGCCACAAACGAACCCTGGAAGCCGTGGTGCGAGCTGCAGACGTCCTACCGGTGGCCCGCCGCGCCCGCCCAGGGCCTTTGTGGATGCCTCCCGAACTGGGAAGCGATGATCAACAACGACGACGGGAAGTGCTTCCTCGACGACCCGGCTACCGGCGAGGCGGTTCCCGTGGTCTGCAACGTGTACCAAGCGTGCAATGCCGACCTAGTGTGCTCGTGCTGGTCCACAGGCTGTACGGTCGACACGGCCACCGGAGAATCAAGCGTGGACGTGCGGCTTACGCCTGGTCACCTCGACGGCTCGATCACCGGGACGATCGCTCCGATCGGATTGCACCTGACGCAGGTCCCCTAGGAGCCTACCGTACCCCGGCCTCTTTCGTCCCGCGGTCGAGGCGACCCTCTCGTCGATTCCGTGATGACGATCGTCCCGTCCGGCCAAACGAAGGAAAGGAGGTCGCCATGCAGCATCGTCTTTCCACGGCCGCCATCGTCTTGGCCGGAATTGCGGTGTTCGGGTGTCGCGCGAAGATCCTCGATCTCGGAAACACGATCGGCGACGGGGGATTCACCTCGGCGGCAGCGACCCTCGCGTCGGCGCCTCGCTGCACGAACCCGCCGCCGACCCTTCCGGCCGACGCGTCCGCGCCTCCGCCCATGGCGCAGAGCGCCGCGGCCCTGCTCGGTGTGTGGACGGGCTACCTCGAGGCCTACACATTTCAAACGGGGTCGGACGCCGTTGTCATCACCTTCACGGCCGCTCCGGACGGGACCCTCGTTGCGACCGCCGCGTTCGGCAAGGGCCAGGCGCCGCCTCCGCCCGTGAACGGCAACGAGGGGTACCCGGCGGACGTCTACCCGCCGGGCACGGACACTCCGAGCAGCCTGGAATTTCCCTTCGAGGGGTTTCCGTATACGGCGACGGAGCTTTCGTTCGATGGCGCCCGCCTCGCGCTCGGCGTCGTCCGCAACGAGCTCTGGAGGGACTGGTGCACCTTGCAGACGTCTTACAGCTCGGAGTCCGGGGCCGCTTGTGGATGCCTTCCGAACTGGGGAGGGATGGGCAGCACGGACCTCGGCGGCATGTGCTTCCTCGACGACCCGGCCACCGGCGAGGCGGTCCCCGTGGCCTGCTTCGTGTTCGACGCGTGTGCGTTCTACGCGGTCTGCTCGTGCACGTCCGCGGGCTGCTCGGTCGACATGACGCAGCCGAATGCGCGACTCGACGTGCGGCTGACGTCGGGTCACCTCGATGGATCCATCTCGGGCTTCACGACCTCCCCCATCGCCGTGCACCTGACGCAGGGACCGTAGCGGGCCGGCGCGCGGCCCGCGTGGTATCTTTGCCCGGTGATTTCGGGCGGGGGCAGGGCGGGCGACGAGCAGGATCGGCGGGCCACCGAGCGGCTCGTGCTGCTCGCCGAGACCATGCGCGCGTTCGCGGTGGCGACGGCCGACTACCCGACGCTCCTCGAAACGATCTCCGAGCGCTCGACGCAGCTCATCGGGGACGGGTGCCTCATCGCCGAGCGAACCGAGGACGAGAAGTTCGCGACGCTGGCGAGCGTGACGGCCGAGAACCCGATTGTCGCCGCGGGCGCGCGGGTCACGCTCCTCACCGGCCCCATCGAGGTCGCGCGGCTCGGGATCGTGCTCAGCGTGATCCGGACAGGAGAGCCGCTCCTCGTGCCTCAGATCGACCCCGAAGCCCTCGCGGCCGCCGTCGCGCCGGACTACGCCGACATCGTCCGGCGCGTGGGCGTGCGCGGTTTTCTCTCGGTGCCGCTCGAGGCGGGCGGTCGCATCCTGGGCGGCCTCGCGCTCTTTCGCTATCGCCCCGATCGACCGTCCTACGACGAGACGGACCTCGCGTTTGCCCGAAGCATCGCGGACCACGCCGCGTTGGCGATCGCCAACGCCCGCCTCGT
>DATGJA010000796.1:0-6500 GCA_035295445.1 Polyangiaceae bacterium | reverse complement strand
CGCAGCGGTCTTGTCAGGGGCAGCGCCAGGGCTGGCCCACCGCCCACCGCCACCTCCGCGTCCGGGACGTTCGTCTCCACCTGGACCGACCCAAGATGCGCCCGGACCGTCGCGAGGGCCTGCTCGAGAGCGCCGCGGTAGCTCGCGATCCAGGGATCGGCGCCGGCGGCGAGCGCCTCTTCGAGACCGCGCTCGGCCCCCACCCAGTCTCCGAGCGCCTGCCGCGCGAGCGCGATCTGGGCGCCCACGCGGGGGGATGGCTCGAGCGCGTAGGCCGTCTCGAACGCCGCGAGCGCCTCGGCGTTCTTGCCCAATCGGCGGAGCTCGACGCCGCGCTGGAGGGTGCGTTCGTGCTCGTCCGCAGCATCGTCGGCGAGGGCCGCGCCCGTCGTGGCCGTGACCACCGATGACAACGCCAGCGCGTACCAGAGCGTCCCAGCGATGCGCACGGTGCGGCTCTAGAGTGGCAAGATTGGAGAACCGTTGTCGCCGACCGTCCAAGACGCGGCGCCCGCGGGGACCGGCGCCCGCGAAGGACGCGATCGCTCGACCGGTTTGGCTCCGGACTTCGGCTGGGCGACCGCAGGGAGGGACCTCGTCGCGACCGGAACCGTCGTTTCCACCGTTGGGACGGGTGGCGCGACCCGCGCGGACGGCTCGGTGTTCGTCGTCTCCACACGGGCCGCCTCGGCGAGGACCGGCGGCCCCGACGAGGCGCGCACGGAGGGCGAGGGCGTCGCGTGGGCGATGAGGCCGCGGGCGACGAGTCCGATCGTCGCCATCACCGCAAGACCGATCCAGAGAGCGTGCTCGCGCCAGGGCCGCGGCGGGAGCGGAGAATCGCGCGTGGTCGGCGGCCGGGTCGTTTCGCTGAGGGTGCGCAGTTGGCCCCAGCCCGGCTCGGTCGTCTCGGCGCCCTTCCCCGGCGCCTGCGCCGAGGCAGACGGGGTGCACAGCTCGGAGGTGAATGCGGAGCGCGTCGCCTCCGACGCGAAGGGCAGCAGGGCGGCTGCAAACTCACGGACCGAGGGGAACCTATCCTGGGGGAGGCGGCTCAAGGCGCGCGCGACCACGTCGTCGAAGGCGCGCGGGATGCCCTTCACGCGCGACCCCGGCGCGACCAGCGGGGCGCTCATCACCGCCTGGAGCACGTCGTAGACGTTCGCGCCGGAATAGGGCACCGCCCCCGTGACACATTGGTAAAGCACGACTCCCAACGAGTACTGATCGCTCAGGAACGATGCCCCCCCTGCCGACCGGGCTTGCTCGGGTGCCATGTACGCCGCGGTGCCGATCATCCCGTCGGCCGCGGTCGTATCGGCGGAGACTTCGCCGCCGATGACTTTCGACACGCCGAAGTCGACGACCTTCGGATAGAGCCGCCCGCCGAGGCGAGTGAAACATACGTTCGAAGGCTTCACGTCGCGGTGAATGACGCCCGCGTCGTGCGCGGCTGCCACGGCGGCTGCCACGGGAATGACGATATCGAGAGCCGCTTCGAGCGGGCGCGCGCCCTCGCGCGCGATGAGGGCCGCCAGGGTCTCCTGTTCGAGGAGCTCCATGGCCAGATACGCGGTCCCCGCCTCCGTGCCCAACCCGAAGACTTGGACGACGTGCGGATGCCGAACGCTGGCCGCGGCGCGCCCCTCGCGCAAGAAGCGTTCCGCCGCTCGCGGTCGCCCGGCGACGTGCGGATGCAGCAGCTTCACGGCGACGCGGTGCTTCAACACGGTGTCCTGCGCCTCGAAGACGCAGCCCATGCCGCCGCTCCCGATGCGCCGTACGAGGAGGTACGGACCCCAGCGCGCCTGTTCGTGCCACGCGTCCGCGCTCACCACGCGCCCCTCCGCTGCGCCTGGGCGCACGTCCATTCAGATGCGTGCCCCCGGTGCCGACCCATCGTCGCGCCGTTTCCATACCACGCGACCATGGGCCCCTCAAGGCGACCCCCGGGCCACAGGGTCTGTGTTCGGCCCGAGGGTCGATGCCCAACCGTCACGTTGAAGTCCGTACTTCGTGGCACGTATGCTCGCGCGGGCGAGACAATGCTTCATGGAGGCCTCCCCTACTCTCGTTATGGTCGGACGGGGCGATCGTCGTCACGGAATCGACTCGAGCGTCGCCTCCACCGCGGGCCCAAGGGAGCTTTGCGCTCCGTCGCGGCGCCCGCCGTACTCGCCTTGTTCACGGTCGCCTGCGGCCGCGACGGCGGGGGCGCTTCGGTCGATGCATCTTCTTCCGGGAGCGGCGGCGGCGGGCCCTCCGTCGGTCCGGCGCCCGCGCTGGCGGAGTTTTGCGGCGCTCTCTCGTCGGCGTGGCAGCACGATTGCAGCTGCGACCATCGCGACCCCAACGGCGACGTGCTCGTCCCGCAGTACCTCTGCGACGCCGTAGCCCGCGACGTCGCCGACGGGACTCTCGTCTACGATGCGACCAAAGCGCAGGCGTGCGTCGACGCGATCGCGGCCGCAAACTCCTGTACCCCGGGGGCCGCCAGCGCCGCGCTCCCCGACACGTCCGTCTGCGCTCAGGCCCTCCAGGGTCGGATCGCGCAGGGGCAGCCGTGCCGCTGGGGTGGCCCGGTGGACAACCTGGCCATCTTCACGTCGCTCTCGGAGTGCGCCTCCGGCCTCTTTTGCGCATACTCGGACAACGTCTGCACGGGGACCTGTCGCCCGAAGGCGGCTCACGGGCAAGAGTGCCCGGGCATTGCGTGCGGTGGCAACGCCACGGGCAACTGCCAGACGACGCCCTGCGCGGACCCGGGCGATTTCTGCCAGCCGGGCTCGGGGACGTGCGAAGCGATTCCCTCCCTCGGGCAAGCGTGCGGCTCGGGCTACAACCCGTACGGCCCCTGCACCCCGGGCCTCTATTGCGCATATCCGCCCTCCTCGGCGATCCGACCGCCCGGCGTGTGCCAGGCGCAAGTCGACTCCGGGATGTGCAACCCCGGCCAGCCGCTCGCGTGCGGCTTCGGCACCGTGTGCACGCAGGACGGGGGGGTCGGCTTCGGCCAATGCGAGCCCTTCGTCTACGCCAAGCCCGGCGAAGCGTGCGGTTCGAGCCTCTCGCCCCAACGCGAGTGCGCGTGCGGCGCAGAGTACGGGTGCGGCGCGCACGACACGTGCGTGGCTTTCGCCGAGCCGGGCTCGCCATACCTCGTGGACGGGGGGCTCGAATCGTCGGAGTGGCAGTGCCACGACGGGTACTGCGACAGGACGGGGCCCGTGGACGGGGGCTTGTGCCGTGCGTTCGTGCCGCCGGGTTCCGCCTGCGACGCGGCCGCCCCCTGCGGCGCGGGAACGTGCGACACCGACGCGGGGCGCTGCGTTCCGACCTGCTACAGCTCGCCGTGACCCTCGCGGCGACGCCTCACATGGTGGTCCCGGCGTCGTAGCCGGCGGTCCCGCCGTCGGTGACGGGAGCCGGCGGGGCCATCTGGTCGGCGCAGAAGACGTGGAGCGCCGTCGCCGCCCCCGCCACGAGCTTCGTGCCGTCGGGGGTCCATGCCATCGCGCCGGTGTTCGCGTCGCCGTAATTGTAGAAGTGCCCGACCTCCACCGCGTCCGCGGTGCGCAGGACGGCGATGCTCGCGTTGTGGCCGTACTTGTCCCAAAGCGTCCCGCGGACGGCGACGAGGTCCCCCTTCGGCGACAGCGCGAAGGGCGCGTTGAGCGTGGCCGAGTGGGATAGGTCGAGCGACGCGCCGCCGTCGACGGCGGACACGCGCACGAGCCCCGTTGCATCGCCGCTCACCACGTGACGCCCGTCGGGAAGAAAGGCGAGGCCGGAGATGTAGTCGCCGAAGCCGGTCACCGTGGACACGACCTTCTGGCTCGCGAAGTCGACGATCCGGATCGCCTCGTCGGTGGGCGACATGAGCGTCGTCGACGTGTCGAGGTGGTCGGCGCCGGCGACCGCGACGAGGCTCCCGTCCGGCGACCAGACGATGGGGCCCATCGCCGCGGCGAAGACGGCGACCGAGCCCGTCGCGCTCCCGTCCATGGGACTCCAGAATCGCAAGAGGCCCGGCTGCTTGCTCGACCCCGGGCCCGCCAGCGTCCTGCCGTCCGGCGAATACACGAGCGCGCCGGCGCGGTCGGGCTGCTCCATCGTGGCGTACGTGATCGTACGCACGGGGGCCGTCCCGCCCACGGAGTAGAGAGTGCCGAGATCCACGCTCGAGTTTGCCGTGATTTGCTCGAAGTCCACCAGGAGATGGTCGTCCGGGTCGAAGGCGACCGTCCCCTGGTTGCCGTTGGTCATGAGCGGCATCAACGCCGCGAGCCGGCCCGCGGTGTAGTCCCAGACCTGCGCGGGCCCGCCGACGCGCGCGTACGCGACGTACGGATCCTTGTACGCGAGGGACTGGCCCCAGATCATGCCGTTCGCGAGCGCGTCCGGCTGAACGAGCGGCGCGCCGTCCGCGAGCCGCCAGACGTGGAGGCGCTGCTCGGCCGCGGCGACCTCGCTGCCGTCCGGCGAAAAGGCCACCGAGAGAAACGCCGCGTCGGCCGTCTGCACTTGCGGGTTGGTCGCCGCCGTGAGCTTGAGGTCGTGCGCCATGGTCCCGTCGGCGCGACGAAAGACCGGGACGTGCGCGAAGTCGGCCGCCGCCGCGAGAAGGGAACCGTCGGGGGAGATCGCCAGGTCGTGGATCGCGTCGCCGGCCGCGATGGTCGGCCCGATCGAGCGGCCGTCGGCCGGCGAGACGACGCCCAAGGAGCTCCCGCTGGCGACGGCGAGATAGCTGCCGTCCGGCGCGTAAGCCAGGGCGGTGCCGCCGCTCGAGAGCTTGCGCCGGGTCGAACCGTCGCCTGTGCCAAGAAAGGAGATCGCGGTGGAGGAGCACAGGGCGATCTCCGACCCGTCGGGGGAGACCGCGGTTGCGTTGACCACGCCGACGCCGGCGCCCGCCGTCTGCCACAACACCGCGCCGTCCGACCACCGGACCAGGCTCGTGACACCGGCCAGGTCCACGACGTAGACCTTCGAGCCGTCCGGAACGAAGCCGACGCGCACGAGCGAGTCCGGAAACGCGGCGATCGCCACCTGCCCGGCGTCGGCGGCCGCGAAGAGGCGCAGCTTGCCGTCGACGTCGATGCTCGCGCCGCGCGTCCCGTCCGGCGAGAGTGCGCCGCCGCTGAACGTCCCTCGGTGCATCGAGAAGGTGCGCGCCGCGGAGAAGTCGTCGGCGCGCAGCAGCGTGAGCCCTTCGGTGTTCGCCGCGAGCAAATAGTCCTTCCCGAAAGAGACCTGAAAAGCGTCGGCATCCAGATCGAGGCACGGCGTCCCCGACGCCCCCGCCCCCGAGGGCCCGACCCCGGCTCCCGCGTCCCCGAAGCCCGGCGTCCCCGCGCCGACGCCGTGCCCCGATCCCGTCCCGGCGGAGCTCCCGCACGCGACCGATCCGACGAGCGCCAGCAACAGGCAATTCGGCCGAGGCACGCTCCTTACGAATAGAACAAGACCGCGGCCGCGGCGCAACCATCGCGCGTTGGGTGCGAACGGAGGGAGTTTCGCTGCCGTGTCCATCCGGTGTTTTCGTTGAGCCGATCGGGTGGGTTTCGCTCCTCCTACTCGCGAAGGCTCGACTCATGAAGAATCATGCGTACGCGAGCGCGACGATCCGCGCTTGTACCCTCGGCGCGGTGCTCGCGGCCTGCGGCGGCGATGGGAGCTCCGCGACCTCTTCGGGGACGCAAGGGAGAGGCACCGGCGACGCATCGAGCGGCGGCGGATCTGGGTCGAACGACGCATCCGCGTCGATCGACGCGTCCGCGGTGGACGACTCCGGGACCTCCGAAGCCAGCAGGGGCGGCACGGGACCCAGCGGGGGTGACAGCGGCAGCGAGAGCGGCGTCCCCGGGGATGCAGACGCACAGACCCCGCTCTCTTGCGGCGCCCCTCTGCCCGCGCCGCTGGCCGGGTCGCGGGTCGCTCTCCAGGTGGACGTCTGCGCTGCACGTCATGGCATCAGCAGCGACATCTACGGCGCCACCTTCTTCTGGAGCAGCAGCGACACCGCCGAGCTCCAGTTCGCCAAGGACGTCCGCTTGCCCCTGAACCGCCTCGGCGGCGACGCGACGACCCGCTACAACTGGCAGGTCGACGCGTCGAACTCCGGCTTCGACTGGTACTTCATGGCCGGGGGCAGCGGCTCGAGCCCCGTGGCCGGCGCCTCTGACGACGCCATCATCGCGCTCGACAACATGGTCGGCGCAGAGACGATCATCACGATCCCGATCATCGACTACGTCAACAAGAACTCGGCCACGTCCTGCAGCTACCCGAAGTCGCTCTACCCGACGCAGGACAAGTTCAATCCTTACGTATCGAACTGCGGCAACGGCCAGTCTGGCGGCAAGCCGATCCCGAACACGAACGTGTCCGACCACGACGTGCCCAACGACCCCTCGATCCAAGCTGCGTGGATCCAGCATCTGGTCGGCAAGTTCGGGTCGGCGGCGCACGGTGGCGTGCGAATCTACGAGATGGAC
>DATGJA010000795.1:0-17946 GCA_035295445.1 Polyangiaceae bacterium | reverse complement strand
CGACGTGGTCCTGGTCGGACCGCGCGAGAGGCCCGCGACGCGCGCGCTCGCTCGCGCGGCGTCGCGCGCGTACGTGCCGGACCGGGTGCTCGCGTGGGCGGATCCGGCGAATCCCGCGTCGCTCGACGCGTGCCGCGCGCTCGCCGAAGGCAAGCCGGCGCACGCGGACCCCGTGGCGTACGTGTGCCGAGGGCGGACGTGCTCGGCGCCGATCCGAGAGCCGGCGGAGCTCGTGCGGGCGCTGCAGGCGTGAGGGGTATTATGATGCTGCAGCGAGGGCCGCCGCGCCGTCGTCGCCGCGACGACCGAATCCGACGTTGAAGCTTCGGCTCGCCGGCGCCTGGGGGCAACGCTTCGCGGCAAGTAGACGACTGGGGCTCGAGCGTTTCGCTGGGAGGACTCGCCCTGGTAGGAGCCGCCGCCATCTCGCTGCGGCCCGGCGGGCGCAAAGACGCCGCCCCCAGTCAAACGGCGTCCGCTCCGCAGCGGAATGGATCGGTTGAACTGCACGGCTCGTCCCGCCCGAGAGGCCGCGCGCTACTCCACACCCCGCGTGCGCTCTCTCGACCCGCGCACGTCGCGGTGCGGGGGGCGCGAGGACGCCGGGCGCAAGCTGTCGGCCGCGCGCATCTTGGCGACGACCTCGGTGCCCCGGCCCGACGCGACGAGCTCGGCCTCGAGCACGTCGAGCGCGGGACCCAAGAGCTCCGTGCGGCCGAAGCGCCCAGCGCGCCCCGCGGCGAGGCGCGGGAGGATCGCGATGATCCGCCGCACGCCGTCGGCGATTCGGCGGGGAACGGCGACCCGCTCCACGATGGGGTCGAGGAACTCCCCCGCGAGGCGGATCTTGTCGCGCTCGCCCGCGCAGGCCTCGTCGAGCGGCTCCTTGAGGAGCACGGTCCAGAGGACCACGTCGTCGAGCTGCTTGCCCCGCGCGGCCGTCATCGCGTCGATCGCGTCCATCTTTCGGAAGAAGCGGCCGGCCCCGCCCTGCGTCGCCTCCTCGTCGTCGAGGAAGGCCGCGAGCTCCGGCAAGACGACCGACATCGCCCCCGTCTCCCAGAGCAGCCACATGGACCGGTGCGCCGCCCCGCCCCGCAGGAGCCGCAAGATCTCCTCGAAGAGGCGCGGGCGCGCCGCCTTGGCCAGATCCTCCCGCGTGGACACCATGGCGTCGTACACGTCCGGCGCGATGCCGAGGTCGAGCCGGGCCGCGAACTTCACAGCGCGAAGGGTGCGGATCGGGTCTTCCCGGAAGCGCACGATCGGGTCCCCGATGGTGTGGATCGTCCGCCGCTGCACGTCGTGCATGCCGCCGCACCAGTCGAGCACCTGACGGCGGTTCAAGTCGTAAAAGAGCGCGTTCATCGTGAAGTCGCGCCGGAGAGCGTCCTCGTGCGCCTCGCCGAAGACGTTGTCGCTACGGATGAGCAGGTCGTCGAAGACCTCGCTCGACTCTTCCTCGGGGGCCTCCATCGCCGGATTTCGGCGGAACGTGGCCACCTCGATGACCTTCCCGCCCCCGAACAAGATGTGCGCGAGGCGAAAGCGCCGGCCGATGATGCGGCAGTTGCGAAAGAGCGCGCGCACGTCCTCGGGCCGAGCGCTCGTCGCGATGTCGAAGTCCTTCGGCTTTCCGTCGAGCAAGAGATCGCGGACGCACCCCCCGACGAGGTAAGCCTGGTAGCCCGCCCGCTCGAGGCGCCTCACCACCTTCGCCGCGTCCGGATCGATACGGTCCTCCTCGAAGACGACCTCATGCCGCACGAGTCCCGTGCCGGCATGACGCTCCCCGGGCGGGCTCAAGCGATCGGCGCCCGGGCGCGCGGGGCGGCCGGGCCTGGGTTCCTCCGGGGTGCCGACATTCGCGTCCTCGACCGTGTAAGAGGGAAGGTCCGGCGGCGCGGGGAGATGATCGTCGGGGGGGGGCATGGGCTCGCGCGCTCAGCCGCGAGATGACGAAGAAACCTTTCGCGACTCTATCATGTGCGACCGGCGGGCTCCAGATTCCCCGTCCCACCGAGCGACTCTCAAACTTCGTGCCGTTGACGGGCGGGGCGGCATGGTTAGGTTCCGACGCGTACCGCTCGATCAATCTGGACATCCAAGGAAATCCTTGGTGAATCAGCCGGGCGGTCCGAACCGTAAGCTGGCGGTCCGGCCCTAGGAGAGGCCCGGGCTCGCGGGGCTCGCACGCGACGAAGCACGACCGGAGGCATCGACTATGGGCAAGATCATCGGCATCGACCTCGGCACGACCAACAGCGTCGTGGCGATCATGGAAGGGCGGGAGCCCAAGGTGATCGTCAACGAGGAGGGCGCCCGCACGACCCCGAGCGTCGTTGCGTGGGACGAGAAGGCGGAGGTGCTGGTCGGTCAGATCGCCAAGCGCCAGGCCGTGACCAACCCCGAGAACACGATCTTCAGCGCGAAGCGCTTCATCGGCCGTCGCTACGAAGAGATTCAGGAAGAAACCAAGCGCGTCCCCTACAAGGTCGTGCGCGCCGCCAACGGCGACCCCCAGTTCGTCATCCGGGGCAAGAACGTGAGCGCACCCGAGGTGAGCGCTCGCGTCCTCATGAAGCTCAAGAAGGCGGCGGAGGACTACCTCGGCGAGAAGGTGACCGAGGCGGTCATCACCGTGCCCGCGTACTTCAACGACTCGCAGCGGCAGTCGACCAAGGACGCCGGCCGGATCGCCGGGCTCGACGTCAAGCGCATCGTCAACGAGCCGACCGCCGCGGCGCTGGCGTACGGCCTCGACAAGAAGAAGGACGAGGTCATCGCCGTCTACGACTTCGGCGGCGGCACGTTCGACATCTCGATCCTCGAGGTCGGCGACAACGTCGTGCAGGTCATCTCGACCAACGGCGACACGCACCTCGGCGGGGACGACGTCGACAACCTCATCATCGACTGGATGATCGCGGAGTTCAAAAAGAGCAACGCGGTCGATCTGCGCAACGACAAGATGGCGCTCCAGCGCCTGAAGGAAGCCGCCGAGAAGGCGAAGATCGAGCTCTCGAGCGTGCAGGAAACCGGCATCAACCTGCCGTACATCACCGTGGGCGCGGGCGGGCCGATGCACCTCGACATGCGCATGTCCCGCGCGAAGCTCGAGCAGATGATCGCTCCGCTCGTCGAGCGGTCGATGGAGCCGGTGCGCCGCGCGCTCGCGGACGCAAAGAAGAGCCCGAAGGACATCGACGAGGTCGTCCTCGTCGGCGGGTCGACGCGCATCCCGATGGTGCAGGAGACCGTGAAGAAGTTCTTCGGCAAGGACCCTCACAAGGGCGTCAACCCGGACGAG
Organism: Polyangiaceae bacterium; assembly: GCA_035295445.1. Taxonomy (GTDB): domain Bacteria; phylum Myxococcota_A; class Polyangia; order Polyangiales; family Polyangiaceae; genus Palsa-1150. The sequence continues at coordinate 14,636 of DATGJA010000795.1, read as the reverse complement.
GTCGTCGCCGTCGGCGCGGCCGTCCAGGCCGGCGTCCTGTCGGGCGACGTGAAGGACCTCGTCCTGCTCGACGTGACGCCGCTGAGCCTCGGGGTCGAGACCCTGGGCGGCGTGATGACCGCGATGATCCCGCGCAACACGACGATCCCGACCCAGAAGAAGGAGATCTTCTCGACGGCGACCGACAGCCAGCCGAGCGTCGAGATCCACGTCTTGCAGGGCGAGCGTACGGAGGCCAAGTACAACCGCACGCTCGGCAAGTTCCACCTCGAGGGCATCATCCCGGCCCCTCGCGGGATCCCGAAGATCGAAGTGACGTTCGACATCGACGCGAACGGCATCCTGAGCGTCCATGCCAAGGACACCGCGACGGGCAAGGACCAGAAGATCACCATCACCGCGAACTCCGGCCTGAACGAGGGCGAAATCCAGCGGATGGTGAAAGAGGCCCAGGAACACGAGCGCGAGGACAAGGAGCGTCGCGAGCAGATCGAGCGCCGCAACAAGCTCGACAACCTCTGCTACACGATTGAAAAGACGATCAGCGAGAACAAGGACAAGCTCCAGGGGACCGACCTCGCCTCGATCGAGGCCCTCGTCAAAGAGGGACGCGAGGCCGTCGACAAGCAGGACGACGACAAGGTGAAGGACGTCATGGACCGCCTCGAGAAGGAGGCCCACAAGCTCGCCGGCGCGATGTACGGGGCCAACGGCCCCGACGGCGGCGGGCCCACGCCCCCGAGCCCGGATGCGGGCGGCGGCGGTGGCGAGAAGAAGGCCGGAAAAGAGGGCGGCGTCATCGACGCGGAGTTCGAAGAGACCGGGGGTTGACCCCCCCTCGGCTGTCGTGACAGCAAAAGGGGCTACTTGTCGCCGAACGCCGGGCCGCGGCCCGAGCGCAAGAGGTCGAAGATCTCGCGCGCTCGGCGCCCGGCCTTGAACTGCCCGAGGTAGAACGCGCCCGCGGCGCGCGCGTCGGCGGACAGGCTGGCGCTCACGAACGAGAGCTTCTCGAAGGCTAGCCCGTCGTCGATCGAGAGGGACGCGCCAATGCGCACGGCGCGCTTGGCGTGCCCGACGGCGGCCAGCGGCCGGCTGGCGAGGCGGTACGCGAGGGACATCGCCTCGTACATCAGCTTGTCCGCGTCGACTGCGTACGTGACGAGCCCCACCTTGGCCGCCTCGTCGGCGGGGAGCACCCAGCCGTCGAGCAGCATCTCGACGGCCCGCGTCGGGCCCACCGCGCGAGCGAGGCGCTGCGTACCGCCGGCGCCGGGGATGATGCCGGCGAGGACCTCGATGAGCCCGATGCCGAAATCTCCGCGGGCCATCAGCCGGTAGTCGCACGCGAGGGCGAGCTCGCACCCGCCGCCCATGGCGGTGCCGTTGATCGCGGCGACGACGGCCTTGTCCATCCGCTCGAGTCGGGAGAACACGCGATGGATCTCGAAGAGCGCGAGCAGCGGGCGCAACGGCGTCTTGCGCATCCCCGCCTCGACCGACTTGCGAAACGCCGGCAGGTGCTGCAGGAGCTGTTCGCCCCGCTCGAGGCCACCGAGGACGCCTCCGAGGGCGGCCTTCAAGGGCTCGGGAATGTCGGCGGCGGCGGCGTTCGCCTGCGCGAGCTCGTCCACGCTGAAGTGCGTGATGAACGCGTCCGGCTGCCCGCCCGTGATGACGATGGCGCGGATGCCGTCGTCGGTCTGCCAGGCCTCGGTGAGCTCGTCGAGCTCCCGGACCATCCGCTGCGTCATGAACTGGTGCGGCGGGTTGTAGAGCTCGATGACGCCGACGTGCCGATCGATGCGCGTGCGAAGGAATTGCATGGCCTCGAGCCATCCCGCGGATGATGCGCGTGGTCAAGTCGCGATTAGAACGGCGGCTTCTCGACGAGACCGCCCGTCGGTGCGGGTGGGGACGCGGGCGCGGGGGCGGGCGCGGAGGCGGGCGTCGGTGCGAGCGCGGGGTGCCCTGCGTGCTTCGTCGTGCGAACCTCGGTTTGCGCCGGTGCCTGCGCGTCGGCGCTCGCGGGGGCGGGCGCGGGCGACGAGGGCGACGACACCTCCGCCGCGACGGCGGGGGACGGCGCGGGCTGCGCGACGGGCGCCGCGACGACCTGCGCGGGGCGATCAGGGACCGCGTGAACGCGCGACGGCGGCGAGATCCATTGCCATCCGGCGACGGCGCTCAGGACGGCAAGCGCGCTGACGCCCGCGAAGAGAGGACCGCGCGACGTGCTGCGCGACGGGCCTGTCATCGCCTGGGCGGATGGCGTATCGACGATCGGCGCCGGGGCGAGCGACGCGGGCGCCGACGACGCCGCGGGGGGCGCGCGCCTCGAGATCACCGTCGGCGGGAACACCTGCGAGTCGCCCTGGGCGAAACGCGAGAGGACGTCGTGCACCTCGCGCAGATCGTTCGGCCGGTCGGCGCGTCCCCGCGCGAGCATACGCGCGACGAGCACGGTGACATCCTCGGGAAGGTCGGGCACCGCCTGACCGAGGGGCACGATCCCCTCGGTGGCGAGCTTGAGGACCACCTGACCGATGCCAAGACCCTGCACCGGCCGCACCCCGGCGAGGCACTCGTAGAGGATGACGCCCAGCGACCAGATGTCGGCCCGGGGGTCGATGTTCTTCTCTCCCAGCGTCTGCTCCGGCGCCATGTAACACGGGGTGCCGAGCATCGACCCGGTGCCGGTGATGGGCTCCGCCTCCCCCTCGTCGTGCTCGCCCCCCATGAGCTTCGCGATGCCGAAGTCGAGGACCTTGACCCTCTCCCCCGCCCCCGTCGTCTGCACGAGGAATATGTTCTCCGGCTTCAGATCGCGGTGGACGATCCCGAGCGTGTGCGCGCTGCCCACCGCGGCGACCACCGGCAAGAGGATCGTCACGGTCTGGGCGAGGGTGAGCTTCTTCTCCCGCGTCAATCGCTCGCGCAGGGTCTCCCCCGACAGGAGCTCCATGACCATCACCGGCGTTTCGTTGTCGAGCTCGAAGACGTCGAGCACCTCGACGACGCTCGGGTGAATGACCGCGCTCGCCGCGCGCGCCTCGCGGAGGAAGCGACGCCGCAGATCGGTGCGCAGGTCCGACGGGCCCCTCACGAATTTGATCGCCACCCGGCGTCGCGTGACCAGGTGCGTCGCCGCCCAGACGACGCCCATCCCGCCGCGGCCGAGCTCCTCGTCGAGTCGATAGCGCTTCGCGATGACCTGCCCCCGCGACAGATCGAGGATCGGCCCCTGCCCATCTCGCCCCGTCGATCCATCCGTCACGGGTTGGGGACGGTCCGGCTCGTCGGCAGCGTCGCGCTCGCGATCCACTACCACTCGCGTATGATAGTCCCCGGCGCCGGGAGTCGAGCTCGCTTTTGGCGTTGCCGAAACGGAAAGAGGGACATGCGGCGGTGTTCAGGTTCGGGGGGGGTCCTGGCGGCTCCCTTGGCCGCGCTCCTTCTCGCGGCCTCCCGACCTGTCGTTGCCCAGCCCGCGCAGGTTGCGCAACCAGACGCCGCGTCGCACGGCGCGGCCTCCCCCGATGAGGCGTCGACCACCAAGGCTCGGGAACTCTTCAGCGAAGGCAGCGAACGGGCGAGGCGCGGCGACTGGTCCCAAGCGCTTGCCGCGTTCGAGCGGTCCGCAGCGCTCCGCCCTCACCCGGTGACGACGTACAATATCGGCTACTGTGAGCGTGCCCTCGGCCGCTACACCCGGGCGCGCAAGCGCCTCGGCGAGGCCCTCGCCGAGAACGCCGCCCACGGCGGCGTCGAGCTCCCGGAGGACCTGGCTCGCGCGGCCAAGGGTTACCTCGCGGAGCTCGAACGCCAGATCGCGCGGGCGGTCGTGAGCGTCTCGCCCGAGGGGGCCGCCGTGTCGGTCGACGGGCGGCCGCTCGAACGGGCGGTCATGGATGGACCGCGGCCGGTCCTCTGGGCGTGCACGCGCGATCTCGGCCCCGCCGAGGTCGCGCCCGCGGCGACGTTCGAGCTGCACCTGGATCCGGGGACGCACGTCTTCGTGGTCTCGATGGCCGGCTACCCGGACAGCGTGATCACGAAGAGCTTCGACGCCGGCTCCGAGGCGAACGTCGTCCTCACGCTGTCGGCGCCCCCGCCTGCGCCGACACCGACGCCCGCGGTCGGGCCCGAGTCCGAGGCGAACGCACCGGCGCCGTCCTCACGGCTGCCGCTGTACGTCGCGCTCGGGGTCGCGGGGGCGGGGCTCGCGACGGGGCTCGTCTCAGGCGCGATCGCGATCGGCATCAAGAACGAGGGGGTCTCGCGCTATCCGCAGGCGTACACGCCCGCGGACGTGTCGACGGCCGGGTTCATCGTCGGCGGAGCGGGGGCCGCGTTCGCGGCGATCTACTGGTGGACGTCGGTTCGGGGCGCGGACTCCGCGCCGCCCCGGACCGACCCCGGGCGAGTCGCGGTCGTGCCCTGGGTGGGGGCGGCAAGCGCGGGCGTTGCCGGCGAGTTCTAGCGAAACAGGGGCGGCGTCCCCACCCTCCGTCATCCTGAGCGCCAGCGAAGGACCCCATGCGGCTCAATGCGGCGCCGGAAACACACCTACCTGCGTGAGCGTGCCCGCCGCGACGTTGACGGTCACGCTGTCGATGGGCTTGTCGAAGCCCGGCGGACGAGCGGTCACGACGTAGGAGCCGGGTGCGACGTTCAAGAACACGGCATGGCCGGTCCCAGGGAGACCGCCGGACAGCGCCGTGGGGCCCGCGTCGGCACCGCCATCGATGGCGCCGACGGGGACGATGAGCGGATCGTTGCTCGCGACCGATACCGTGACACCGTCGGCGGCGTTAATCAGACAGTCGAAGACGCCCGCCGCGAGCATGCCGCGCGAGGGATCGTACGTTCCGCCGAGGCCGACGAGGTCCTGCTCCTCGTTCGCCGCGGTAAAGAGGACGAGGCCAAGGCTCACGTTCGGCTCGAGGGAGTCCTTGATCGACGAGCTCGGCTCGCTGAACGGAAACCCCGGGTAGAAGAACGTGGTCATGTAGCCCGCCGCGCTCGTCTGAACGCAGAGCGACTGCGCCTGGCCGCTCGGCGCGAGCGTGAGCGGAAACTGAAGGGTGAAGAATCCGTTCGGATCCGTCTGCCCCTGCGCAAGGACGGGGAAGCTCGGCGTCGGGCAGGGGCAGTTGTTGCAGATGGAGACGCTCGCGTCAGCGACCGGCATCTGCGTAGCGACGTCGTACACCCAGTCCGTCCACGTAACCATCTTGGACGCGACGGGATACCCAATGTGCCCCACGCAGGCCCAGTAGGATCCGAAGCCGCAGGCCGTGGAGCACGTGCCCGAGAAATCCTGAAAGAGCGGCCGAAAAGCCGTGAGGCCGGCGTCCTCGGCCGCGACGCACGCTTGCTTGCAGTCGAGCGTGGGGCACGCGAGGAAACACCGCCAAAACGCGTCGCACTGGGCGGACGAGCCGCACGCTCGGGCGTGCTGACAGGCGTTCTGCTGGATGCACGACTGGCACGCCGCGGCGGCATCGGGCTCGCTGAAGTAGCCGGCGAAGGCTCCGCAACCGAGGCCGCACTCCTTCTCGCAGTGGGCGGCGAGGCAGGCGCTCAACGCAGAGACGGGCGCCGAGTTCGTGGCGGGGACGGGGTGGTCGATCGTGCATTGCGAACGGCACGCGGGATCGCCGTTGCACGCGCCGAGGCAGGTCTCGTAGGGCGCGCAGAACATGGTGTCCGCGGCGCAGGCGGTCGACTGGTTGCAGCAGTTGGCCCGACTGCAGGTGTCGCAGGAGGGTGCCGTCGCGGGCAGACCGCATCCAAGCACTCCCGCATCGTACCCGGCGTCCGCCGGGGAGCCGGCTTCGACCGCCGGCCCCGCGCTCGCGTCGGGGGTGACGTCCAAGCCGAGGATCTGGCGGCACCCGACGAGGCCCGCGAGGGCCGCGGCGAGTCCGACGGCCTTCGCGAATCCTGCCCTGCTGCCCACGATGTCCCGGAAGATACCGCGAAACCCGTCGCTTCGAGGCGCGGGCCATGTTCAGGGCGTGAGGGTCAGGCTCAGCGTGGCCGTGACCGACCAGCTCCCCGAGGGCAACGCGCCCTTTGCGCCGATGGAGAGGGGGTACCGGCCCGGAGGGAAGGCCGGCCCTTTGGGGTTCCCCGTGTCCGACGGGCCGTTCCAAACCTGTCCGCCCCACTGAAAGACGCTGGGGTACCGGCCCGCCTTGAGGGTCACGGGCGCGGCGGCCGTCATCGGGCATAGGCCGACGTCGCAAAGGCAGTAGCTGTTCGAGCCCGCTCCGAGGTGCTCGAACACGATGAGTTGACTCGGCCCGGGCTGCCCGCAGTCCCCCTCGTCCTGAGGGACCGGCACCACCCCCGACACGTCGTGCGCGACGACGATGTCATAGGGGATCGCGATGCCCGCTGCCGCCTGCGCCATCGTGAACTGACAGGTGATCGGGGCGGTGAACTCGACCGACACGCCGTCGAGGCTCGAGGATTGCCCGACGTCGCACGTGGCCGACGCGGCGGTGAACGTGGGGCTCGCGTCGGGTGAGACGTACATCGAACCGCAGGAGCTGCTCGGGCCGCAGTGGATCGCAAGGGCCGACGCGCTGGCGGCGAGGGCGACGTGCGCCCGGAGGGCGACGGAGGCGAAACAAGCCATTCGGGGTACGGCTGAGCAAGCACCGTACCACGCGGGCCCGCTCGACTTTTGGGGGCGATCGATGCGTGCTCGGTGTGCCGCCTAGAGGTTACCGCGGCACGGGCGTCAGGGGTGGGCCCGTCGTCGACGCGGGCAGCCCTTGCCGGATCGTGTACCGCGTGCAAAAAGCGTCGCCTTCCGCTAGCCATCCCCAAGCACGCGTCCGTAGCTCAGCTGGATAGAGCGACGGCCTCCGGAGCCGTAGGTCGCAGGTGCACTACGCGCTTGCGCGCGTTCCTCGCTCCGCGAGGACCGTGGCCGTCACTGGACTCCGTCCACTCCGTGGACTCCGTCCAGTTCCGGTCGAATCCTTCCCTTTACCGACGGACGCCGCTGCACTACTCCTCGCCTCTCCCCCAAAAACGCGTCCGTAGCTCAGCTGGATAGAGCGACGGCCTCCGGAGCCGTAGGTCGCAGGTTCGAATCCTGCCGGACGCGCCGGCGACGTGGCTCGCCAGACCTCCATGAGACGCCCCGCACCGTCTTGGTCGAGGGCGAGCTCGCGCGCTTGCGGCAACAAAGGTCTCCATGGCGCCGCCGATTGCGGGCGACGCAGCCGGTCACAAAAGGACTCGGCTCCCGCCTCTAACTAGGACAATGAGCAAGAAGACGACGGAAGGGGACGCGGCGGCCCTCGCGGAACAGGTCCGTCTAGCATCCGCCGGGGACAAGGCGGCGGCCCGGACGGTCCTCGAAGCCATCCGCGACGACGTCTACGAGCTGTCGCTGAGGATGCTCGGGCACCCGGCCGACGCCGAGGATGCGGCACAGGAGATTCTCGTCATCGTCCTTACCCATCTGAGCGCGTTTCGCGGAGAGAGCGCGTTGCGGACGTGGGCGTGGCGCATCGCGGCCAACCACTTGAAGCGCGTGCGACGCGGACGGCGTGAGGTCATCACCTTCGAGACGCTCGACGAGCGGCTTCGGTCAGGACTTCGCGAGCACCCGGCGGACCGACCCGACCCCGAGGCAGCCGCCCTTTCCGCCGAGCTCCGCCTCCGGTGCACGGAGGCGATGATTCTGAGCCTCGACCGTGACCATCGCATCGCCCACGTTCTCGGAGACATCTTCGGGCTCCCCGGCGAAGTGTGCGCGGAGATTCTCGAGATTGACCCCGCGGCGTTCCGCAAGCGGGTTTCGCGTGCGCGACAGCGCCTACAGGAGTTCATGGGCGGCTGGTGCGGGGTGTTCGATCCGCGAAACCCCTGCCGCTGCGCCGGGCAAGTCGACGCCGCGATCGACCGCGGCCTGCTTGCTCCCAGCGACCTTTACCTGACCAAGGCCCGCAAGCGGCCGACCAGAGATGCTCTGGGCCGCGCGGCCGAAGAAGTGGGACAGCTGGCGCACCTTGTCGAGGTCCTCCGCGGGCCCTCGAGGTTCGCGGCGCCCGACTCCATGGTGCAGGGGCTGCGCGACCTCATCGACTCGCAGCGCTTGGAGATCTTGCGCCACTAGCGGGTATTTCTAGTCCCGCAGAGACGGACCGGCGCGCACGAACGCCGGACGGCCTTGATCCGTCCACGAGGAGCCACGTCATGAACGACATGAGAGCCATCGTCATCACGCAGTACGGCGACCCCGAGGTCTTGCAGGAGCGCCGAGTTGCCATCCCGAGGGCCACCGACGGCACGGTCGTGGTACGGGTGCGCGCCTTCGGCCTGAACCACGCCGAGGCGTACTTTCGCCGAGGCGCCTGGGGCGACGTCGCGAAGATCACTGGGATCGAGTGCGCCGGCGAGGTCCACGATCCCGGCTCCACGAGCCTGCGCCGAGGGCAGCGTGTGTTCGCCCTCATGGGCGGGATGGGCCGCACCCTCGACGGAAGCTACGCCGAGTACGTGCGTGCTCCGGCCGCGAACGTGGCCCCTTTCGACTCGAAGTGCGAGTGGTCGCACCTCGCGGCGATCCCGGAGTCCTACGCCACGGCGTGGACCTTCCTGCGGCACAACCTGGAAGCCCGGTCCGGCCAGGCGATCGTGGTGCGCGGCGGAACGTCGGCCCTCGGCCAAGCCGCCATCAACATCGGCCGGGACCTCGAGCTACGGGTGCTCGCCACGACCCGCTCGCGAGAGAAGGCTGGGATCTTGGAACGCCTGGGAGCCGAGCCGCTCCTCGAAGCCCCCGATCTTTCGACGGAGGTCCGCAGGCGCGTTCCGGGTGGGGTCGACGGCGTCATCGACATCGTCGGCGCGAGCACGGTCCTCGATTCGTTCAAGATGGTCCGCTACCGCGGACGCGTCGCGATGGCGGGCTTTCTCGGCGGCGGCGGACCTTTGGCGCTGGATCCTCTGGTGCAGATGCCGAGCGGGATGCACTTCAGCTTCTTCGCGAGTGCCTTCGTCTTCGGCGGCGCCGACCTCCCGCTCTCCGAGATTCCGTTCGCGGACTTCGTGGGCCGAGCGGAGCGCGGCGTCTACCGATGTGCCCCGGCGCACGTCTTCGATTTCGAGCAGATCGTCGAAGCCCACCGGCTCATGGAGTCCGGAGCGGCACTCGGAAAGATTGTCGTCCGAACGCCCGAGCGCTGAGGGCTAGGAGACGACGGACCGAGGGGTGCCGCCTCCCGGTGCTACGCTTGTCGCGTGATGCGGGCCCGGGTGCTGATCGTGGTCGCCTTCGTTGCGGCGCAGCTGAACGCGGCGACGTCCCGCGCGCAGTCGACGGCCGACCCGGAACAGCCCGTCGATACACCCGTCGGGGACGACTACGCCGACACCGATCCCAGTGCCCTCAGCGAGTTTCGAGGCGCTCTCGACCCCTACGGTACGTGGGTCGAAGACCCGACCTACGGCACCACGTGGGTACCCAACAGCGACCAAGTGGACCCGAGCTTCCAACCGTACGAGACGGCGGGGAGTTGGAGCTACGTCGCGGGCGACTACGTCTGGGTGAGCGATTACGCGTGGGGATGGGTCTGTTTTCACTACGGACGCTGGGCCTTTCGTGCGGGTCGCTGGTTGTGGATACCCGGACGGGACTACGCCGGCGCATGGGTCTCTTGGCGCGTGGGCGACGAAGACTTCCGCTATGTCGCTTGGGCTCCTCTTGCGCCCGCGTGGGTTTGGATGGGCGGCGTCCCTTCGGCGATAGGTCTCATGCCACCCGAGAACTGGATCTCGTCGCCCTACGGGGGCCTTCTGCAGTCCCATGTGGGCTGGTCCAGGGTGACGGGGGACGCGACCGCCGCGTTTTCGGCGCACACGAGACTGTACGTGCCGGCCCGGCCGGGAGTGACAGGCGGTCCATCGTTCCAAGCCGCCCCTCATGGGCCGCCGCCGGCGGCGCTCGGCATCGAAGTCTCCCGATGGGCGTTGTCCGCTCTCAATGCCCGTGAGCTGCGCGCACGCTTGCTCGCGCACCCTTCGACCGCGCAGACCCTCGGGGCACGGCCCCCCGTGCAGCACGTGGCGCGTCCATCGCCCCGGCCCGTGGCCACTCCGCAACCGCCGCGCAGGTTCGCGGGAGACGCGCGGGGATCGGGACAGGGACGACGGTGAGGACTCGCTCGTCCGCGCGCGCGTAGGAGGTGTCAGTCGCCGCGCTCCAGCCATACGCGGACCTCGCCTTCCTCGTCCGCTGGCTCGACATGCACGACGCGAGGACGACAGCACACGGCGCAATCCTCGGTGTACTCCTGGCGAGCGCCCCCTCCTGTATCGATGTAGAGCACGTCCTCCTCCCCGCAGAACGGGCACGCCAAGTGACTCGATGCGCGGGATGACCGACTCCTCTTGCGCTTCATGGGAGCCAGACTTCAGTAGCAGGGTTCTTGAAGCTCGCTGACTAGAAGCCGCGCTCGACTCGTCGGAAGCCCGCCTCTTTCAACGAGAAAAGAGGCTCCGAGGATGCAAAGGCAACGCGCACGCACTCGCCCTGGCCGTTCCGCCCCACTAAGCTCCTTCCCCCCGTGACCACGCGCCCCCGCATCCTGACCGGCGATACGCCCTCCGGCCGGCTTCATCTCGGCCACTGGGTCGGCTCGCTCGAGAACCGCGTCCGGCTCCAGGCCGACTACGACTGCTTCTTCCTCCTCGCCAACATGCACGCGTTCACGACGCGCGCCGAGGCGCCGGACGACGTCCGTCGGGACACCCTCGAGATCGTCAAGGACTGGCTCGCGGCGGGGATCGACCCGGAGCGCTCGACGCTCGTCCTGCAGACCGAGATCCCGGCGATCGCCGAGCTCTCCTGGTACTTCGCGATGCTCCTGCCGTTCAACCGGGTCATGCGGAACCCGACGCTCAAGACGGAAATCGAGCTCAAGGACCTCGGCGATCACTACAGCTTCGGCTTCCCGCTCTACGCCATCGGGCAGTGCGCCGACATCCTCGCGTTTCGCGCGGAGCTCGTTCCCGTCGGCGAGGACCAGGTCGCGCACATCGAGATGTGCCGGGAGGTCGCGCGCCGCTTCAACTGGACGTACTGCGGCGTCGACCCGACGACCAAGGACGAAGGGCACCCCGCCGCGGGCGGCCTCTTTCCCATCCCGAGCGCGCTCGTGGGACGCGTCGGTCGCCTCGCCGGCACGGACGGCAAGGCCAAGATGTCCAAGAGCCTGAACAACGCGATCTTCCTCACCGACACCGCGAAGGAGATCAAAAAGAAGATGGGCGCGCTTTACACCGGCCGGCAGACGATGACCGAGCCCGGCGACGTGAACAACGCGCTCTTCCAGTACGTCCGGGCGTTCGTCAAGGACCCGGCGCGCGTCGCAGAGCTCGAGCGCCGCTACGCGCAGGGCGACAACATCGGCGACGGGCACGTCAAGGTCGAGGTGGCCGCCGCGATCGACGAGCTCCTCTCCCCGATGCGCGGGCGCCGCGCCGCGCTCGAGGGCGACGCGGGCGACCGGCGCGTCCTCGAGATCCTGCGCGCGCACACGGTGAGGGCGAACGCCGTCGCCGAGGAGACGCTCCGGGCGGCGAAACAAGCGATGAAGCTCGACTTCGGGGTCCGGTCCCTCCTCTTCCCCTAGCGCTGAGCTTCCATCGGCCCTCAGCGCCCGCGATCGATCGCGTCGCGCGCGCCGGCGAAGGCGCGGTAGGCCTCCCGCCCGAACAGGACGAAGAGCACGCGCTCCACCCGCGTCTCCGCGGACCGCACCGTGTCGAGCGCGACGCGCGCCGCCCCGGGGAGCGGATACCCGTACACCCCCGTCGAGATGGCGGGGAAGGCCACGGTCGCCGCCCCGAGCTCGTCGGCGACCGCGAGAGAGGATGCGTGGCAGGCGGCCAGCTCGGCGATCGGATCGGGGGACGTCGAGTACACGGGGCCCACCGTGTGGATGACCCACTTGGCGCGAAGGGAGCCGCCGTGGGTGGCGACGGCTCGGCCGGTCGGCAGCCCGCGGGGCCAGACCTCCGCCCGGACGCGACGGCACTCGTCGAGCAGCGTCGGACCGGCGGCGCGATGGATGGCGCCGTCGACGCCCCCGCCGCCGAACAGCGACGAGTTCGCGGCGTTCACGATCGCGTCCGTGTCCTGCTGCGAGATGTCGCCCTCGACGAGATCCACGACGACCATGACGGAGTTGTCCCACGGAGCGAGGGAGACGGGAAGGCCGTGCTACCCTAGCCGCCCGGCGACGATGAGGCCCCTCGTGGAAAGCCTCCGCGCGATCGTGACCCCCGCGCTCGAGCCCTGCCCGACGACCGGCATGGTCATCGGCGTCATCGCGCGCCGCAGGCGGCGGGTCTACGGCTTCGCTCCACGCTCGACGCCGGAGAGCGGCCCGCACGGCGCCACGATCTACGAGATTGGCTCGATCACCAAGGTCTTCACGACGTCGCTCCTCGCGTCGCTCCTCGCCGAGCGCCGTCTTCACCTCGAGGACGCGGTCCGCGATCGGCTGCCCGAGCTCTCGCGCCTGCCGCCGGAGATCACGCTTCGCCGGCTGGCCACGCACACCTCGGGCCTCCCGCGCTGGCCCGCGGACGCGTCCTTCATGCTCTCGATGGGGAAAAATCCCAGGGATCCCCTCTCGGGTTACACGAGCGACGATCTCCTCCGGTGGCTCGCCTCCTACACGGCGGCGCCTCAATCGGATCGAGAGGTCACGTACTCGAACGTCGGGATGGCCCTCCTCGGCGACGTCTGCGCGCGGGCCGCGGGCGCGCCGTACGAAGACGCGGTCCAGGAACGCATCGGCCGCATCCTCGGCCTGCGCGACACGTCGGTGCGCGTGCGCGAGGCTCAGCGCGCGCAGGTGGCGCCGCCCCACCATTGGAGGGGGGACGTCTCGGCGGCCTGGAGTTTGCCGGCCTTCGCCGGGGCGGGGGCGCTCCGGTCGACCGCGGACGATCTGCTGCGATTCCTCGAGGCGAACCTCGATCCCGAGCACCATCTCCCCGCGCTCGGTCTCTGCCACGACGTCCAGATCGCCGACCCTCGCTTCGCCGTCACCGAGCTGCCCCGAGAGCTGGCGCGTGCGTACGGACTCGAGATCGATCCGTCGACGGTCGCCGCCTCGAACCCGCGCCTTCGCCCCGGTCGCTTCCGCGTGGCGCTCGGCTGGATGCGCACGATCGACGAGGACGGCCGCGACGTGCACTGGCACAACGGGGCGACGGGGGGCTATCGATCGTTCGTCGGGTTCTCGAAGCGCGAACGCATCGCCGTCGCGGTCCTCTGCAACCGAGGGGTCACCTTCGGCGATACGGTCGTCGACGACATCGGCTTCGGGGTCTTGCGCCTGCTCGCCACCGCACTGCCCGAGCCCGACGCGCCGAATTGACCTCCTCCTACCCTCCTCCTCAGAGTGAGACCGCCAGCGCTTCGAGGGTCGCCCCGGCCCCCGCGTCGACCTTGAGCCGCGCGTGCTCCTCGCCGCGCACGGGCCCGCGGTTCACGATGGCGATCGGAATCCCGCGCTCGGCAGCGCGCCGCAAGAAGCGATAACCCGAGAACACCGCGAGCGAGGACCCGACGACGAGGAGGAGCGCCGCGGCGTCGACGGCGGCGAAGGCTTCGGCCACGGTGGACCGCGGCACGTTGTCGCCGAAAAAGACGACGCGCGGCTTGAGAACCCCGCCGCAGCGCGTGCAGGACGGGACCTCGAACCGCTCGACCCGCTCGGGCGGGAGGTCTGCGTCGCCGTCCGGGGCCGTCCGCACCTCCTGCGAAGTCCAGGCCGGGTTTTGCTCGATCATCCGCCGCTGCACGCTGTCGCGATCCTCGACGGCCGAACAGTCGAGGCAGCCCACCTCGGCGAGGGCCCCGTGGAGCTCGACGACGCGGCGGCTGCCAGCTTTGTGGTGCAGGCGGTCCACGTTCTGCGTGATGATCCCGTCGACGACGCCGCGCCCCTCGAGGTGCGCGAGCGCCAGGTGCCCGGCGTTGGGCTGCGCGCCGCGCATCCGCTCCCAGCCGAGCGCCGATCGCGCCCAGTATCGCTTCCGCGCGCCCTCGCTCCGCGCGAACTCGGGTCCCTGGACGGGCCGTCGCGGGCGAAGGAGCGCCTCCGGGCTGCGATAGTCGGGGATTCCGGACTCGGTGCTGATCCCCGCGCCGGTGAGGGCGACGACGCGCCCTCCTCGAGCGAGATCGCGCAGGCCGTCGGGGGGGGCGCGGCCGGACATCGCGTTCACCCGAACACGCGCGGAAAGGTCCGGGGCGGTCGCCTCTTTCTGACGCAGCGGGTGCGCGCGTCGAGGTAGGCCACGGTGAAGGCGCGCCGCGGACGACCGGTCCGGTTGCGACCCGAGCGGTGCCACAAGTGGTTGTGGATGAGGATCACCTCGCCGGCGCGCGCGGGGAGGGGCAGCGCTCGCTCCTCGGGGCGCGCGGACACGAGCACGGGCTCGGGGATCGTCCCGCCGAGCGGCGTCGCGAGACCGGCGCGGTGGCTGCCGTCGACCACCTCCACGCAGCCCGAGTCCTCCGGGACGTCGTCGATGGCCGTCCACACTTGAAGTTGCGCCGCGCGGTCGAGACCCCAGAAGTCTCCGCC
>DATGJA010000794.1:0-4546 GCA_035295445.1 Polyangiaceae bacterium | reverse complement strand
GCCCGCGCCCGCGCCCGCGCCCGCACTCGCCCCCGCACCCGCACTCGCCCCCGCACCCGCGCCCGCCCCCGACGACGCGCTGCCCGAGACGTTCTCGTGCCCTCCGCCGTCGGTCGCGTTCGAGCCCGCCTCGGACCCGCACGCCATGGTCGCCGCCAGCACCCCGACCCACCCAACGCGCGCAGCGATCATCGGCTCTCCTCGAGCCCCTCGGGCAGGGCTCCGGGCGGTCGTGGGTGGACGCCCATGAGGTTCATGACGTGGGCCGAGTAGGGCCCCGACGGGTGGCGTTGGATGAACGCCATCGCCGCAGAGTGCGCCTCGCCGATGCGATCGAGCGCGACAAGCGTGTCGATCCTTCGCGCCTCGCGCTCTTCGTCGGTCTCGGGTGCGGGCGTGGGGGCGGGCGCAGGCGCGAGCGCGAGCACGGGCGGGGTCTCGGGCGCGGGCGCGGACGTCGGAGTCGGCTCTCGGAGATTGAGCGCCGATTCGGGCACCGGCGCGCCCCGTTCCGCCGCCCACAGGGCGCAGAGGATCCCACCCATCCCGAGCCCGACCTTCAACCCCTTCGTCACGTGCCTCTACTTCCTTGTAGCGTAGCTCCCGGCGTACGGGACGGCGCAACCCTTTCCGCTCGCGCTATCCTCGCGCGCCTCCGTGAGATTCGCCCCGGTTCTCGTGGTCCTGGGCGCCCTGGCGGGGTGCCGGGAGTCCTCGTACGCCCTCTCCGTGTGGCGGTCCGGGGGCGACGCCGCCCTCGACATCCAGTTCGTCAACCGGATGTCAGGCCGTTTCCAGCTGCGCAACGCGCTCGTCGTCATCGACGACAAGGTCGTGCTCCTGCACCAGGAAATGGCCGGCGTCGCGACGTGGCCCCCTTTTGTCGCGCCCGACGTCGCCGATATCTCGAGCGGCCTTCCGGATGCCAAAGACGTCGTCGTGTACCGCGGGCTCGTCCCGGTCGGCGCTCATCGCGTCGGCATTCGGCTCCTCTTTGGGGGGGGCACCGATCCAATTCGCGGCTACTGGTTCGATGTGAAGTCCCATCACGACCTCATGTCCCGCTTGGGCAAGACGCTGCGGGTGACGGCGATCGCTTACGAAAAGGGCGGGCCGGACACGCCGCTCGAGCAGCGGCCGACCATGGAGTGGCGCGAAGAGAGTGTCGGGGAACTGGTCGCGCCAACCACGGCGCCCGCGGTGGCCCCAGTCGAACATTGACCCGCGCGCCGCGCGTCACGGCACGTCCACGACCACGTCCGTCTTCACCGAAAGCGCGATGAAGCATTCTTCGTGCGCCGCGTGGTGCATCGCGGCGAGCTGCTCCGGCGCCGGAGACGCGTCGGCGGCGAACTTCACGCGCGGCCTCAGGGTGACCTTGCTCACCCACGGATGGCCCTGCTCGTTCTTCGTCATGACGCCGAACGCGTCGTCGTCGTACGAGTCGACCACGAACCCCTTGAGTGCGGCGATCGCCAAGAACGAGAGCATGTGGCAGCTCGACAGCGCGGCGACGAATGCCTCTTCGGGGTCGACCCTTTCGGGATCCCCCTTGAACGCGGGCGACGCGGAGGCGGGGACGACGACGCCGCCGTCGAAGCGCCAGTCGTGGGCGCGGTTGTAGGTCGCGTAGCGAAAGTCGGGCGTTTGGCGGCGCCAGGTCACCTTGGCCGTGTGCTCGGACATGGATCCGACTCTACCCCCCCGTGAGGCCAGTGCTGAACTTGAGGCACTCGTGCCTCGACCTGTCCCCGCAAGCGGGGCGCATCCAGCACTGCCTCCCCGTGCGGGTAGACTCCGCCGGCGATCCGCCTCATCTACTTCGGCTTCCGCCGCGCACGCACCCCGTGAACTTTCGGCCCCCTATGATCCGCGAGTCCGGGTCGACGTTACGCGACGTTCACGCAAGCGGCCACTCAATCACGCTGCTCTGAGGGCATGTTCCGTGCTTCGAGCCTTGGCAAGTGCGCTGGCGTCGAAGGAGACGGTGGCTGGTGATTGCCGCATTCGCGTGCTGGCCCGCATGCGACTGTGGCGGATGTCTGGGATCGGACTCCTCCAGCGGATGCGCGCCCGACCTCTCCTCGTGCGCGTTCGATGAGCCCTGCGGCCTTGGCGGCCAGTGCACGGGGGAAGGAGGGACCTGTCCGGGTCATTTGCAGGTCGACATGACGACGACGTGTGGCGACGGCGCCGGCTTCTGTTGCAGGATGCCCCTGCCTCCATGCTCTCAGCTCGGGGGGACCTGCCAATCCGCCGCCTTGGGATCGTGCACGACGTTCGAGTTACAAGGCGATTGCGGAGACGGCGGAGTGTGCTGCGCGGTGCCGGTCCCACCGGAGGACGCGCCCAGTCATGACGCGCCCGGGCAGCCAACGGATGCGCATGAAGACGCCCCGGACGCCCGGTCCATGGGCTCTTGCAACGGCGCCGCCTGCCTTGCGGGGTGCGCCTGCGAGCCGTCGGACCCCGACGCCGGTGGCGGCGTCTGTCAATGTGCGGGCGCGGATGCCGGTGACGATGCCGAATCGGACGCCGGGCTGGATGCGGATGGCGGTCTCGATGAACAGGCGCTCGATGGGAGCGCCGACGCGGCTACAACCGATAGGGCCGTCCCGGACGCGGATGGATCCGTCGAGGCGAACGCATCGAACGATGCCGCCAGTGACGGCGATACGAGTGACGCCGCCAGACGAGACGGCGCGATCGAGGCGGATGATGCACAGATCGACGACGCAGGCGGGCTATGTGGCGTCATCGGTTGCGCAACCGGCTGCACGTGCGTGTCGCAGTCGATGAGCGCGTGCGTGTGTCCGTGAGCGCTCTGGATGACTGCCGCACGTTCGCGATCTCAATGCCACCTCCAATCGCGGACCTCGGGCATGTCGTCGCCGTGCTCCCGGATGTACTCGGCATGCTCGACGAGCTTGTCCGCCATCTGCTGCCGCAGATGGGCGCAGCGCGAGCCGAGCGACGGCACCCGGTCGATGACGTCTTGCACGAGGTGAAACCGGTCCATGTCGTTTCGCACGACCATGTCGAAGGGCGTCGTCGTCGTACCCTCTTCCTTGTAGCCGCGCACGTGCATGTTCGAGTGGTTCGTTCTGCGGTAGGCGAGACGGTGAATCAACCACGGATACCCGTGGTAAGCGAAGATGACCGGCCGGTCCGCCGTGAAGATGCCGTCGAAATCCCGGTCCGGCAGCCCGTGCGGGTGCTCGCTCGTCGGCTGCAGCTTCATGAGGTCCACGACGTTGACGACCCGGACCTTGAGGTGCGGGAGGTGTTCGCGGAGCAAGCCCACCGCGGCGAGCACCTCGAGCGTCGGCACGTCCCCCGCGCACGCCATGACGACGTCCGGGTCCTCGTCCCCGTCGTTGCTCGCCCAGTCCCAGATGCCGATGCCCGCGGCGGCGTGTTTGATCGCCTGGTCCATCGTCAGCCACTGGGGGGCCGGTTGCTTGCCGATCACGATCACGTTTACGTAGTTGACGCTGCGGAGGCAGTGGTCGGTCACCGAGAGCAGCGTGTTCGCGTCGGGCGGTAGGTACACGCGGATGACGTCCGCCTTCTTGTTGACAACGTGGTCGATGAAGCCCGGGTCCTGGTGGCTGAAGCCGTTGTGGTCTTGCCGCCAGACGTGCGACGTGAGCACGTAGTTGAGCGACGACACGGGTCGCCGCCAGGGAATGGCGCGAGTCACCTTCAGCCATTTCGCGTGCTGGTTGAACATCGAGTCGATGATGTGGATGAAGGCCTCGTAGCAGGAGAAGATGCCGTGCCTCCCCGTCAGCAGGTACCCCTCGAGCCAGCCCTGGCACTGGTGCTCGCTGAGCATCTCCATCACGCGACCATCCGCCGAGACGTGGTCGTCGGTCGGCAGCGTCTCGGCCATCGAGGCGCGCGTCGTCACCTCGAAGAGGGCGTTCCAGCGGTTGGACGCCGTCTCGTCCGGGCTGAACACGCGGAAATTCTTGGCCTGATCGTTGAGCGACAGGACGTCGCGTATGAGGTCCCCCTGGACGCGCGTCGCCTCCGCGACGATACCCCCCGGGGCCGGCACGTCGACGGCGTACGAGCGGTAGTCCGGCATTCGCAGCTCCTTGCGGAGCAGGCCCCCGTTGGCGTGCGGATTGGCGCTCATGCGCCGCTCTCCGACGGGGGCAAGCGCCGCGAGCTCGGGGACGAACTGCCCTCGCGCGTCGAAGAGCTCCTCGGGGCGGTAGCTCTTCATCCACTTTTCGAGGAGGGAGAGGCGCTCGGGATCGCGCCCGACGTCGAACGGCACCTGGTGCGCTCGGAACGTCCCCTCGACGGGTACGCCGTCCACCGCCTTCGGGCCCGTCCAGCCCTTCGGCGTCACGAGGACGATCATCGGCCACCGCGGCCGCCGCCGGACGCCTCCTTCGCGCGCCTCCGCGCGGATCTTGGCGATGGCGTCGAGGACGTCGTCGAGCGCCGCGGCCATCTTCCCGTGCATCTGCTTCGGGTCGGCGCCCTCGACGAAGCGCGGTGCGTAGCCATAGCCGAGCATCAGCTGCTCGAG
>DATGJA010000793.1:0-40759 GCA_035295445.1 Polyangiaceae bacterium | reverse complement strand
TGGATAGCGATCCGTCCGCCGCCACGTCGAACTTCGCGACCTGCCCCGAGGCCGTGTACGACACGTACAGAGTCTTCTCGTCCGGCGAGAGGTTGACGCCGTTCGGACCGCTCGACGTCATGTCCTCCACGTGGAGCATGTCGTCCGTCGTGACGCGATACACCCCCTGGAAGCCGAGCGTCAGGTTGAGCATCGGAAAGCCTTGACCGCCGCTCGCGAAGGTCGGGTCCGTGAAATACAGAATCCCGTCGGAGCGCGCGGTGATGTCGTCCGGCGTGTTGATCTCCTTGCCCATGTAGCAGGTGCCGCCGCCCTGAGCGCACGGCGAGAGCGCGCTCACCGTTCCATCCGACGTGCGCCTCCAGGCGTCTCTCGACGCGAATCCGGCGCCGAGGAGGTTGCCCTGGGGATCGAGGCCAAGGCCGTCCGTGTTGCCGGCGGGCTGGAACAAAACGTCGATCGCGGAGGGGGGAGTGAGCCGGTAGACCACGCCGCCCACCGACCCGCCGTCGAGCGGGTCCCCGTTGATGTCGGTGAAGTAAAGGACGCCCTTCGCCGGATCCCACACGGGTCCCTCTGTGAAGTAGAACTGGTCGCTCACCTTCACGGCCTTGCCGATGCTGGAAAAGTTCAGCGGTGGGTAGGTCGCGAGGGCGTCCCCGGTGGGGCTGGGGCCCGCGGCCGCGTCGGCGGGTGGCGTCGTGGCCTTGCGGTTCGAGCTCGAGCCGCACGCAAACACGAGGCCCACGAACGACACCGTGGCGGCGGCGGTAGCCGTGCGTGACCACCGAGCTCGGTAGCGTGTCCTCATGGGAGCCGCCGACACTTCGCATGGTCGCGCGCGGCGTGCAATAGCGTGTCTTCGGCGATAAGGCGTCAATCTAGAGCGTCGTAAACGTCGTGCTGAAGTCGAACACACCGCCGTCCGGTCCGCTTCCCGTGACCCGCGCCGTGTACGTCGTGCCGGACACGAGCGGCTTATCGCCGTAGAGGAGTCGGGCCTTCGACGGCGCCGTTGTACGTGGTCGTCACCATGGTTTGGCCGTCGTACGGATACGCGACGACCAGGGTCGCCGGTGCGCCGGCGCCCGCGCCGAAATCCATCGTGTCGCACCCCGTCTCGACGCCGTATCCGAAGTCGACGACCCACGGGCTCAGGAGGGGCAGGCGATGCCAGACGGAATTGAGCCAGAGCTGAATGGCCGCGGTGCCGTTGCCGATGAAGGCCATGTTCTCCGCGACGAACGTCCCCGTGTATCCGGCCATCTGGTCGCGCTGACTCGCCTGCGACGCGTCGTAGTTCGAGCAGTTGGGGGTGACCTCCACCTGGGGACTCGAAGTGCACATTCCGGTGTTCGTCGAGTAATAGACGCAGTGATTCTGCGCCGCCGTGTTCAGAGCGGGCACCATGTTGGCGCAGGGGGACCCCATCGCCGCTCGCAGCTGATTCATGAGGGTCATCGCGTCGGTGGCCGCCTGAGGAATCCCCGCCGGCGGAGTAGGGCAGGAGGGCCGCCCGGCCTCTGCGGCGTCGGCCGTTGCATCCGAGCCCGCCTCCCGTCCAGGCGACGAGTCGGAGCCCGCCTCCAGCGCGGGCATCGCCGCGTCGGTCGCCGACTCCGGCGCGGCGTCGCCTCCGGCACTCGTGTCCATCCCCGCGTCGAGGCCCTGCCCGTCGCCAGGCGCCGCCGATTCTCTGGCAGAGGAATCGAGGGAACTCGCGGTACCGTCCGGCCCGGCCCTCCGTCCCAAATCGTGATGTCCTCGATCCCGAGGATGGAGGAGCACCCTGCCAACGGCGTCAGGGCGAGGATCGCGGCGAAGCGCAGCCGCGCCTCCGGCGGGATCGCCGCGCTCAAAACCGTCCCCGCACGATCAACCCCTGCGCGCCCCACCCCAGCTCCGCCGACGGGACCGGCTTGGGTGCCGTCAGCCACACGACGGCGCCCGCGGCCGCCAGGACGCCCGCCCCGACGAACGCGCGCGGAACGAGGACCGCCGCGGGCCCGAGTTCAGTGTCACATGCAGTAGTGGTACATCTGGTTGCACGTCGGATACATCATGTTCGTGCAGTCCTTGTTCGTCAGGCAACCGACGCAATAGCCCGTCGCCGTGTCGCAGATGGTGAAGGGGCTGCCGCTCCCCATGCAATTGGTGTTCGTCAAGCACTGCACGCAGCGCTTCTTCGTCGTGTTGCAATAGGGCGCGGGACCGCCCCCGCAATCCATCGACGTCGTGCAAGACGTCACGCACGTGTAGCTCGATTGATCGCAGACGAGACCCATCATGCAGTTTCCGTCCGCGAGGCACTGCACGCAGCTCCCGGCGGGCGAGCAATAGGGCGCCATCGATCCGCATTGCGCGTTGCTCGTGCACGTGACGCACATGTGCGTCGTCATGTTGCACTGACGCATGCCGCTGCAATTCATGTTGCTGAAGCACTGCACGCAGTGGCCCAACCCCGTATCGCAGTAGGGATTCGGTGTCGCGCACATCGCGTCGGAGCTGCAGCTCGCCGGCGGGGCCGCGTCGGTGCCGCTGCCGGCGCTCGACCCGGTGCCCGTCCCCGACGACGACGACGTCGCGTCGCCCGCGCTTCCGGCGGACGCATCGCTCGTGGCGACGCCGCCTTCGGAGGACATGTTCCCCGAGGACGGCGATCCGCTCGCGGACGAGGAGCCGCTCGAACCGCTCGACAGGCTGCCGCTCGACGAGTTGTCGCCGGAGGTGGCGCCCGAGGTCGTTCCCGACGAGCCGCCCTTGCTCCCGCCGTCCGTCGGACCGGTTCCGCTCGAGTCTCCGCTGCAGCCGCACACGATCGAGAACCCCAGGACCAACAGCGCCGCACTCACTCTCAGGGTATCCCTCGGTGACATCGGAAGACCTCCTTCGACGAGCAAACCGCTTGCACGGGACTCATACACTCGAGCCCTCGCGAATGGCTACCCGAGCCGCGTCGTTTGCAAAGGAGATACATAGGAATCGTCGCGTTGCAGTGCGAATGCACTCTCCGCATTCGCGAATTGGCCGCGAGCGCGCGAATCGTGGCCCGTCGAGCGCCGGTGGACGTTCGTCACCGGTCTCGGGACAGCCGTCATTCCTTCGGCGGTCCCATGCGCGACGCTTCACTTCGACGCGGCGGACGGTGTCGTCGGCGGCGCGCACACGCCGGCGCGGGCGCGGTCGAGCTCCTCGCGAAGCTCGGCGATTTCCCTTTCCTGGACCTGCATCGCTGCGATGGCCATGCTCACGTACCCGTAGAGGTCCACGTGCTCCTGGCCGGGCGCGACGGCAGGGCTCGCGGGGTTGTCCTCGATGATGAAACCAAGGTGCCGCGGGTTGGGGTCAGCCACCTGCGGCTTGTAGTGGTACGTCGCGAGGCGGATGCGGAGCGCCTCGTCGTGCAGCTCGGCCAGTCGCGAGTCACCGACGTACTCGATGCCGTCCTTGAAGCGCCGGCTCGACTTGGGGCACATGACGGCCGGGTCCTGGCTGGCGCACTCCTCGGTCGCGCCGCACGCGACGGTCGGGTCGGAGGTCCCGCACCGTTCTCCGTCGACCGAGCATGGCGAGCCCACGGGGGGACACGGTGCGCCGGCGTCGTCGCGCACGCCTCCGTCGCTCGTGGGCGCGCGGCAGACGGGGTCGCCGCACGTGAGGAACCAGCGCGTCGGAGAGCCGGCGTCGACGGAAGCGCAGGCTCCCGTGTGCAAGAGCGGCTTGGACACGTAGCCGTTGGGCAGGCCCGTGCAAACAACGCTCACCTCCGTGCCATCGCATGCGCAGCCCGGGGAGAACGCATTGCAAATGACGCCGGGGGACGGGAAGCACGCGCCGACCGCTGCGCACCCGGAGGCCTCCGGGAAACCGCAGACGCCGCCGTTCGGGCAGTCCGCGTTGGTCTTGCACGCGCCGCCGCCGTCCGCGGGCGTCCCCGCGTCGATCGCGCAGGTGATGCCGAAGGGAGTGCAGACCGATCCGTTCTCGCACCGGGACGCGGAGCCGCACGGGCCGGGACAGCAGATCTGCCCCGTGCCGCACGTCGTGGCCCCGCACGTCCCCCCTCCGGGAGAGTCGGCGCCCGGGGCCGCGTCGATGCCGCCGCCCCCCGAATCCGCCCCACCTCCGGAGTCCGTTCCGCCGCTGCCCGAGTCGATGCCGCCGCCGCCGCCGGTGTCGACCGACGAGCTCGAGTCGAGGCCCCCGTCGTACGGGACCTGGCCGACGGAGAACGCCCCCGAGCTGCAACCGGCGATCACCACGGCGGACACGATGGACAAGGGAACTGGGCGAAGCATGCGCATGACGGGCTCCTTCTCGCGACTGAGATGTGAGTGTCTACGCGGGCGGGCTTCCGTCACCGATTCGACGGAAGAGCGCACGACGTACGGACCCGCGCGAAGAGCGGGGACCCGGGGTGCCGGATCCGGAAGGCGTCCGCGGCGGCGCGCGCCTCGTCGACCCGGCGCAGATCGCAGAGGGCGAAGATGCGCTCGGCGTCGCGCTCGGGCGCCAGGAGCCCGTCCGGGAACTCGCGCGCGTGACGATCGAACTGGACGAGCGCCCCGGCAGGGTCGCCCGCGTGAAGCGCGGCGAGCCCGGCGCGCACGAGGAGCGTCTCCGCTTCGATCGAGCTCGCCGCGCTCGCCGGTGGGGGCGGGGAGGTCGCGACGCCGCCTGCGCCCACGACGGGGGGGACGAACGGGTCGTCGACGGTCGTCGTGGGTGCCGCGTTCTGCGTCGGGGGCCAGGTCGTCTCGGCCGCGAGGGCGGGCGCCGGGGGAGCGGTACGCTCGCCGGCGCGCAAGAAGAGAGGAGCGGGTGCCTGCGCGGGCACCGGCTCGGGCGGCGACGTCGGTATCTCGCGCAGCGCTGTCGGAGGCGGCGCGTCTCCCCCGTGGTCCGTCTGCGCCACGTGCGGAGGGCTCACCCACGCCGCCGGCGCGACGATGACCCTCGCCTGGGGGGCGCGCGTGGCCCGGTACGCAGCCACGCCCCCGCTCGCCACGGCGCCGACCAGCGCCACCGCGGCCGCGACCTTGACCGCGGCCGTGGTCGTCGCCCCGACCCACGCCGAGCCCGCCGCGCCGGCCCCCGTCGCCGCAGCGCCCGCCGATAAGGTCGACGTCGTGGCGACGGTGAGGCCCGCCGCGGCGCCGAGCTGGGCCGCGACCGCCGCGCGCACGCGCCGTCGGTCCGCGTCGGTCGGGTCGTGGCCGTCGCGCGCCAGGCCGAGGAGGGTCTGGTCTTCGGGCGAGAGGTCGCTCATCGTGTCCTCCATTCGTCGCGCGCGCGATGGCGCGCGGCCGCGGCTGCGAACTGCTGCCGCGCCAAGCGAAGACGCGAGTAGACGGTGTTCAGCGGCACGCCGAGCGAATCCGCGATCTCGGGGGCGCCGATCTGCTCGAGCTCGGCCAGGACGAAGACCTCCCGCTTCTCGTCGTCGAGCGCCTCGAGGAGCGCGTCGACGACGCGGACGGCCTCGGCCCGCGCGGCGTGCTCGTGGGGGCCGGCCGAGGCGTCGGCCACTCTCTCGGGATCCGTTCGGCCCGCGGACGCGCCGTGCGCGCCTCCCATGGATCGGCGGTGGGCGCGGACGACGTTGAGCACGATCCCGAAGAGCCAGGTCCGAAACGACGAGCGACCCTCGAAGTCGGCGAGACGGCGGTACACCACCACGAAGATTTCCTGAACCACGTCGTCGAGATGGGCCGGCGTGACGCCGAGGCGGCGCGCGTAGCGCCATACGAAGTCGAAATGCGCCTCGTAAGCCTGCTCGAAGCTGGGGCGAGGCTCCGCGTCGTCGCCCAGCGACGCCGGCGGCAGGGGGAGGGGCTCGACGGCCGGCAGAAGGATCACCTCGGCTTCATTGTGGTGCCGGGCGGGGCCCCGTTCCGTCAAAAAAAACGCAGCTCGACCCCGATGGCCCCGCGGGCGGTGACCGCCGCCGGCTGATGTACGGGGGTGCGCGACTGCTCGATCCCGGCGGGGCCGAGCTGGCCCACGTAGAACAGCGGGCGCTCCACCGGGACGAGCAGGTCCGCGCGTCCGTAGATCGCGACGTGCTCCGACGGGCTCCACGTGACGAGCGCCGAGCCGAGGCCCGAGGCCCACGAGACGATGTGGGACTCCGGATGAGCCCCGAACCCGCCCGCCGCCATCGTCTCGATCTCCGCGCCGGCGCACGCACCCACGTCCATCGGTCCCGCACGCAAGGCAGGGCACCCGCGAATCCCGAACGCAAAGAGCTGGAAGCTCGCGCCGTCGCCTGTCGACAGGACGACGTCCTGGGCGACGAACAACGACGAGCTCGCGAGGACGCGGAGTCGGAGACGGCTCAGCCCGAGCGCCCACCCGGCGGCGATTTCCGCGCCCCCCGCCGGGGCCGGCAGAAGTCCGTCGTCGACGGCGGCGCCGGCCTCGATGGCGAGCTGCGAGCGCGCCGAGGGTCGCGGGCTCGGGGCGGGCGCCAGGGCGCGCGGAGCGGAGGTGTCCTCCGTCGTGGGCTCTTCGGGAAGGGGTCCGCCCTCGGCCGCGATGGCCACGATGAGCGCCGCCGCCGACGCGACGCCGTCGCAGCTGCGCGCCTCGAAGTGACGGACGCTCCGCGTGCCGGCCGCGTCGACCGTCAGGACGGCGCGCCAGCGCGCCTCCTCCACCCGCTCGATGTCCGCCCGCACGGCGACGGGGGATCCGCTCGCGCGCGACGCGCCGAGGATCCCGCCCGCCTCCTCGAGGACGTGCTCACGCGCGGGGCACTCGGCGTACGGCGCGTTCCAGGTCAGGTCGACGGTGAGGGCGGCCGCCACGGCGTTTGGCTCTGCGCGCCATCCTAGGCCAAGCGTCGGCCGTCGTCGTCACGCCTTGACGGGGAACCGCGCGCGCATCGCGCGGGTCCACCGCGTGTCGTCGAAGACGTATCCCGTCAGCATCGACGAGATCGCGCGCCGCAGAAAGGGGTGCTGGAGCTCGGCGAAGAGGTACGGGGTCAGGCCGCCCGCGTAGAACGCCTGGACGACGCCGACGAAGAGGTCCGAGCCCCCTCGCAGGTCGCGCTCCCACGCGGCGAGCCGCGCTTCGCCGGCCGTCTCGTCGGCGAGCCAGGCGTCGATCGCCGGCCCCGCCGAGAGCGCGCCGTGCATCGCGAGGTGAACGCCGGTCGAGAAGAGCGGGTCGATGAACCCCGCCGCGTCGCCCAGCGCGAGCCAGCCGGGACCCCGCGTCGCGCGGACACGAAAGCTGAAGTCCGCCGTCGCCCGCGGCTCGAACAGCGCTTCGGACGCGTCGAGCATCGCCTTCGCCGCGGGCGCCTCCTCGACGGCGGCGCCGAAAAGCGCGGCGGGTCCGCCGCGATCGCGATGCGCTCGCGTCCATGCGGGCGACACGACGGCGCCCACGCTCGTGCGTCCGTCGGCGAAAGGGATGAACCATAGCCACCCGCGCCGCTCCGCGTCGCCGAAGACGACGATCTGGACGTCGCCCGCCCGGGGCCCCTCGTCGCGCCACGCGCCGCGCACGTGGGTGTAGAGCGCGGTGCGATCGAGGAGCGCGATGCGCTCGGTGCTGCGAAAGGACCTCGCGACGATCGCGTCCCGTCCGCTCGCGTCGACGACGAAGCGCGCGCCGAGCGTCGTCGCGACGCCGTGGTCGTCGCGGGCCTCGACCCCGACCGCGCGCCCCGCTTCGAAGACGACCCGCGTGACCTCCCATCCCTCGCGCAGCTCGGCGCCGCGCGTCCCGGCGTGCCGGAAGACGAGCTCGTCGAACTCGTCGCGCGGCACCTGAAAGGCGTGGTCCCATCGCGCCCCGAACGCCTCCGAGAAGAGATATCGGGTGGGGGTCTCGCGGCCGGCGCCGTCCACGAAACGGGCGGCGTACTTGACGAGGAAGCGGGCGCGGACCCGATCGAGGATCCCCAGCGCCGACAGGACGTCGAGGCTGGCCGGCAAGAGCGACTCGCCGAGATGAAACCGCGGGTGGCGATCGCGCTCGAGAAGGGCGACGCGGCGCCCCTGCGCCCCGAGCGCCGCCGCGCACACCGACCCGGCCGGGCCGCCCCCGACGACGACGACGTCGAAATCCGTCACTCGGCGGGCTTCGGCGGGGGTCCGAGCTGGATCCGTTCGCCGATGTACGCACCGATCAGGGTCAGCAGGATCCCGATGGCCGCGAAGATCAGGTAGAGAAAGAGCGGCATCGTTCGCACCGTCTGGCTCTGGATGAGCAAGAACGTGGTGGGGATGGCGACGAGCAGGCTGGCGACCGCGGGTTCGATGAACGTGCGGCCGGGCGAGATCATCCCGACGAGCAGGCCGCCGAGAAACCAGACGGGAATGCACACGAGCATCCCGTTCTGCCCCTCGAAGTCGAGCAGGGAGAGGACCATCGGGAGGCCGAAGACGAGGGCGGCCGTGAGCACCCCCTGGACGAGGAAGGCGATGAGCAGCCACTGGATGCTGACGCCCTCCTGTTGGTAGCGCCGTCCAAGCTCCTCCTCGCGCGATCGCTTCGACCGGCCGAGCTCTTCGATCTTGGCACCGCACGATGCGCATCGCTTCGAGCCGGGCGGGTTCCTGTTGAAGCCGCAAGAAGCGCACAAGACGGGCTTGGCGGACGCCATCGATCCTACGGTACCGCCGGAGCAAGGGGCCCGCCAAGCGGGAACGAACGCGGGTCCGGAGGTGTCCTGACGTCGTCATGAGCTATGCTCAGGCACGGGTGCCGCGCGAGCCTCTTCTATCGACCGCGCCCCTTCTCGGGGGCGTCCAGCGCTCGGACGAACCGGACCCGGAGCTCCTCTCGCTGCCGGACCCGCCGCGTCGCGAGCGTACGGTCACGATCGCGATTCTGTCGCTCGCTTCGACGCTGTCCCTGGCGATGGGCATGGCCCTTTGGCACGAAGTCGTCTACGCGCTCGGCGGTACCTCGGCCGCGGACCTCGGGGACCTCGGCGGCGTGACGACGGCCACCCTGGCAGCCCACGAGAACCAGCCGGTGCGGGGTGCGGCTTTGCTCGGGGCCGCCGGCGCCATTCGCTACGAGCGTCCGTTCACCGACGACACGTTTCGCGCGCTGCCCGTCGCGGGCAGGCGGGATCTTTGGGTCGATGTCCGCGTCCCGGCAGGCGGCGAGAGCGGCCGGTGGGAGCCGCCTCACGCGCTCGCCGGTCGTCTCGTTCGGTTCGACGCCGCCGGCCCGCGTCACCGGGGCCTCGCTCGGGCCATCGACCAGACGACGCACGACGGCGTGCCGGCGGGGGCGTTTCTCCTGGTCGACGGGGAGGACCCTCCTCACGCGCGATGGGCCGTCTTCCTCTTCGTGACGTTCCTGGCGTCCGCGGCGTGGAACGCGGCGTCGCTGGTTCGGCTCGTGCGAAGAGTGACCGAGCGGTGAAGGTCGCCATCGTCGGCGGCGGGGTGATGGGCTGCGCGACGGCGTTGGCGCTTGCCCGCCGCGGCGCCGAAGCGATCGTCCTCGAGCGGGCCGTGCCCGGGGCGGAGGCGTCCAGCGCGGCGGCCGGGATCCTCGGGGCCCAGGTCGAGCTTCGCGGCCACGCGGGCGAGGTGGAGCTCTTCCTCGCCGCGCGCGAAGGATGGGCCCCATGGGCCGCGGCGCTCCGCGAGGCGAGCGGGATCGACGTCGGACACCGGGTCTCGGGCGTCTTGCGCGTCGCGCGATCCAGCGAAGAGCGGGCGGAGCTCGAGCGCGAGGTGCGCTGGCAACGGGGTCTCGGCCTGGAGGCGGAGCTCGTGGACGGCGTCCACGCCCGCGCCATCGAGCCTGAGCTCGCCGGTGGGATCCTCGCGGCCGCGTATTTCGCGCGCGACGCGCAGGTGGACCCGCCGGCGCTCCTGCGGGCGCTGATGGTGGCGCTCGCTCGAGATCGCCGAGTCACCGTCCGATCGGGCGTGACCGTGCAGCGCTTGCTGGTCGAGGGCGATCGGTGCACGGGCGTCGTGCTGGACGACGGCGAGCTTCGCGCCGATGCGACGGTGCTCGCCGCGGGGAGCTGGTCATCGCTCGTGCCCGGGATTCCGGCCGAGCTCCCGTCGGTCCGCCCGGTCCGGGGGCAGATGCTCCTCTTGGAGGAGCGCCCGCCTCGCGTGCGTACGATCGTGTTCGGCGGCGGAGCCTACGTCGTGCCACGCGGCGACGGGCGCGTCCTCTGCGGGTCGACGATGGAGAACGCGGGCTTCCGCAAAGAGGTCACCGCGTCGGGCGTCCACGCCATCCTCGACGGCGCGCTCGCGTGCCTCCCCTCGCTGGGCGCCGCGCAGCTCGCGAGCTCGTGGAGCAATTTTCGCCCGAAGGCGACGGATGGCCGCGCGCTCGTTGGCGCCTGTCGAATGCCGGGGCTCTTCCTCGCCACGGGGCACCACCGCAACGGCATCCTCCTGTCGCACGTGACGGCGGAGGGGGTGGCGCGGGCGATCCTCGACGCGACCTGACCGAAAATCGGCGAGCATGAAGAACGGCCGGTCTACGGATTGAAGTCCTGCGGCGGGGGTGTCGGGTGTGCCGGCTTCGGAGGCGGGGGCGGCGGCGCGGGCGCGGGCTCTGGCGCGGGGGCCGCCTCGGGCGCCGGCGCGGGCTTCGGCGCAGGCGCGGCCTTGGGTGTCGAGGCCACTTGCGCGGCCGGCTTGGCGGCCGGCTTGACGTCCTTCTTGTCGTCTTTCTTCTCGTCCTTCTTCCTGTCCTTCTCCTTCTCCTTTTCCTTCTTGTCCTTGTCCGCCTTCTCCTTGTCGTCCTTTTCTTTGTCCTTGTCGGGAGGGGCCAGCGCGTCGCCCTTGGTCACGTCGAAGCTCGGCGGCGTGTTGGGGTCGCACCCCGGCGCGAAGCCCGTGGCGTCGAAGTCGCTCTTCAGGCTCCCGATCTGCTCGTTGCGCCCTTCGCCCTTGAAGTCCGCCTCGATGCGGACCTCGTGCTTGCCGGCGCGCGAGGGCGAGCAATACGAGAGCAGATAGTAGCTCTTCGTTCGGGCCTCGACGTTCGCCCCGACGTCGTCGAACGCCTTCACGATCGCGCCCTTGTCGGCCGCCATCGCCGTCCCGCTCTTGCCGATGTCACGGAGCTGTCGTTCGGAGATCTCGGCGCCCAGCCCGATGGCGAAGACGTCGAAGGGCTTGTCCTTGATCCGGCTCGTCATCTCGTTCGCGGGCACGCGACCCGCTCGATCGGTCCCGTCGGTGAACACGACGAGCGTGCCGAACTTGAGCGGCTGGGAAGCTTTGCCGAGCGCTCCGTCGAGCTCCTCGAGCGCCTTGACCACCGCGCCGTTGAGGTTGGTGCTCGGATCCTTGGGCTTGAACGTGGAGAGCGCCTGGACCCCGGCCTTCGCGCTCCCCGCCTGGTCGGTGAACGGCGCGATCGGATAGAGGTCAGGGCCGCCGTCGAACGCGTAAATCGCGACCCGCTGCTGCTTCTCCACTCGATCGGTGAATGTCCCGACGGCCTGCACGAGGGTGTCGACGGACCCGCTCTGGCTCACGCTGCCGCTCATGTCGACGAGGAGCAGCGTGTAGTGAATCGCGGCCACCTCCGGGTTGACGATGGTCTGCTTGCTCTCGTAGTGCGAAACGAGCTGACCGTCCTCGTAGATGCGGAAGCTGTCCGCCGTCAGCCCCGGGACCGCCTCGCCGCCGTTGGTCTCGGCCTTGAAGTAGACGGCGACGTTGCTCGGCTTCTGTTGCGCCGTCTTGATGGTCGTAAGGTGCAGCCCCATGCAAGAGGTTACGGAGAGCAGCAGTGGCACACGGAGCGGACGGAGTATCTTCACGCGCCGAGTGTAACGCACGTCAGCGCGGACGCGGGCGTGTTGCGAGCTCAGCGCCGACGGGCGCACTCCGCGAGCTCAGCGCTCGACTGCGAAGGACCGGAGGATGGCCTCGCACGTGGACCGATACCGCTCGAAGCCGCCCGCGGAGGCGGAGCAGGTGACCACGTACCCCGTTCCTCGCGACGCGAGCGCGGTCTGCGCCGTCAAGTACGCGACCGCGGAGGGCGGCACGGGTGCCCAGCGCGTCTCCATGACGAGGGTCGCGTCGCCGTCGACGACGTCCTCGCGCACCGTCTCGACGCTGGCGCGCGGGTCGTGGCGCAGCGCCTCTTCGTTCGCGCGGGCGTAGGTGAAGGAGTCCTCGGTGTAGTGCTCCGTCACGACGTTGACGTTCGCGCGGAAGTCGTCGACGGTCTGCGGGTCGGCCAGCGACCACACCCCGGCGTCCTTCTGCGCCGTCTCCGTCCAGGTGGAGGGGACCGCAATCCGCCAGCCCGCTCCGTTCTGCTCGACGAACCCGGCGGCGAGCGGGGGCGGCGTGAACCCCGCCACGCGCCCGCGGCTCGGTCGCTTGCAGCCATTGGCGCCCGCGAGCGCGATCGCGGCCATGGCCCAGGCGGCGGGACGCGCCATGGTCGCCATCCTACCCCAACGCCCTCGGGACGGCCGCAAGTCGCCGCTTGCCGCGGTGGACCACCTCTCTAGTGCCGTCCCTTCCTCTTCGGGGGCGCGCTCGACGCCGGCTCGAGCGGCGCGATCGGCTCGGACGGCACGCTCGGCGGCGGGACGACGACCGTGTCGGGCACCAGCGCCGTCGGTCCGTCCGTCATGGCGTCGACCGCGCTCGCGAGCGGCGTCGTATCGTGGGCGGCGTTGCGCTTGCCGCCCCTCTCGGCGAAGTGAACGGCCAGCACGGTCACGAGCAATGCGGTCGCCACCCCCGCCAGGAAGATTCCGGCCACGACCATCGGCGGTGCGCCGCCCTCCGAAACGATGGTGCGCGTCGAGGGCGGCGGCGGCGTGGGCTCGAGCGGGCGTTGCCCGAACCCCGGCGACACCCCCGCGAGCGCTGGCTGGGTCGATCGGTCTCCCGGCGCCGCCGTGAACCCCGGGGGGCCGCTCGGCACGGTGGTGGGTCCTTGCGACGTCTGCGCGACCGTCGGTGCGACGCCCCCCGACAGCGGTTGCGA
Organism: Polyangiaceae bacterium; assembly: GCA_035295445.1. Lineage (GTDB taxonomy): Bacteria > Myxococcota_A > Polyangia > Polyangiales > Polyangiaceae > Palsa-1150. The sequence goes on along the minus strand of DATGJA010000793.1, from coordinate 27,793 downwards.
GTTCTCGCGCGCTCGCAGCACGACGACCGTGATGTTGTCGTGGCCGCCGCGCGCGTTGGCCAGGTCGACCAGCTTGCCGACCGCTTGCGCTCCCGGCTCGCTCCCGACCGTGGCGAGGATCTCGTGGTCTTCGACCAGGTCGCTCAATCCGTCCGAGCACAGGACGAACGCGTCGCCGGTCACGTAGGGGACCGGCTGCGGGCGAAGCTCCACCTCGACCTCGGCCGACATCCCGAGCGCGCGCGTGATGCGGTTCGCATCGGGATGGTGCGCCGCCTGCTGCAACGTGAGGACGCCTCGATCGACGAGCTCTTGCACCACCGAGTGGTCGCGCGTCACGCGGAAGACCTGTCCCTCGTGGACCAGGTAAGCGCGGCTGTCGCCAACGTGGCAGACCTCGACGCCGCCGGCGTGCATCAGCAACGCGACGACCGTCGAGCCGGGCCTGCCGAGCGCGATCTCGCTCGTCGGCATGGCATAAACGCGTCGGCTCGCCTCCTCGATCGCCGCGCGCAGGACCTGCGGCGCCGGCGTTCCGTCCGGCATGTGATCGACCACGTCGAAGATCGTGGCGAGCGCGAGCTCGGCCGCCTCCCGGCCGGACGCGTGGCCTCCCATCCCGTCGCAGACCACGCACAGGTGCCCGAACCGCGTCTCGCGATGACCGCTCGCGTCCTCGTTGATCTGCTTGTCGGGATCGCGGCCGGGGTCGGACCGCTGTGCGAATTCGACTGCCGGAAGCGCGTGCGCCGGCTCCATGGCATCACCCTCGCGTCACGCGCCCACCTGCACGGTGAACTCGACGGGGCCGAAGCGCAGGGGGGCGCCGGCGGGCACCGCCGTCCAGATGCCCGGCACGATGCGCATACCCGAGACCCACGTGCCGTTGTTGGAGGTCTCGTCGCGCACCATCAGCTGTCCGTCCGCGAGCCGCAGCGTCGCGTGGACGCCGCTCACGCGCGGCTCGCTCAGGAAGATGGGGCACTGGGCGGGATCGCGACCCACTCGCACCTCGGAGCCCGCTTGCACCGAGAACTGGCCGGCCGTCCCGCGGATGGTGGCCGCCAGCCAGCCCTGGGGGGCCGCCGGGGACACCGGCTGGGCGTTCATCGGGCCGGTAACGGGAAACCCGGGGACGCTAACGCCCCCACCTCCTTTCGTCACTTCGCTGCCGATGGGCTGCCCGCAGGAGAAACAGAAGGACGGCTGCCCGGGCGTGGCCATCGTGTTCATCCCGCACGCGGGGCAGCGCACTTGGACCACCGGGGGGGCCGCCGTCGTGCCCCAAGGTTCGGCCGGCGGGGGGGCGAGCGCTTGCTGCGGCGGGGGCACGCCGAACCCCGCGGGGGCGCCGTATCCCATGGCCGCGGCTCCCCCCGGCGCGGCCGCCGTCGCCGCCAAAGGATCCGCCATGGAGTGCATCCCGTATCCGCCCGGCGGAGCGTATCCGCCACCCCCCGGTGGAGCGCCTCCGTATCCCCCGCCTGGCGGTGGGCCGTAGCCCGGAGGCGCCATGGGCCCGGGCGGAGGCGCGCCTCCGCGTTTTTTGCCGCCGCCGCCGCCGCGGAGCAAGACGAGCACGAGGAGCACGATCACGATGAGGAGCCCGGCGATTCCGCCGATGAGCGGCAGCGAGAGCGGCTTCTTCGTCGCCTTCAGCGACAGTACGCTCTTCTCGTCGACCGCCGAGGCGCGGTGGGCTTTGTTGTCGTAGACGACGAGGCGCGCCACCGTGTTGTCGCCCGATCCGTCGAGGACCTTGTCGTCGTCGGGGACGTTGAAGGTGACGTAGCCGTCCCCGGCGGCGACCGCGGTGCCGAGCATGTGCTCGGCCTGAAGCTGCTGCATCGCCTTCTTCGCGACCTCGGGGTCGCGGCTGTTCGTCTGCGAGTTGGGCTTGGTCCCCGCCGGGATGAAGTACGCCTCGGCGCGCGTCTTGTCGCCGCTCCAGCAGAAGTCCCCGTACACCGTGAACTGCCCCCCGGGATAGACCGGGTTGTCCTGCGCGGCCTTGAGCGTCTTCGCCGAGTCGACGTCGAGCGGCCACTGCGTCGGGTCCATCCCGATGGGCACGTCCTTGAAGGTCCCGTCGGGGGCTATCGTGGGGTGCGTGTTCTCGAACACGAGGTTGAACGTCTGTTCGACGCTCGAGTTGAGACAGCTCATCGTCCAGTGGACGAGCCACATCGCGTTGAACCGAGCGCGCACGAGCCCGATCACGGTCTTGGCCTTCGCCGCGCCCATCCCCTGCTGGATGATGTCGAAGAAGCCCCCGATCTCCGGGTTGGCGAGCGACTGCATGAATTGGGCTTCGTTGTTGCGGTAGATGTTCTCCATCAAGCCCTGCCCGTTCGGGAGCCAGATGGAAATGACCGGGAGGGGCGTCTTCGGCAGCGAGGTGTTGTCGGCGGGGAAGCGGCCCTGATCCAGGTACTGGTGGAAGACGTCGGCGCTCGGGCTCGCGCTCTCCGCGTCGCCCCGCCCGGCGCCGTTCGAGAGCACGACCATCGCCTGGTGCAGAGGAACGGCGTCCGGCTGGTCGGAGTTCCCCAGTGAGCCGAACGCGTCCTGCGTCATCGTCTTGATCTGCGAGAAGAGCGCCCGGTCCCGGCCGTGCGAGGGGCTCGTCGACTTGAAGTCGTTGAGCGCGTTGCCCAAGTCGGCTCGCTGCTTGAACGTCTTCCACTTGGTGTCGCGGACGACCTGGACGTCGTCGAAGAACATGAGGTCCATCAAGTCGTTGGGCTGCATCTCTTCGATGAACTCGTGCGCGATCGCGCGGGCGTCGCCGAAGCGGGTCCCCATCCCCGACGAGGCGTCCACGGCGACGAGCCACGCCGTGCCGACGTTGGGCTGGTTCTGCGCCTTGCCCCACGCCGTCTTGTCGACGAACTTGGTGAGCTGGTCCTCCCCCGACACCTTCACCAGAAAGTGCGCGTTCTGCTCGGGGAGCGGGAACGGATCCCACAGCGCGCCGGGTTTCTCGAGCTGCTCGCTCCAGCACGAGAGCGTGGCCGCTGCGGTCGCTCCGGCGCACGGCTGGAGGACGTCGCTCAGGCGCTTGAACTGGACGACCTCGATGACGGTCGTCAGCGTCGGCTTGCCGCCGGAGAGACCCGTGCGAGGGTCGATCCGCAGGATGTGCGCCTCGGGCGCGGCCGCCGCGTCCCCGCCGAAGGCAAGGGCCAGCGCCGCCACGACGAGCACGGAAAGCAGTCGGGATAGTCGTCGGGCCATCTCGTAGTGACCTCGCCCCTTTCTTTCGTCCATGACGATGGACTGCGCCCTTCGCGTCACACTCGGCCGATCACCTTGACGATCGTGCTGAACCCGCCGAACCGCAGCCGGTCGCCGTCGCGAAGGTCCCGGCGGCCGTTGAAGCCGATGTGTTCGTCGTTGACGAACGTGCCGTTCGTGGAGCCTGTGTCTTCGATCGCGATGCCGCCGCTCGGCCCGTCCACGACGAGGGTGCCGTGTCGCGACGAGATCGTCGGGTCCTGCAGCGGAATGTCGATCCCGTCCGCGCCGCCCGCGCGACCGATGACGTGGCGCCCGGCGGTGAGGGGCCAGAACTCGCCGCTCGCGTTGGTGCCGTAGGCGACGAGGAAGCCGCGGAGCACCTTGGACGGGACGGCCTCGGCCCCGTACGCGGGAGGCGGCGGCGCCGGGATCGCCTGTCCCGGATAAGGCGTTTGCACGGGGCCGGCCGGGGCATACGGCGCGGGCGCCGGGGCGTAGGCCCCTGGGGGGGCGGGCGCTCCGTACGGCGGCGGCGCGGCGGCCGGCTGATAGGCCGGAGGAGGCCCCTGTCCGAACCCCGGAGCGGGGGGTGCAGCGAAGCCCGGCGGGGGCGGCGGAATCGCGGCCGGTGCTCCGTACTGGAGGGGAGGCGGAGGGGGCGCGCCATAGCCGCCGGGGGGTTGGCCGCCGGGCGGCCCGCCGTAGCCCCCGGGAGGCTGGCCGTAGGGTTCGTTCGCGAACTGCATCTGGTCGAGCGCGATCGGGTGTCCTTGCGCGCAGTAGCTCGCGCCCGGCGCGATCTCGTGCCCCATCTGACAGCGTGGGGACGGAGCGCCCTGCGGCGCCGGTGGCGCGAAGCCACCCTGCGGCGCGGGGGCCCCGTACCCCCCGCCTGCCCCCGGTCCCGCCGGATTGGCGCGCGCGAGCGGCGTCCCGCAAATGTTGCAGAACTTGTCGTTCGGGCGGGCCACCGTGCCGCATTGAGGGCAAGCGCTCATGGCCGGAGAGCATATCTCATTCGGGCCGCCCGAGGTTCGCTAGTCCGTTCTCTCGCTTCGCTCGAGCATGCGGACTGGGGGGTGTGTCGCTAGTCCGTTCTCTCGCTTCGCTCGAGCATGCGGACTATGAGCCATTGACACTGGCTGAGCCCTACGACAAGAAGAACGCTAATCGCGGAGGTAGTACTCGATGCATCACCTGGTTCGGTTGGGCGCGGGGATCGCACTCGCCGTCGGCGCGGCGGCGGCCGTGGCGGTGGCGAGCTGCAGCAGCTCGGGGTCTGCGGGCCTCGACCAGACGTGTTCGATCAACAGCGACTGCAACGGCAACCTCATCTGCGCGTTCGGCCGGTGCCACAACGAGTGCAAGCAGTCACGCGACTGCGCCACGGGCGAGCGCTGCGTCCTGTCGGGAACGACGGGGGTGTGCCAGCTCCCGGAGGAGGCGACCTGCGCCAAGACCTCGTGCCAGGTCGGGCAGGTCTGTGGAAATGACCAGCAGTGCCGCACGACCTGCATGTCCACGAGCGACTGCACGATGGGCGACTTTTGCCTCGCCGGCAGCGGGACCATGAGCGCCTGCTACTCGCCGGGCAACGCCGCGGATCAGCCGGCCCTCATCGCGGCCGGCGACATCGGTGTGGACGGCGCGGTCTTGGGCGACGGCGCGGCGGGCATGCCGCACAGCGACGCCAGCAGCGGGTCGCCCGAGGGCGGGTCCGCCTCGCCCGAGAGCGGCAGCGGCAGCCCGGACGCGACCGTCGACGCCGGGATGGATGCGCCGGCCGGCAACTCGTGCCCCAGCGCGCAGACGCAGTTCGGCAACATGGCGACCGGCGACTCGAACCCGAACTTCACGGGCGGCGTCGGGGCTCGGACGGCGACGAGCGTTCTCGCGTTCTCGGGGTACGCGGGCCCCGCCGCGGGGGGAGTGGACGGGGGCGCCAACGTGGGCCTCATCTACGTCCAGGCCTTCGATCCGGGGACGGGGACGGAGCAGGGGCCGGCCGCGCCTCTCTTCCAGGTCAAGAACCTCAACACCACCGGGCATGACGCCCCCCTGACCATCTCCCTCTACGCCTCGGCGATCGCGCCGTCGGGGGAGGTCGTCCTCGTTTACGGCGTTCGGTTCTACCTGGGCGGGGCTTACGACGAGACCGACATGTTCGCGGCCTTCCTCTCGCCGTCCGCGGACGGTGGCGCCGGCGGGGAAGGGGGCGCCGCCGGGCTGCAGCTTGCGCGCAACGTGCTGCTCGAGACGGCGCAGTACCAGGGGTATCAACCGCAGGCGATCTGGGCGCCGCCCAGCCAGTCGTTCGTTCTTTCCTGGACGTACTACACGTCCCAGGTCTGGGCCGTCCGCCTCAAGAAGTTCCTGCGCAGTGGTCTCGCGGCCGGGGGCGACACGGACATCGTGCCGACGAACGATCCGGCGGGGTCGGTGTACAGCAACCGCGAGAACGGGAGCGCCGGCGTGTCGGGCAACGCGTTCGGCGTCGCCTACACGTCTGGAAATCCCGCAACCGCGGTTCCTTGGTTCACGCTCCTCGACAGCGTGAGCAACCCCATCGGGCCGACGGTCAACGTCAGCTCGACGTCGGGGAACTGGGTGGCCGTGGGCGGAACCGCCCAGGGCTTCACCTACTTTTACGACGACAACGCCAACTCCACGGTGCAGGAGGCGTTCCTGACGGCCGGCGACGCGGGGGTCGTCGGCGGTCCGATGGACGGCGGCGACGCGGGCTTTCCCGGCTTCCGGTTCACGGGCGCCCCACGCGCCGTCTCGGGCCGCGCGATCGACGACGATCAGGGCAAAGGCGGCGTGGGCCTCGTCCTCCTCAACCCGACCGACGTCGCGTTCGCCTACGTCAACGTCGACGGGATGGGACACCAAGGCCCCATCTCCGTTTTTCCGCACAACTACGTGAGCGGCGACATGGCCTCGATGACCAATCTGGGCGGCAGCTTCGTCGTCTCGCTCTGGGACCAGAACGGGCATTCCACGCGCGTCGCGGCGTCCGGCTGCGTGCCCTGAACGATCACGGGCTTCGAGCGCAACGAAAGCCGATGATGCCAAATCGGGTCGACCGCGGCTCACCGCTGTAAATATCGGGGATCAACTGGATACGAGCCGTACCGTAGTCTCCGCCCCGAAGGCACGGTTGACCTCCGACACCGTAGTAACAATCCGTGCAGCTCATGGGCCCATCGGTACCGTCGAGCGACCACTCGCCGAGATTGCCGGCGAGGTCGAGCTGACCCCACCGTCCCGCCCCCAAGCTCGGCGTGCCTACGGGTGCGATCGATGCGACGTTCGTCGACGCGCAAAAGGCGGCGGGGCCTGAATAGTAACAACCGTAGATGGCGTATTGATTCGAGGTACCGGGGTCGGCCGCACCCCACGGGAACTCGCGTTGCTCGTCCCCGCCCGCCGCCGCATACTCCCCTTCCGCTTGGGTCGGGAGAAAGCCTCCATCCCAGATGCAAAACGCGTAGGCCTCGTACCAGTTCACGCAGTTGACGGGGAGGTTCTCGTTGGCGCCGGCAGAGCTCGTCCACGTCGGCGTGTAGTTGCCGCAGTTGGCGAAGTTTGCTGCGGTCGGGGCGACGTTGGCGTCGTCGGTGGCGACCCAGCCGGGCTCGAGCAACAAGCCAGCGCCACCGTTCAGGTGGGTATGCTTGCCCGAGCCGGCAGGGGGCAACCACCCGGCTCCGCCGTTCCACGCATTCACGAACGAGCGGAAGCGCCCGACGGTGACTTCGTATTTGTCGAGCCGGAAGCCGCTGATGGTCGCGCTCGCACCCTGCGTCGACGCGTCGAGGCGAACAATCGAGTAACCGCCGTCGGTCGTGTTGTCGAAGACGCTCTGGTAGGACTGATAAAACGTTCCGCCGGGCACCGCGAGGGTGGTGCAGCAGCTTTCGCTGCCCCCTCCGCAATTGGTCCGTCCTGGCCCGCTGGTCCCACAGCTTTGGAAGGCGGTCACACCCGGTACCCACGCGTCCGCGGGCGAATCGTCCATGGCGCCCATCGCGGCCGAATCCGCGTCGGCCGTGGCGTCGGACTCCACGTCGACCGGGGCACCGTCCGCCGATGCGCCGTCGCCTGGAAGGGCGTCGGCCCCACCGTCCGCTGCGTCGCCCGCGTCCCCCGTCGCGCTGGTCGTCGCGTCGCGTAGCGCGCAGACGCACGGCCCGAAGGTCCCGTCGGCATGGCAGGTTTGAGCTCCGGCGGTGCCATCGGTGCAGGCGCAGGCGGCCGCCTGGCCGGAAATGCACTTCGGGGCGGCGACCGAACCGTCGTCGGGCGCCGCAGGGCCCGCGGGGCCGTCCGTGCACCCCGCAGCGCACGCCGCGGTCAAAAGGCCGACGAGGAGACGGACGGCATGCAACGAAGAATCCCTGGACAAAGTGCAAGATTTTTCGGTGCTGCGGCAGGGCAGGACGTTCATGTCCTACGGCGCGGGTCCACGCCACGCCGCGAGCGCCGCGCGGATGACCTCGCGCACCGGGACGCCGTGCGCGCGGGCCGCGGCGGCGCACGCGTCGAACTCCGGCTTGACCTGCGGCGGCCCGAAGGGGCCCGTCGCGACCTTCACCGGGATCTCGCCGTAGGGGGTCGCCACGCGGTCCATGGTGCGCGGCCGTTCGAAGCGCGTGACGTCGTGCCGGCGGACCCCCAGGCTCGTCGTCTCGCGCAGCATCGCGACGGCCACCGCGTCGGCACGCTCGACCGGCGCGATGGCGGAGAGCGTGAGGGCGGGCCGTCCCTTCTTCATCGTGATCGGCGTCGCCCACGCGTCGAGCGCGCCCGAGGCGAGGAGCGCCTCGATCCACGCGGCCGCCAGCTCCCCCGTCGCGTCGTCCAGGTTGACCTCGAGCACGGCGTGCGTCGCCTTCGCGCCGCCGGCGCGGCTCGCGGGCCACGGCGTCCCGAGCACCGCGCGGAGCAAGTTGGGCCGATCCGAGAGATCCGCCGTGCCCGCGCCCCAACCCACGCGCTCCGGTGCCATCGACGGCCAGCCCTCCGACCCGAGGGCGTGGGCGCCGACGATGGCCGCGCCGGTGGGCGTCACGAACTCGAACGCCAAGGGCGTCTCGTACGTCGCGAACCCACGCAAGCACTCCACCGTCGCCGGCGGCGGCAGCGGCAGCGTGCCGTGCGCCGCGCGGGCGTATCCCCGTCCCATCGGCAGCGGCGACACGTAGAGGTCCGCCCCGACGTGCTCGAGCGCGGCCGCGCTCCCGACCACGTCGACGATCGCGTCCACCGCGCCGACCTCGTGGAAGTGCACGTCGTCGATCGACGTCTTATGCACCTTCGCCTCGGCCTCCGCCAGCCTCCGGAACGTGCGCTGCGCGCGGTCGCGAACGCCGGACTCGAGGGGCGCCGCGTCGAGCATCGATCGAATCGACGCGTACGTCCGCATCGGCTGTCCCTCGTCCACGTGCACGTCGAACGACGTCGCCACGATTCCGCTCCGCACCCGCTCCCCGAAGTGCAGGTGAAACCGGTCGATCGGGAGCGATGCAACGGCGTGTTGGATCACCGCGGGAGGGACGCCGAGATCGACGAGGGCCGCGATGATCATGTCCCCCGCGAGTCCGCTCGGGGCGTCGAGGAAGAGCACCTTCCCGGCCCCGCCCCCTCGTGCCAGCTCGTTCTCCCGCGCGTGCGCCTGACCAGGCACGTCTCCGCGCGCGTGCACCTGTCCGCGCCCGCCGTGCGGCCCCCCCTCGTGCTCGTCGTGGTCCTCGTGCCCCTCGTGCCCCATGCCGCCTCAGTACTTCTCCCTCGACCTCAATATCCTCGCCGCCGCGTAGGCCGCGCCGAATCCGTTGTCGATGTTGCACACCACGATCCCGGAAGCACAGCTCGAGAGCATCGCCGCGAGCGCCGCCACGCCGCCGAAGCTCACCCCGTACCCGACCGACGTCGGCACGGCGATGACCGGCCCCGCCACCATTCCGCCCACGACGCTCGGCAGGGCCCCCTCCATCCCCGCAACCACGATCGCGAGGCCCGTGCGCTCGAACACGTCGCGCTTGTGCAAGAGCCGATGAATTCCGGCGACGCCCACGTCGTAGACCCGCTCGACCGCGACGCCCAACATCCGCAGCGTCTCGGCGCACTCTTCGGCGACGGGCAGGTCCCCGGTGCCCGCGCTCACCAGCGCGACCGGTCGCGCTCCGAGCTTGGCGATCGGCGACGGCTCGAGCGTCGCGGTACGCGCGATTTCGACGTACTTCATCTCGGGCAGCTCCGCCGTGACCTCCCGCGCCTTGTCGGCGTCGACTCGCGTGACGAGCACGTTCTGGCGCGTGCGCGCGAGCTCGCGGGCGATGCCGACGATCTGCGCCGCGGTCTTGCCGTGTCCGAGCACCACCTCGGGCGCACCCTGCCGCAGGGCACGATGGTGGTCGACCGACGCGTAGCCCAGATCGGCGTAGGGCAGGTCCCGCAGCTCGCCCAGGGCGTCCTCGACGGTCGTGTTTCCCTCGCGCACGGCGTCGAGAAGCAGGCGCAGTCGGGCTGGATCCATGAGGGTTCGCGAGCGTAGCACCCGCTGCGAGACCGTCGACGAGCGCCCTCCCGCGGACGTAGTCTTGCACGCCTCAGGTGCCGATCCCCTTTGCGCCCCTCGTCGGCTTCGCGCTCGGCGCCATCCTCGCCTGGGTGGCCGCGCCGGAGCTCGCGCGCGAGGGTCCGATCGTCGCCTCGCGCTCGTTCGTGATCGTCGCCGCGTTCGCCGGACTCGTGTGGCTTCCGGTGGTCGCTTACTTCGTCGCGTTCCACGGCGACTGGTCGTACTTGTACGTCATCGCTTGGCGCCGCATCCCGAGCGCGATCGATCTCGGGCTCGTGCTCTTGGCGGCCGCGACCGTCGTCGGGGGCTTCGTCGGCGCGGTCAAGCCGGTCCGCAAGCGCCGCTTCGGCCCCGTCGCGGCGCTCGTGGGAACACCGAGCGCGCTCGCCGTCGTCGGGATCGTGGTCGCCGCCCGCCGACTGGCGGTGAGCGGCACGTTCGCGCAGTTCCACGGGGACTTCGGCACCGAGCCGATCGGCGCGAGCGCGCTCGGCAAGGGCGTCCTCGTCATGGGCATCGTCTTGTCGGTGGGCCTGGCCTGGACGGCAGCGTCGCTCGCCCGCCTCTCCCGACTCGAATGACGACATTGCGCTGTCGCGTGCGGGCGCCCGACCCTGATAGCATTCGGGGCATGTGGGTCCGAGGCGCGGCGATTCGTCCCGTGCCGCGATACGCGGTCATCGACGCGGCGGTCCTCGAGAGCATCGAGCGCGAGCTCGCCGACGAGTCGTCGGGGGCGCGCGAGGAGCTCGATGGCGCGTTCGCTCGCTTCGAGTCGACGCAGCCGCACCTGGCCGACGCCTTGTCGCAGGTCCTCTCCAAGCCGCTCGACGACACCGCGCTGGCCCTCGGATACTTCCTCTCCATCTCCATCTGGCTCGCGTTCGAGCGGACGTTCGGCGTCGCGCGTTTGCGTGAGGTGTCCCTCGACGCGCTCAAGGCCACCGAAGAGGCCATCCGCCTCGAGGAGGAGCTGCGAGCATCCCACGGCGACGAGCCGTTCGATCTCGACGACGTCGTCTCGATCGAGCAGCCGAGCGTCCTCTCTTTCGTGCACGATCACGTCGACGCGGCGATCGAGCCGGTGCCGGCGGAGGGGGAGGAGCCCGGCGGAGGGCGCGAGGTCGACGTCGACGACGTCCACGCCGTCTACCGGGTCATCGTCCTCTTGACGCTGTGCCTGTCGCACGCGGTGCTCCCGGTCGACGGCGCGACGCGCGGGAGCCGCGAGCTCATCGCCTAGAAGGCCTGCGTCTTTCGGTCGATCCCTTCGCGATCCCGCCGTCAGGGGTCGTCACCGTACGTGAGTACGGCTCCTCGCCCCGCCAGCGGCCTCGCTCGGTCTCGGCCGAAATACGCCGACCTTCTGATACTTCGGGTCTTGACGTCCTTTCGGTCGACACGGCGGGGGGGGTCGGCACTGCCCTAATTTGACGGCTGGTCCGCGGCCCTCTGGCCCGTCTCTCGCCATATGCTGGCCCAGGACCGCGACGAACCGGCGCTTCGTGCCCGTGGTCGCGTGCGACCATGCATAGGCGCGCTGGGCCTTGGGGTGCCCCACGAGGTCGAAGACCTGCACCTCGCCATCCCAGACGGTGCGGCCCTCGTGCGTCTCGTGGACGGGCACGGACTCGACCCAGCGGGCCTCGCAGCCGTGGAGGTGACGGATGGCTTCGACGAGCGCGGGGAGTCCGGCGGCATCCACGTGACCGAACGTAACCCCTCGGCGCCGTTGGCTAGTCCGACCCATTGCCGCCGTCGGTCGCGACGCGGGCGTCCGTCATTCGGTCGTCGACTACGTCAGGCGCGGCATCGTGAGGCGCGTCGCTTGCCGCCTCGGACCGAGCGTCGGCCGCAGCAACCCCCGCGTCATCCGCTGGGCACGTGCCATCGCAGAGTGCGCAGCACCAGATACTCACCTGCTGGTAGCCATCCGGGCAGGTTCCCGCATCGGAGAGCATCAGGCCAACGTCCCAACAGACGCCGGCATCCGCGAATGCGTTGCTTGCCCCGCCCCCGACCGTAACTAGCTGCGTGGGCGGTGGCTGCGGCTGCGCCGGCGTTCCTGGAATATCGGTGCCGCACATGCAGCAACTTTCGATGTCCTGTCCGCACCCTTCAGAACCAGTCAACGAAACACACGGGGCTGGGCAACCCGGATCGCTAGTCGGCGCTACGGGCGCCGGCGGCGTCGCGCTCGAGGTGCAGGCCGCTAACGCTGTCGTCAGAGCGGTCGCGAACCTTCGGCGAAGAAGTCCGTGCGGTACACGCGAAGCCTGTCACATCCCGTGCCAGCGCGCCGGGGCCCGGCCGTCAAATTAGGACAGTGCCGGGGAGTCGACGTCGCGGAACGTCCTTCTGGTCGACGCGGGTCAGGCGTTCGGGGTGGTGGAACCCCCTTCACGGCCCGCGCGGTTCTCGTTCGCGTCGTGGATCAGGGGGTGGAAGGGGGCGAGGAAGATGCCGGCCCGGAAACGAGAGGAACGCATCGCGCCACTTTGACACGGTTTGCTGCGGCACCGCTCCGCAAGGGTCCGACCTGACGTGCGACGGAAACGCGAGCGGAACCAATTGCGTCTTCGTCGATACCCGACCCGAGTTCGTCGGACACAACATGCCGGGAGCGAGCTACTGGTTCCAAGATGGCATTCACCCGACCCAGGACGGCGCGAACGCCATCGCAAACAAGGTCTGGGCCCAAATGCAGAAGTACTGCATCGCGCAATAGAGGCTGTAAGATGGCCGTTCGTGATTGGCCGCATCGCGCTCCTCGTCGCACCCTCCGACCCTCTTGCGGATAGCGCGGCCGCACGGCGCGAGGCCCTCGGCTGGCTGCGCGGCCAGCTCGCACGCCGTGGGTTCCAGGTGGCGATCGTGGGTGGTGGGGCCGACGCGCGCGGGGACCTCGACCAGGCCCTGGCAAAGGTCTCTCCGGGGGACGCCGTCGTCGTGCACGTCAGTGGTCGACTGGCCGCCTCCGACTCGATCGCGTCGGGTCGGGGCGACCACCTGCGCCTGGGGGACCTCGGCGATCTCCTCGCCGCGCGCGAGCCTGGGTACGTCTCGGTCGTCCTCGACTTGCTGAGCGACGACGGGTCCGGTGAGCCCGGCGAAGACGACCCCGACCTGCCCTCCAAGGTCGCGGCCTCGATCTTCGCCTCGGAGCGGGGCTATCCGGTGCTGGTCTCGCTCCGCGCGGCCGTCGACTCGGCGGGGCGCATGGGCTTCACGCGGCACGCGCTGCCCGAGGCTTACGACGGCGGTCCGCCGTCGGGGGAGGCCTTGCTCGCCGAGATGTACGAGCGCGCGATGGCGGCCGAGCCCAACGGGGTCACACCGGCCCGCTTGGCGTTCTTGCGGGGTACGGCCGATCCGACGATCGACGGGCTCGTCGCGTGGGCGACGAAGGCGGGGCACTGGGCGCGCGTCGTCGAGCTGCGCGTCGACCGGGCGGACCAGCTCGCGGGCGTCGGTCAACGCGTCCAGGAGCTGTGCGGCATCGCGCGCATCTTGCAGTTCGAGCTCGGCGACGCCGACGCGGCGATCGACGTGCTCCTGCGAGCGCGGACGCTCGACCCCGCCCGCGCCACCGTGCTCGAGGCGCTCAAGCATGCGTACGAGGCAGCCGGTCGGGCGCCCCCGATCGAGCCCGCCGACGTCGCCAAGGCGTTCGCGGCTCACCAGCGCGCTCGACAGACGGACGCGGCGCTGCTCGACGCGATGGTGCTCGTGGAGCTCTCCGCCGCGCAGCCCGAGCACCGCAAGCTTGTCGAAGAGTCACGCGCGGTCGGCCCCGTGCCGATCCTCAAGGCGCTCGACGCCTCGGGCTGGGAGATGCTCTACGGACCGGGTTTCGACCCGGCGCTGTCCGCGCTGTTCGCCAGCGTCCACGACGCCGCGGTGTCCGCTCGCGTCGATGCCATGCCCTCGGGCAAGCGGCCCCCGGCGCTCGATTCCGCCGTCCGGCTCGACGACGAGAGCACCGTGTCCGCCGTCCGGACTCTGCACTGGGCGGCGCGGGTGCTGGGCGTCGCGTGTCCGGATCTCTACGCGGCCGCGGCCGACGCGGCCTTGGACGTGCTCACCCAGGTGCCCGGCAAGAGGGACTCGATCATCCTCGGCGCAGGCGCCCTCTCCGGGACGTCCTCCAAGCAGCTTGCGTTCCTGGCCGGGCGATGCCTCACGTGGCATCGGCGCGAGTACCACTGTCTGCTTTACTACCCGTCGCGCGAGGATCTCTACGCGCTCGTCACGGCGGCGCTCGCCGTCGCCGGCTCCTCGGACCTCGCCGACGCGCCGGTCGGTTCCGCCGCCGCCGACCTGCGCCGCGAGATCGCGCGGCGCATCGGTGCGCAGGAACGTGCCGTCCTCGGGGAAGCGGCCGCACGCCTCGCCGCGCCTCCGGATCCGTCGGCCCTCGACCCGTGGATCCGCAGCGCGGAGCTCACGGCGGCGCGGGCCGGCCTCTTCCTGTGCGGCGATCTGGCGACCGCGGTGGCGGCGCTCCCCCTTCAGCCCGCGGCTCCCGGCCGCCCTTCGATCGAGCGCGTCAAGGGCGACCTCCTCGCGTTCTGCGCGTCGCCGTCGCACGTCGCCCTTCGGGCGCACTTCCTGTCGGCGACCCGCTGACGCGAAACGCTACGTGCCGAACGGCTTGGTCGCGGCCGTCGTGAACGACCACTCCTTGTCCAGGGTGCCCCCCTTGAACGTGCCGACGATCTTCACGTGGTACTTGGTGCTCACCGCGAAGGGCGCGCCGTAGAGAATCCCGTTGTCGAGGAAGTAACCCTTGAGGCCGGCCATGATCTGAGACGAGTTCATGTCGAGCCAGAGGTGGTCGATGGGCGTGCTGTCTCCGTCCTTCGTCAGCACGTGCTGCGTCACGCTGATCCCCTGCGCGTAGATGATGATGGGATACGAGCTCGGGAAGCCTCCCGTCGGCGCGGGGGGCGCCGGTCCCTCGAGCCCGTTCCAGGCCGGCGGCACGTTCGTCTGGCCGTCGTATGGATACGTCGCGATGGTCGTCGCCGCGATCGTGCTCGTCCCGCGGCCGATGTCGATCACGTCGCAGCCCGTCGCCCCGCCATATCCCATGTCCGTCGTCCACGGATCGAGCAGCGGGATGCGGTGAAAGACGGTGTCGATCCAGTTGGGCAGGGCCGCCATCGGGTTGTTCCCGAACGTCGTCTCTACCTCGGTATAAGCAAGCTGCTGCGGATATCCCGCGGCGACTTCGCGCGATTGCACGTCGGCGCCCGTATATCCCATGCAGCTTGTCACCTCGCCGTGCGGGTCGGACGTGCAAGTCGAGTTGCCGGCGTTGGCCGCCAGGTAGTTGCAGTGAGCCTGTGCCGATTTGTCCAGCGCGCTCACCAGGTTCATGCACCCCGAGCCCATGGCCAGGCGCGTCTGGTTGAGCAGTTGCCACGCTTGCACCGCGATGGCCGGCGCTCCGCTCGGTGCGGCGCCGCACGAGCTCGTCGAGGGCGGTTTCGTGCCCGAATCGCTTGCCCCGCCGTCGCTCGAGGAGCCTCCATCCCCGGACGTCGCGCCGGTGTGCGAGGAACCCGTCGACGAGCTGCCTGCGCTGCCGCCCGTCGAACTGCCGGTCGAACTCCCGGCGCTCGCTCCGCTCGTGCCGGCGTCGGCCATCCCGGATCGGGCGCCTGCCGACCCGCTCGACCCGGTCGCGCCGGTGGAGCCGGAAGCCGAGCCGCCGCCGCTCCCCGAAGACGTGAACGCGGGCGGCGCGGATCCGCCGCTGCTCGAGCAGCCGAGAGCCCCGGCCGCGACCAACGCGAAGAGTGCTGTCCGGTCCATCATGCCGTGTTCCTTGTTGTGGTGTGTCCTCCGAACTCTCGCTTCGTTCGAGCGTGCGGAGGACTCCGTTCCGCTTTGGGTTGCGTTCGAAGAAACCGACCCGCTGGCTGCTGGGATTGTCCGTGTGCCGTGGACCTCGATCAAGCGTCTCGACCGCAATGAGTTGGCCATTCCAACCGAATTGCAACTGTCTCTCTCGGGGGCGCCGTGCGAGCATCGACGTTCGTTCTTTCGAGGCCTCCGCGACGGCGCGGCGGCCACGGCAGGCCCGACATGAACCGCGCATCGAGACGCGCTACAAGGGCCTCATGCAAACCGAAGCCGTCGTCCTCCGGACCCACGGCGGGCCCGAGGTGCTCACGCGCGAGACGATCGACCTGCCCGATCCGGGCCCGCGCGAGGTGCGCGTGCGCGTCCGCGCCGTCGCCATAAACCACCTCGATCTCTGGGTCCGTCGCGGCTTGCCGCACCTCAGGCTCGAGTACCCCCATCGCCTCGGGGCCGACGTGGTGGGCGAGGTCGACGCTCTCGGCCCAGGCGCCCGCGCCGGCAAGGTGGGCGAAAAGGTCGTCGTCAGCCCGGCCGTCTCCTGCGGGGTCTGCGAAGCGTGCCTCTCCGGACACGACAACCTGTGCCGCCGCTATGGCATCCTCGGCGAGCACACGCACGGCGGATACGCGCGTCACCTCGTCATTCCGGACGCGAACGTACTTCCGTACCCGGGCGATCTGCCCTTCACGCAGGTCGCGGCGGTGCCCCTCGTCTTTCTCACCGCGTGGCAGATGCTCGTCGACAAGGCGCGCGTGCGGCCCGGACAGACCGTTCTGGTGCAGGCGGCGGGCAGTGGGGTCGGGAGCGCCGCAGTCCAGATCGCGAAGCTCTTCGGCGCCCACGTCATCGCGACGGCGGGGAGCGACGCGAAGGTCGAGCGCGCGCGCGCCCTCGGGGCGGACGACGGGATCAACTACGCGAAGCAGGACTTCGTCGCCGAGGTGAAGCGAATCACGGCGAAGCGGGGGGCCGACGTCGTGTTCGAGCACGTCGGCGGCGAGACGATGGCCAAGAGCGTCCTCGCCGCGGCGACGGGCGGTCGTATCGTCACCTGCGGAGCCACGGGGGGATTCGAGCCCAAGATCGACCTTCGCCACGTCTTCTTTCGCCAGATCGAGATCCTGGGCTCGACGATGGGATCGAAGGGCTCTCTCTTCGGGATCCTGGACCACGTGCGGGCGGGGCGCCTCAAGCCCGTCGTCGGCCGCGTGCTTCCGCTGTGGGACGCGCAAGAGGCGCATCGCATCCTCGAGGCGCGCGACGTCTTCGGCAAGGTCGTACTCGAAGTGGACTGACCCGTTCCGCATGCTCGAGCGAAGCGAGAGTTCGGAACGATGCACCAAACGCGTTCCGCATGCTCGAGCGAAGCGAGAGTTCGGAACGATGCACCAAACCACGCCGGGCGGCGGAGGGCGTGGTAGCACCTAGCGAGTGAAGGGCTTCGCACGAGCCGCGCGCGGTACCGCTGTCGTCGCGTGCGGGGCGATCGGGCTCGCCGGGGTGTTCGCGGGCGCGGTGCGCGTCCTTCCGTGGCTGCTCGATCCCGCCGTTCCATGGCGGGTCGCCGCCCCGTTCGCCCGCGGTCTCGGCGCGGTCGCGCTCGAGGCGGCGCTCGTCGTCGGCTGGCCGGTCGGCTGGGCGCTGGCGGTTCTGCGCCTCGTCGAGAGCGGCGAGGCGCGCGTCCTCCAGGCGCTCGGCGAGCGCCCCGGGCGGACCTTGTACCGGCTTGGGCCCCAGGGGGCGGCGATGGCGCTCGCGCTCGCCGGGGTCTCGCTCGTGTACGGCGCCGACGCCAGCGCGCCAGGGCGCGTGGCGACGGACCTGCTCGTCCGCGCGCGGAAGTCATGTGCGGCGGCCCGCGAGCCCAAGACCTACGTCGTTCCCTTCACGGAGATGACATGGCTGTGCGCCCCGGGCCGGGAGCCGCGTCTGGTCGGCTCGGCGCCTGGGGCGCTCGCGTCGACGCTGCTCACCGCCGGGTCGGCCCGCATCGCGGGCGACTTCCGCGAGGTCGATCTGGACGACGCGCGCGTGCTGTTGCCCGGCCCCCCTCCGGCCGAGGTGCACGTCGGCTCCTTGGTGCTTCGTGGGATGGCGCCGTGGGCGCACGCTTCGACGCTGGGAGCACCGCTGCGCTCGCTCGTGCTTGTGCTGGCTGCGTGGCTCTCCGCCCACCTGGGCGCGCTTTCGGTGCTGCGCCGGGCGGCCCGCACGCCGCTCGGCGTCCTGCTGATCGGCGCGGCGGGCCCCCTCGCGTCGCTCGGGCTCATGCGCGTCCTCGAGCGTCTGGACAGCGGCAGAGCCTCGTTCCTCTTGGTGCCCCTTGTCGGCGCCGCGTGCACATCGGGTGTCGCGGTCGCGCTCTCTCGCTTGCGAGTAACGGGCGCCGCTGCTAGCACTTGGGTGAAGATCGGCTAGTCCGCGCGCTCGAGCGAAGCGAGGAAGCGTACTAGGGCCACCTACTAGTTGGCGACTCCGCGAAGGGTGAAGGTTCCATGGGCAATATCGGCGTCACCGAGGTCCTCCTCATCGCCCTCGTCGCGCTCCTCCTCTTCGGCGCAGGCCGCATCGCGGACATCGGCAAGGGCCTCGGCCAGGGCATCAAGAATTTCAAGCAGGGCCTGAAGGAAGCCGAAGAGATCGACGCCGCGAAGAAGACCGAGAAGGACGTCGCGCCCGCGCAGAACAACGGCGACACGGGCGCGAAGGCGTAGAGCTGTTGAGCGCGCCTCGACGACGGCGCACCCATCAACCCGCGGGATCGTCGGCCGGTTGAACGAGGAAGATGGCGTGCGCGCGCGCGATGGGCCGGGCGCGGTCCTCTTGCCACGCCTCGACGCCTACGTTGACGACGCGCCGGCCCCCTTTCGTGATGACGCCGCACGCGAACGTGTCGACCGGCCTCCCGGAGCGGAGGAAATCGATCGTGATGGTGACGATCTTCGGCAAGACCACCGTCTCCGATTCCCACAAGGCGGCCATGATCGCGGTGGATTCGAGCAACGCTCCGATCGCGCCCCCGTGAAGGGCGGGCAAGCTGGCGTTGCCGATCAGCGGATCGGAGTACGCCATCTTTCCGATGAGCTCTCCCGACGCGGCGGTCACGGAGATGCCCAGCAGGCGCAGATAGGGAATCGCTTCGACGAGGGCGGCCACGTCCCCCCCCTCCTTGGCGGCGCGGATCGCGTCGGCGACCGGGATCACGGCGTCTTTCCCGCGGACCAGTGCGGTCGGCCCCGAAAGAGAATGAAGGTCCCGTTCGCGACGGCCACGACGTCCTTCGCCTCGGGCCTCTCCTCGTGAAAGGCCTCGCAGCGCACGAACGCGACGTGATGGGTCACCCGAAAGCACTCTGCGCGGGCGCGGACCTCTTTGCCTGGCGTCGCGGGTCGCAGGTAGTCGATGCGCAGGTCCAGCGTGGCGATGGGCATCGGCGCGCCGAGCTTGACGAAGACCGCGAGGCCGCACGACGCGTCGAGCAGCGCCGTGATCGCGCCGCCGTGGATGACGCCCGTCGCCGGATTGCCGACGAGACGCTCGGCGTAGGGGAGGGCCATCGTGATCCGCTCCGCCTCGAGGGACACGAAGCGCAGCCCGATCGCCTGGTTGTGCGGGACCATCTGCGTGATCGCCTCGAGGAGGCCCGCGGGGGTGTTGAGCTTCTCGGACGGGGACGTCATGAGGCGAGGGGCAGGGGAATGTAGCAGGCTCTTGACGAGCCCGGGCATGCACCCTAGGTGGGCGTGCTAGTCCGAACTCTCGCTTCGCTCGAGCGATAGGCCCGCTCACGTGCGCGCAGCTCACTCGTTCACCCTGAGCGTCGAAGTGGCCCGCGCCATCGTGGGCGAGGCGACCAATCGCGGGCTACGAACCGACGACGTGCTCGCGGGCTGCGGTCTCACCGCGGCGCTCCTCGCCGACGTGGACGCGCGCGTGCCGGCCCAGGTGCTCCTCCGCTTGTGGGAGGACGTCCCGCGGATGCTCGGTGACGATTGCTTCGGCCTGCACCTCGGCGAGCGCGCGACGGGCGTTCTCTCCTTCGCGGGAAGAATCTTCGCCGCGAGCGCGACGATGGGAGACGGATGCCGGCGCCTCCTGTCTCTGCAACGGCTCTTCAACGACGTGCACCGCGTCGAGCCCGTCGAGGGGCGCGGAACGTTCGGTCTGCGCGTGCGCACGCGACATTCTCCGCTCCCGGTGCCCGCGCACGCGATCGACTTCGCCTTCGCGTGGCTGGTCGCCTCGGCGCGACGCGCGACCGGCAGGCCGCTGTCGCCCGTGACCGTACGCTTCGAGCACGGGCGTCGCGGCGACGTCGCCGAGTATCGGCGCGTTCTCGGGCCCGTCGAGTTCGACGCCGCCTGCAACGAGATGACGTTCGCCGCGTCGGTGCTCGACTGGCCGTTCGCCGCGCACGATCCCGCGCTCCTCGAGATCCTCGAGAGCCACGCGCGCCTGCTCTTCGCCCGCCTTCCCGAGGCGCCCACGTTCCGCGCCCGCGTCCGCGACGCGATCGTCCCCCTTCTGCCCGGTGGCGCCACGATCGACCGTGTGGCTCGCGCGATGCACGTCGGCAGGCGATCGGCGCAACGATACCTGCAGGCCGAAGGGACGACCTTCGCCGCGGTCCTCGACGAGGTGCGACACCGACGGGCGGAGGCCGCGCTTGCCGAGCAAGGCGTGTCGATCGGCGCGCTCGCGAGCGCGCTCGGGTTCGCCGATCAGAGCGCGTTTCACAAGGCCTTCGTGCGCTGGACCGGCACTACGCCCGGTGCGTTCCGGCGCGCGGCCCGCGCCGCTTGCTCCAGACCGTTGCTCACGCCCCCGACGACGCCCGCCAAAACGAGGAGCAAGACGGGGGTAAATAGGACGTTGAGCGGCGGCATCACGGCGGTCGCGATGCACGCCAGGAGGAGCGGCGGATGAAGCAGGGCCGCCACGCCCCACCAGAAGATGCGGGTGTCCGTCAGAGTTCTCATGCCCACGACGTGGGGCTCGCGACCGAGCCGGTCTTGCGCGCGCGCGCCCGAGCTTTTGTCGTCGCGTGCCAGGGCTGCGGTCGAGCCCTGACGGTGAGATCCTGCGCGCGCACACCTCGCGGGCGTGACCGCCATCGCTCCCTGATTTCAGGGTAGTCTCTTGCGGATCTCGTGACCCGCCGCGAAACGCTCTGGAGACGCGCCCTCACGGCGGCGTCCACGTTTCGTCCGAACTCCCGCTTCGCTCGAGCGTGCGCACGCCGCGCGGGGGTGCCGCTCGCGGCGCTCGTCGCGGGGGCGATCTGGGCCGGCTGGTGGTGGTATGAGGAGCGCGCCGCCGAGGAGGAGCTCGTGACGCTCGCTCCCGAGATCGCGCTCGGCGCGGGCGTCGAGGACGTGCTTCGCGCGTTCCTCCGGTCGCCGCACGAGTACATCGACTTCTTCGACGATGCGCGCGAGGTTCGCGGCGAGCTCCTCGTCGTCACCCCCTCCCAGCTCGGCGCCTACAACTCGGTTCTCCACGTGTCGCTCGACGCCTCTCGCCACGTCGATTGCGTCGCGTTCCGGACGGAGCGATCGGCCTGGGAACGGCCGCCGAAGAGCCCCGCGGACCGCGGATGCGCGCGCTCGGACACGAGGTTTTACCGGATGGCAACGGTTCGTGAACATTCGGTCTCCTTCTGATCGAAGATCACGAACCGTGATTTGGGCGGGTGTTTCGCGCGCTCTTGCCTGCGGTCGAGCATGCGGACGCGCGGTCGGATCCAGCCGATTCGGTGCTATCGTCTCGATTGCGTGAGCGACGGCCTCGAGAGCTTGCCCCCCGGCGCGGTGCCGGTCGCCCAAGGGGAGGTTCTTGCCGGAAAGTACCGCGTCGATCGCGTCCTCGGGGTCGGCGGGATGGGCGTGGTCGTCGCCGCGACGCACCTGCAGCTCGACCAGCGGGTGGCCCTCAAGTTCATGCTGCCCGAGGCGCTGCGCCACCCGTCGCTGATCGAGCGTTTCGCGCGCGAAGCGCGAGCCGCCGTCCGCCTCAAGAGCGACCACGTCGCCCGCGTGCTGGACGTGGGCACCCTCGAGTCCGGCTCGCCCTTCATGGTGATGGAGTTCCTCGAGGGGGGGGATCTCGCGGCGCTCGTCCAGACGCACGGGCCCATGCCGATCGAAGTCGCCGTCGATTGCGTCCTCCAAGCATGCGACGCCGTCGCCGAAGCGCACGCGCTCGGAATCGTGCACCGCGACCTCAAGCCGCGGAACCTGTTCATGACCCGGCGCAACGACGGCCGCGCCCTCGTGAAGGTCCTCGACTTCGGGATCGCCAAGCACGCCGGCGGAGCGGACCTGTCGCTTACGAGGACGACGGAGATCATCGGGTCTCCCAACTACATGTCCCCCGAGCAGCTCAAGAGCGCCCGCACGGTGGACGAGCGCACCGACATCTGGGCGCTGGGCGTGATCCTCTACGAGCTCTTGACGGGCGAGGTGCCGTTCGTGGCCGAGTCGGTGACGCAGCTGACGGCGATGGTGTTCACCGAGCCGCCTCGGCCGATCGAGTCGCTGCGTGCGGACGTGCCGCGGGAGCTCAAGGCCGTCATCGAGCGGTGCCTCGAGAAGGACCCCGCGCAACGCACGCCCTCGGTCGCACACCTCGCCCTGGCCCTCCAGCCCTTCGCGCCTGCCGACACGCGCGAGCTCGCGGTGCGCATCGGGCGGATCGCGTCCTCCTCCGGCAAGGGGGTGACGTCGGCGTCGGCGTCCGGTGGGGCGACGCTCACCGCCTCGGGCACGAGCGCCAACTGGTCGGATTCGGACGCGCGGCCCGGCGTGGGCCGCGGACGAAAGGTCGGCGTGGCCATCGGCATCGTGGCGTTCGCCTGCGTCGTGGCGATCGTCGCGGCTCTGGTGGCGCTGCGTCCTGCGCGAACGCCGACGGCGACCATCGCGGTGACCTCTGGCGTCCCGCCGACGGCGTTGCCCGTGGCGACGCTCGCGCCAACGACCGCGATCCCGGCGGCGACGCCGACGGCGACCTCGACCGCACCGGCGACCGCGACAGCGGCCGCGGGTGGGACACAGAGGCGTCCTGGCCATGACAAGCCCCCTCTCGCGCCGAGCGCCACAGGCTCGTCCTCCGACGAGCCGCCGCGCTACCGGACGAGCTGGTAGTGTGGTCGGCGCGATGCTCCTCGCCCCCCGGTTCCATGCTTTGGCCGTCGCGGTTGCCGCCGTGACCTGGGTTCACCCCTCGTTCGCTCAGGACACCGAGGCGACCGCCACCGCGCTCTTCGACGAAGGGCGCAAGCTCATGACACAGCACCGGTACGCCGACGCTTGTCCCAAGCTCGCGCAGAGCCAGCGCCTGGCGCCGAGCGGGGGAACGCTGATCAACCTCGCCGAGTGCTACGAGCACACCGGGCAGACGGCCAGCGCGTGGGCCGCATGGAAGGACGCCGCGGCCCGGGCCAACGCGGCGGGCAAGTCGGCCGCCGAGAAGAACGCGCTCGCTCGCGCGGCGGCCCTCGAAGGCTCGCTCGCGAAGCTCACGATCGCCGTCTCGCCCGGGAGCGACGTGCCGGGGCTCGAGGTGAAGCGCGACGGGGTGCCGGTGGGCCGGGCGGAGTTCGGCAACGCGATGCCGGTCGATCCGGGCAGCCACCTCGTCGAGGCGTCGGCGCCCAAGAAGAAGGCATTTTCCAGCTCGGTGACGGTCGCCCCCAAGCAGGCCGACGCGCAGGTGACGGTCGCGCTCGCCGACGACGCGGAGGCCCTCGCCGCGGCGCCGGCCCCCGCTCCTGCGCCTTCGCTGGCGACGCCCGCGGCGACGACGACGCCTTCCGCCCCCGTGGACCAGGGAACGCCGGGCGCCACGCAGCGGGTCGTCGGGCTCGTCGTCGGCGGCGTGGGCGTCGCCGGGTTGGTTGTCGGCTCGGTGTTCGGGCTCGAGGCTCAGTCGAAGAACAGCGACGCGCTCAAGCCGCAGAACTGCCGGACGTCGACCCTGTGTTCGCCGAACGGGCTCTCGCTCACCGACGACGCCAAGAACGCCGCGACGATCTCGACGGTAGCCTTCGTCGCGGGCGGCGTCGCCGTGGCGGCGGGCGCGGTGATCTGGCTCACGGCGCCGCGTGCAGCGGCGTCCACAGGGCTGCGGGCCGTTCCCGTCGTGGGCCTCGGGTACGGCGGCGTCGCGGTCGGGGGCGGGTTCTAGCGCGCTCGCAAGAGCGCAAGACGGGCGCGTTTCTTCGTAATACGCGCGCCGTTACTTCGCCGTGCGCCAGAGCGTTCCGGTGCTCGGGGCCGACATGTCGCCGGAGTCGGTCGGGTCCCCCTGATCGAGCCAGAGCAGGTAGCTACCGCTCACGGTCACGGCGACCGGGAGCTTGAGCGACGCGTGCAGGACGCGCGCGCCTCCCCCGTCGGTCGCCATCCGGCCGACCGTCCCGTCCCCATAGTTGCCGCTGCCCGCGTTCGCCCAGTAGAGGAGCGCCGTCGCCTTGTCGTAGACGAGGTCGTCGGGATACGGAATCGTCGTCGAGATCGCGACTCCCGCGTCCATCGACCCCTTGGGCGCGCTCATGACGACGCCCTGGCCGCCGTAGTAGACGTTCGTGGGATCGGTCGCGATCCCGTAGAACCCGCCGAAGGTGGTCGTCCCGATGAGGGACGGGACCCCGCCCGACGTGAGGACGCTCAGCGCGTCCGCGCTCCGATCCGTGAGGTAGAGGAACGTCCCGTCGACGACCACTTGCTCCGGCTCGACCGTCGCGCCCCCGTCCCCGTCGTAAAGAAGGACGTCGGTGCCGCCCATCTTGACCACCTTGTGGACGGTGTTGTCGTCGAAGTCGACCCAGTACACGAACGTCATGTCGACGGCGATGCCGTACGGGATGCCGGCCGGCGCGAGCCGCCGCGGCGTCGTGCAGTTGACGATCGGGCACGACCAGATCCCGCCCATCACGCCGCTGTACGACGCGGTTGCGTAGTAGATGTTGTTCGCGTCGACGGCGACGCCGCGCGGGTTCGTCACCCCTTGCGCATAGACGACCGGCCCGCTCGCGGGACAGCCGGCCAAGGGGCATGCCTTCACGGCACCGTTGCCGGAGCCGAGGACGTCGCCGTACTCGGTCCAGTAGACGTTCGCCCCATCGCTCGTCATCAAGAACGGGTTGTTGAGGTGCGTCGCCAGCGGGCACGGATCGGCGCACGTCGGCGCGTCGGCCGTCACGACGTCGGTTCCCCCGCCGTCGCCGGGGTTCGCCGGCGCGTCCGAGCTCGTCGCGTCGGGTACGCCGCCCTCCGATCCTCCCGCGTCCGATCCGGTCGTCGCGTCGGGGGCCGAGGCCTCGCTCGTTCCGGAGGAGCCGCTGCCGGTGGTCGCGCCGCTCGAGGTCCCGGAGCTCCCCGAGCTGCTTCCCGAGCTCCCGTCGCCGGTCGTGCCCCCCGAGCTCGCATCCTGGAGCGTCGGGTCCGGCGAGCGATCGTCGATGCCGAGGATCCCGGCGCAGGCTGCCGCGCCGAGGGCGGTCGCGGCGAACGACGCTGCCAGCAGGGCGGCCCGGCGCCAGGGAATCGTACGCTCGTTCGAGGAGGGAGGAGTTC
This sequence comes from Polyangiaceae bacterium, assembly GCA_035295445.1. GTDB lineage: Bacteria > Myxococcota_A > Polyangia > Polyangiales > Polyangiaceae > Palsa-1150. The sequence goes on along the minus strand of DATGJA010000793.1, from coordinate 2,518 downwards.
GGCCCGGTCGGTCGCGTGTCATCGCCGTTTTGCACTGTAGAGCCTTTTCAGCCTCGGCGTAACAGCCGAGCTGGCAACGGCTCTTGAACGAAGCGGCGGGGGCGGCCGCTCACCTCCGTCCGCGTGACACGCGCACGTCAGAGCGCCCCGTTCCCGAAGACCACCGAGATGTGATTCGATGCGCCGCCGTTGCAGGCCTGAGCCGTCGTGTCGGTGAGATAGCGCAGCAGGGTCGGCTGGCTCGACCCGTTGTTCCACACGGTGAACGAGTCGTAGTCGCCCCAGTCGTCCTCGTAGGGGCACGGCGTCTCGGTGATCCCTTGCAGCGGATAGGTCGTCAGCGTGCCGTCCATCCGGCTCACCTTGGCCATCACCATCTGGACCTGTCCGCCGCCGATGTCGGTCCAGTACGAGAGCCACGGGCGATAGCCGATGTCGTTCTGACGGCCCTGGACGTTGACGGCGGCCACGCTGGGCATGAACGCGTTGGCGCCGGATGGGGTCAGCGAACCGACGGGCGAGTCGCACTCGATGACGTTCACTCCGTAGAACACGCAGCGAACGCCCTGGAGACGCTTGGTGCCGTACGCCGATACCTTCGTCTCGTAGAACATCCACATGAAGTCCTCACCGCCCTTGAACTCCTGGTAGAAGTCGCCCGCGAATTGCTCTCCCCGCACGGCGGTGCCGCCGCGGATGGGGGTGTCCTCCTCCCATTTGAAAGGCGCCCCGGGGGCGGACGTCACGCTATTCACCGTCCAGGTGCCCCCCGTCTCGTCGTACCTGGCGACCCAGAAGTATCCGTTCGTGTCCGGCGCCACCACGGTCGGGATGCTGTCGAATCCCCCGGTCTGCATGAACTTGGCGTGTCCGAGGAAGAGCGTCGAACCAAACGGATATCCGAGGAAGACGCCGTTCTTGTACACGACGATTTTTCCGAAGTTGTCGGTGTAAGGATTGGCCTGTTGATAGTGGGCGGAGTAGACGTTGCCCGTCGCCGTGGACCAGAACAGGCTCCCGCCGTCGAGCCCGCCGACCTGGGCCGGGTAGCAAGTCGTGTACTGAGAAAGGATCGACGCGGCGCTGCCGTCGGCGGGGATGGCGACGGCCGTGAGGCACGCCTCGTCTGGGGCCGCCAGAACGGACAGGCATTGGTTGGTTCCCCACGCGGCATTGGAAGTGGCCAGCGACAAAGTCCAGAGGACCCAGTACCCGGGAACCGTCGCCACGGCCACGGCCGGGTCGCCGTTGAGCATGGCGATTCCCGACGGCGTCGGGATCCGAAGCCCGCGAAAGGCCCCGTTCGTATCGTACGACATCGCAGAATACGAGTACCCCTTGCAGAGGTCATTGGTATTGTTGTCGACGTGCGCGTCGTCGAGCGCGTTGAATACGGCCGCCACGCCGTACGTCGTCCCCGGCGGATAGTCGAGCGTCACCGAGGCCACCTCTTTCTCGAGCGGAGATCCGGACACGATCCCCTGCGAGACGTTGACGGCGCCCGAGAGCAGGGCGCTCGACTGGGTGGCCGTCGGCTCGGTGATTTTCATCGGAATCGGCCGTTGCCGCCCCTGGCTCCCGGACGGATCGCCGCTGCTGCAGGCGCTCGACACGCTCGACAGGAGAAGAAGGAGGGCGCTGGTGAGGTGGGCTCGACGATGGACGGCAGACGATTGGACGGGCGGCGGCACCCCGCGGCCTTGACGAGCAAGGTTCATGGATGGACTCCTTCGGCGGGGATCGCGCCCGCGGTGTCAGTTCGAGGGAGGGGCCATCAGCAACGCGCGTGCCCTGCCGGGCGTGCCGCCTCGCAAGGTGTGAGGCGGGTGGATCTCGCGGAAAACTCGATGAAACGAGAGGTTTGGGGGAGACTGTGTGCGGCGCGTGACGTTCGCGGAGGCCACCGAACGCACTCGTGTGCGCACGCCTGTGCGGGCGCGGCCGAGGAAAGGAACACCTCGCGTCTTCACCATGCGTGCGGAACGAGGGGACCGCTGCCCTGAGCGATCGCCACCCACGTCGCTCCTCCCCGCTCTCCGGCCAGATCGCGTCGCGTCGTCTCATGCGGTTGATCGCCGTCTTTCCGAGGGAAGGACGCGTGCATCGGCGCCGGAGGCGTGCTGGACGCGTCGGAGCACGACGGCAAGCCTGAGAAAAGCCGAGCGCGCGCCCGCGTGGTGAAGACGCGAGGTACTCTTTTTCCGCGCCCGCGCCCGCGCCCGCGCCCGCGCCCGCGCCCGCGCCCGCGCATCGGGCATCGCGCATCGCGCACGCCCCCGCGTTTCGCGCGTCGGTACGCGTGAAGCTCTCTCGCTCGGTCTCTCGAGGTTCGCGCCGTGCTCGGGGGCGTCAAGGACGGCTCGGCCGCCGCTGCCCGGGGGGGCAGCGGGGCTTCGCGGCGGGAGCCGCTCGCCTCCTTGACTCCCCCTGCGCTCGGCGCGGCGAGGGGCGCGCCCTCGCTCACGGGGGCGGAAAGAACAGGACACGATGCTCAGGATTTACGACACGATCGTCGATG
>DATGJA010000792.1:0-9812 GCA_035295445.1 Polyangiaceae bacterium | reverse complement strand
GCGCTTAGGCACGCTGTCATCTTGCCACGCGTTGCCCATGGCGTCACCCTCGACCGCAGTAGGGGCACATCGTGGCCGTAGGCCAGCGCCCAGCGAGGACGTCTTCGAGGGGCACATCAGCCGCCCTGGCGGCGCGTAGGGCCACCCCGGCGCTCACCGCCCCGCGGGCGCTCACGGCACTGATGACCGTGGCGCGCTTGGCCCGCATCGCCTCCGCGAGCTTGCCGTACGACCCGAACCGCTTGCCAAGGAAGCGGATGGCCGCCTTGGCGTGGGCCTGCTCCTCGGGGCTGAGGTCACTCGAGGCGTCCGTCTCTTTCGGAGGCCTATGTCGCTTCCACCCCACACGCTCGGTCAGGATCGGCATGCGCCGACCATGGCTATGCTTGACCGGTCACGCAAACTCAAACTGACCCACTACCAAGGAGCCCGTCAGCCCGTCGATCGCGATCGTCGGCGAGACGAAGAAGCCCCGTCCGCCTCTCGATCGCGTTCCTCGGCGAAACGAAGAGACCCGTCAGCCCGTCGATCGCGATCCTCAGCGAAACGACGAGGCCTGTCCGCCCGTCGATCGCGATTCTCAGCGATACAAAGAGGTCCGTCGGCCTCTCGATCGCGATTCTGCTCTACCGCGACCTGCTGGCGAGCCACGACATCGCCGTGGTTTCCGACACGGCGCCGACGACCGCGCCATCGCCGTCGACGACGCACACGCTGCGAAGGCGATCGCACGCCATGGCGAGGAGGGCCGCCGAGAGCCACTCGACCTCGGAGAGGACGATGATGGGGCTCATTCGATCGGCGGCCACTCCACGCGTCGAGGGGCCGGCGCGCCTCAGCGCTTCGAGCGCGAAGAGCGCGCCGATGGGACGCTGCGCGTCGTCCACCACCACGGCCATGTCGCATCGCGGCAGCGTGCCGAGGCGAACCAGCGGCAGGTCATGCGCGACGCAGACCACGTCCGCGACGGCCACTGCGACGCGAACGCGGGCGGCGAGCGCGGACAGGCTTTCGGCGCCTGCGAGCCGCGAGGACCGCTCCGCCAGGACCGACGCCTGGGCGCCGCACTCGACGTGTCCGTCCGGCGCCATCCCCAAGTTCCACTGACACGAGCAGCACGCCTCGGACGGCCGCGAGTGGCCGACGTCCGGACAAAAGACGGTCAGCGACCGGTGCGGCTGCCCCGCCGCATCGATCCGCCAGCGCCGGCGAGTGCAGATCGTCGCGCTCGCGCGAGGCCAGATCCCCGACTGGAGATCCTCGGCCCACTCCTCTCCCTCGTCGTCCCCCATCGTTCCTCCCTCACGGCCCTCAGGCGCGCTCGACGCACGAGCGCCGCGCTTCGACGCCGCGGCGCGCTCGGCTCGCGCCCCGCAGCGGCCAAAACCATGGCCTCGGGTGCCCCCCTCCGGGTTGCGAGTGTCCACTGGATGGACAAACGCCAGCAATCAGGCCTTCCCCGTAAATCGGGCTCGATTCAGGGGTGGGCCGTGGGCAGCAGCACGGTGAACGTCGAGCCGTGGCCCTCGCCCGCGCTCTCGGCCTCGAGACGGCCTCCGTGCAGCTCCACGATCCGACGGGACAGCGCGAGGTTCAGGCCAAGCCCTCCCCTCGCCTCGCGTGGTCCGCCCACCTCGACTTGGGGCTCGAAAACGCGGGCCAGCATCGCTGCCGAAAGGCCTCTTCCCGTGTCCTCCACGCAGACGAAAAGATGCGGTGAACTGCGTCCCGCGCGGACCCGCACGACGCCGCCCGCGGGCGTGAACTTGACGGCGTTCGCCAGCAGGCTGGTGAAGACACGAGCGAGGCGAACCGCGTCCCCGACGACCGCGCCGACGGACTCCGGCAGCGTGGCGACCAGCAGAATCCCTTTCGATCGGGCCTGGGGCTCGCTCGCGACGACCGCCTCGCGGAGGGGCTCGACCAACTCGAGCTCGTCGCCCGCGAGCTCGATGGTCCCACGGGCGCAGCGCGCGAAGTCGAGGACCGCTTCGATCACGCGAACCTGGGCCTGCATCGAGCGCTCGATCGCGCTCACCGCGCTCCGCTGTTGCGCCGGTGTTCCTCGCTTCCAGATGTCGATCCACATGACGGCCGCGCTGAGCGGCGTCCGCAGCTCGTGGAAGACGCGCTCGAGGAATTCCGCCGCCGCAAGTGTCTCGCCAGAGAATCCGCCGGGGGTCGAAACGCGCTCTTGTATCGGCTCTCGGGGACGCGTCATGATCGGCTCTGCGCGATGGGCCCGTTTCGGCACGCGCCCCCAAACACCCGGCTCCCAGCATTGCACGAGGTGACCCCACGATGTCGCGGAAGATCCGAATCGTTCTCGTCGATGACCATGAAATCTTCCGCGAAGGTTTCGTGGCCCTCATGCGAGATGTGCCCGACGTCGAGGTGGTCGGCGAGGCGTCCGACGCAGTGACTGCGATCGACGTCATCGATCGCACCGGACCCGACGTCGTCGTACTCGACGTCTCGCTCAGCGCGTCGAACGGCCTCGAGGTGGCTCGCATCGTCCGCGCGCAATGGCCTTCTCGAAAAGTCCTCGTCCTGACGATGCACGACACCGAGGACTTCGTCGAAGAGGCGCTCGCCGCGGGCGCCACCGGCTACGCCCTCAAGGCCCAACGCTCGGAGGAGATCGTCGACGCGATTCGCTGCGTAGCGCGGGGCGAGCCCACGCTTCCGCGCTCGTCGACGCGGATGCGCGCCGCCCCGCCGGTGGGCGACGCACAGCTACGGCTGCGCTTCGATACGCTCTCGACCCGCGAGCGCTCCGTCTTCGACCTCGTCATTCGGGGGCTATCCACCGACGAAGTCGCCCAGCGCCTCTGCATCAGCCCGAAGACGGTCGAGACGCACCGAACGCGGATCAACCGCAAGCTCGACGTGCACTCCACTGCGGCGCTCGTTCGCTTCGCGGCGCGCTGCGGCTGGCTCTCGTCGGGGACGTAGTGCGCGTCCCTAGATAGGGCGGGCCCAGCGTGTCCCGAGCGGTAAGCAGCCCCCACCCCTCGAGTGACGTGCGGTTGCCGCGCGCCCTCCCCCGCGGGGCGCTCAGGACTAGCGGCCCCCCCTCGGTCCCCCCCGCGGGGCGGGGGGATGGGTGGCGCTGAGCGCTCGGGACACTGGGCCCGCCCAATCTAGGGACGCGCCCTTAGCGCACCTCGCCGAGGAGCGCAGCGACGCGGACGGCGTTCAGCTCTTCCTTGCCTTCCGGCGCCATGTGAAAGTGAAACGCCGCTTCGCCGCCCGCGCCCCGGAACTGGCGAACGAAGGCGACCAGGTTCACCCCGACCAACCGGCCGTCGAAGGTCCGGAGCACGGACGACCCCGCGGCGCCATCGGCCACGTCGAGGGTGAAGTCGTGCGCAGGGCACCGCTCGCCCGCGAGCCGTTCGAGCGTGACGAGCCCGATCCGCCAGTGGTCTCCGACGTCCTCACGCTTGCTCGTCACCGTGACGACGCGCACGCGGAGGACGCAATCGGCCCGCTGCGTGCGCGCGCGAAGGATCGCGTCGCCCCGGGGCGCCGGCGATGGGTCGAGGTTGAAGCCCACCGCTTCCGGCTCGATTCCGTCGTCGAAGAGCGCGGTCGAAGCGCCGGCGTACGATTCCGCCGTGGGCGCCTGCGCGTTCGCGATGCCGGCCATCGGCGGGGACGCGCCGCAAGCCGGCGCCGTCGTCCCGAGGAGCAGAGCCACACCCGCCAGAAGAAAGTTCGATCGAAGCATCCGTTCTCTGCTGTGCGGCGGCCGCCCCGAAACGGATCATCCCGCCCCGGACGGCACGGGCGGGCGACCGGGCGCGCGACCGGGCGCGCGGCTATGGTGCGCCCGTCATGGCTGAGGCGCTCTTCGTCCGACCCGGGGTCGTCGTCCCCGTGGAGGCGATGCAGACCAGCGCGTCACGGGCGAGCGGGCCCGGAGGCCAGAACGTGAACAAGGTGGCGAGCAAGATCGAGCTCCGCGTGGACCTGACGAGAATCGTCGGCCTGGACGTCGGCGCTGCAGGCCGCTTGCGCGCCCTGGCGCGGGGCGCCCTCGACGCCGCCGGACGCCTTCTCGTGACGAGCCAGCGCACCCGCGACCAGAGGGCCAACCTCGAGGACGCGCGCGAAAAAGTGCGGCGCCTGGTCCTGCGCGCGCTCGAGCGCCCCCGGCCCCGGCGCGACACCCGGCCCACCCGGGGCAGCGTCGAGCGCAGGATCGAGGACAAGAAGCGGCGCTCGCGTCTGAAGGCGTCGCGCCGTGACCCGCCGTGAACCGCGCGCCGCCGGTGGTATACCCAGGCATCGCCGATGCCCTTGCCCGACTCCTTTCACCCCGCGGTGCGCCGGTGGTTCGATCGCACCCTCGGCAGCCCGACGACGGCTCAGCTCCACGGTTGGCGGGAGATCGCGGCGGGTCGTGACACGCTCGTCGCCGCCCCGACCGGGTCGGGCAAGACGCTCGCGGCGTTCCTCTGGAGCCTCGACGCGCTCGTTCGCGAAGCCGACGGCGGCGCGCTCGAGGACGCCATCCACGTCGTCTACGTTTCGCCCCTCAAGGCGCTGAGCAGCGACATTCAGCGCAACCTCGAGGCGCCCCTCGCCGGAATTCGTGACGCGGCGGCGGACCTCGGTCTGGGACCCCCGGCCATCCGGACCGCGCTCCGGACGGGGGACACGGCGCCGGCCGCGCGCGCCGCCATGATCCGCCACCCGCCTCACGTCCTCGTCACGACGCCCGAGTCGCTGTATCTCATGCTGACCGCGGAGCGGCCCCGCGCCCGGCTGCGGCCCGTGCGCGCCGTGATCGTGGACGAGGTGCACGCGCTGATGCGCGACAAGCGCGGCAGTCACCTGGCGCTGTCTCTCGCCCGGCTGGACGCGCTCGCCGACCGCCGCCCCCAGCGCATCGGGCTCTCGGCGACCGTCCATCCGATCCAAGAGGCCGCCCGGTTTCTGGTCGGGGCAGGCCGTGACTGCGCCGTGGTCGACCAGGGCCACAGGCGGTCGGTCGATCTTTCGGTGGAGGTGCCCGCCTCGGATCTCGGCGCCGTCGCCACCCACGAGCAGTGGGCCGAGATCTACGACCGGGTCGCGGCGCTCGTGGGCCAGCACCGCACGACCCTCGTCTTCGTCAACACGCGACGGCTGGCCGAGCGCGTCGCCCACCACCTGGCGGAGCGCCTGGGCGAGGACCGCGTGGGGGCGCACCACGGCAGCCTCGCCAAGGAGCGCCGGCTGCGCATCGAGCAGCGCCTCAAGGCGGGGGAGATGAGCGCCCTCGTGGCGACGGCCTCCCTCGAGCTGGGCATCGACGTCGGGTCGGTCGACCTCGTGTGTCAGATCGGTTCGCCGCGCGCGATGTCGACCTTGTTGCAGCGCGTCGGCCGATCCGGACACGGCCTCGGCCGCACGTCGCGCGGCCGCCTCTTCGCCACCTCGCGCGACGAGCTGCTCGAATGCGCCGCGCTCGTACGGGCGGTGGCCGCGGGCCGGTTGGACCGGATCGATCCCCCGGCCAACCCGCTCGACGTCCTCGCGCAGCAGGTCGTGGCCGAGTGCGCCGCGCGCGAATGGCGGGAGGACGACCTCTTCGACCTCGTGAGGAGCGCGGCCCCGTTCGAGTCGCTCGAACGCGCCGACTTCGACGTGGTTCTCCAGAGCCTCGCCGAGGGGCCGTCCTCACGACTGGGACGCGCCGGGTCGCTCGTCCACCGCGACCGGCTGAATGGGCTCGTCCGGGGCAAGCGCGCGGCGCGCATGGTCGCCCTGACCAACGGCGGAGCGATCCCCGAGCTGGCCGACTACCGCGTCTTGCTCGCGCCGGACGACACTCTGGTCGGAACGGTGAACGAGGACTGGGCGATCGAGAGCATGGCCGGCGACGTCTTCGTCCTCGGTTCGCACTCGTGGCGCATCCGCCGGGTCGAGTCGCGGGCGGGCGTCGTTCGCGTCGAGGACGCGCAGGGAAGGCCCCCGTCCATCCCCTTCTGGCTCGGCGAGGCGCCGTCGCGTTCCTGGGAGCTGTCCGAAGAGGTCAGCCGGTTGCGCGCCGAAGCGGCCGACCGACTCGACGCGGACGGTTCCGTGGCGGAGTGGTTCGCCGACGAATGCCGCCTCTCGGCCGCCGGCGCGGCGCAGCTCGGCGCGTACGTGCGCGCGCAGCGCGACGCGCTGGGGGTCGTGCCGACGATGCACGACGTCGTGTTCGAGCGCTTCTTCGACGAGAGCGGCGGGATGCAGCTCGTCATCCACGCGCCCTTCGGCGGACGGGTCAACCGCGCGTTCGGCCTCGCGCTGCGCAAGCGCTTCTGCGTCACGTTCGACTTCGAGCTGCAGGCGGCGGCGACCGACGACGCCGTCGTCCTCTCGCTCGGGACGGCTCACAGCTTTCCGCTGTCCGACGCCCTCGGCTTCGTGCGCGCGGATCGACTGCGCGCCACCCTCGAGCAAGCCATCCTGGCGGCGCCGATGTTCGCCACGCGGTGGCGCTGGAACGCGTCGCGGGCGCTGGCCGTCCTGCGCTACGAGCGGGGCAAGAAGGTCCCGCCGTTCTTGCAACGGATGCGTTCCGACGACCTGCTCGCCGCGGTCTTCCCCGCGCAGGTCGCGTGTCAGGACAACGCGCCGGGCGGCCCCGTCGACATCCCGGACCATCCTCTGGTGCGGCAGACCGTCCTCGATTGTCTGTTCGAGGCGATGGACGTCGAGCGCCTGACGCACCTGCTCCGGAGCGCCGAGCGGGGCGAGATCCGCATGCACGCGCGCGACACGACCGACCCGTCCCCGTTCGCCCACGAGATCCTCAACGCCAAGCCGTACGCGTTCCTCGACGACGCGCCGCTCGAAGAGCGCCGGGTGCGCGCTCTGTCCCTTCGACGCACGCTGCCCGAGAGCCAGCGGGATCTCGGCGCCCTCGACGCGGACGCCATCGCGCGCGTGATCGCGGAGGTGCGACCCGCGCCGCGCGACCCGGACGAGCTCCACGACGTGCTCCTCGGCACGATCGTCCTGCCGGTCGACGCCGGTTGGGAGGACCGACTCGACGCGCTCATGCGCCAGGGGCGGGCCCGCACGCACGGACGGCTGGCCTTCGCGACCGAGAACGCGCGCGCGGTCGAGGTCCTCTTCCCGGAGATGCCGCGCGTCGATCTGCCGGCGGCCCTCGACGGACCGCCCCCTTCGCGGGAACGGGCGATCCAGGCCGCGGTGCGCGGGCACGCGGAGGTCTCGGGGCCCTTCGTCGCGGCGTCTTTGGCCCGCCTCTTGGGGCTGGCCGCGTGGGAGGTCACCGCCGCGGCGGCGCAGCTCGAGGCCGACGGCCTGCTCCTGAGGGGTCGCTTCACGGTGCACGTCCGCACGCTCGAGCAAAGCGAGAGTTCGGACGACACACCCAAACCCGCGCACGACGACGAGCTGTGCGACCGCCGCCTGCTCGCGCGGATTCACCGCTACACGCTCGACCGGCTGCGCGCGGACATCGAGCCCGTCAGCGCGCAGGACTTCATGCGGTATCTCCTCGAGCGTCACGGTCTGACGCCGCGCGTGCGAGCGACCGGGCGCGCCGCGCTGCGCGCCGCGATCGGGGTCCTCCAGGGGTTCGAGGTGGGCGCCGCCGCGTGGGAGAAGGACGTCCTCGCGCCGCGCGTGGCCGGCTACCGCCCGGAGTGGCTGGACGAGCTGTGCGTCACGGGCGAGACGGCGTGGTGCCGACTTTCGCCGCGGCGCTCACCTTCGACGGCGCCCGGCTCGACCTCGCGGGCGACGCCCATCGCCATCGTGCAGCGGCGGGACCTCGGCTGGCTCCTGCGCGCGGCTCGGTTCGGGGCCACGACCGACGCGCCCGGCTTCGCCGCCTCGACCTGCGTTCTCGACGAGCTGCGCAAGCGCGGTGCGCTCTTCTTCGACGACATCGTCGCGGCGACCCGCCTGCCCCGCGCGGACCTGGTCGAGGCCCTGTGGGATCTGGTGGCGCGCGGCCTGGTGGCCGGCGACGGATTCCAGCCGCTCCGCGAGCTCATGGCGCCCGGACGCGCCCGGCGCGACGGGCGCGCCGTCCAGGGACGCTGGGCGCTCGTCGACGCCTCCCTCGCGCCGACGGACGACGACGACCTCGCCGATCGGGTCGCCGGTCAGCTCCTCTCCCGCTACGGAATCGTCCTGCGCGAGACCGTGGCCCGCGAGAGCTTCGCCGTGCCGTGGCGAGACGTGGCGCACGCGTTGCGCCGCCGCGAAGCGCGCGGCCTCGTGCGCGGGGGCCGCTTCGTCGCCGGGTTCGTCGGGGAGCAGTACGCCCTGCCCGAGGCGGTCGAAGGCCTGCGTCGCGTACGGCGGACCGCGCGGACCGGCGAACGCGTCCGCGTTCGGGCGTCGGACCCCTTGAACCTCGCGGGCATTCTGGCGCAGGGGCCGCGGATCGCTCCGCAGCACGACGGCTGGCTCGTCTTCGAGGACGGCGCGCTGGTGAGCGACGACGACGCCAAGATCGAGCGGCCCGCGCGCGACCTCAGCGCGTGATCACGAAAGGCCGATGTTTGCCCGAAGCTGGGCGTACCGATCGCTCGTGATGAACACGATGAGGTCGTCCATCCTCGCGGCGGCCGATCCGGGGTCCTCCAGCTCGAGGACGGCGTGCGCCGCGGCCAGGTCGTTCGCGAGGAGCAGACCCGCGCGCGCCGACGTCCGATCGGCGGCGGTGGCCCAGCGCTGCAGGTTGGTGCGCCCGCCCTCGTCCATGAACCGCAGGAAGTGCCCGCGCAGGCGGTCGATGCCGGCCGGCTCGAGCACGGGCTCGATCGCGCGCGCCAGAGGGGCCACGCGGGCCTTCATCGTCGCCGACATCGGGATGCCCGCGTTCGCGATGCTGAGAGCCGCGAGGAACAGATCCTCGAGGTCGGCGATCGTCGGCACGAGCAGCCGGACGAAGTGCTCTTCCCGGTACCAGGCGAGGTGGCATCCGGCGAGAAACGCGAGCTCGAACGGGGTGCGGCCCGACAGCGCGCGGCGCCCCAGACGCGCCGAGGGCGGTACGCCCGGGACCATCTCGGCGGCGCCCGCGTACTCGGGGTCGGCGTAGAGCGGAGGCGAACCGAGGCCCAGGATGGCGCCCGCCCACGAGAAGCAGCGCACCGCCTGGAGCGTCGAGACGCGGGGGTCCTGGCGCAGGGCGGCGTCGAGCTTGGGGAGCGCCTTCTCGCGGCGCAGCGTCGAGACCCGTCCGAGGAGCACGGCCGGCGTGATGACCGAGAAGATCTGTCCGGTCAGGATCTCCTCGTCCGGATGAAAGAGGAGCTTCCACCCGTCCGCGGAGACGGTGCGGGCCGGCTTGATGAGACCCGCGTCGTGACCGCGACCGGCGGCTGCCCGCTCTTCCCCCTCGGCCGCGCCGAGATACACGAGCGCCTGAGCCACGAGGGTCTGTCGATCGCGCTCGCTCGGACGGCCCGCGTACGCCCGGAACAGGCCCCGCAAGCTCGCGACGTCACGAGGATCGCTCCGCACACGGCGCGACAGATCCTCGACCGACTCCTGCGCGGCGACGACGGGAGAGTCGGGCGCCGCCTCCATGCCGGACAGGTCCACTTCGACGGCCACCTGCGCGCGCGCTTGTTCGAGCGCGGCCGTGAGCTCCGCAATCTTCGCCTCCAGCTCGACGACGCGTCGCTCGAGCGCGACGACGCCCGGATCCTTGAGCGACTGCGCCGACAGCACGATCGACGCCGGCGCCGCCTCCTCTTCGTCGCCGACCTCGCGCACGCGGACGTGGTGGCGTGCCTCGTACGCTGCCTGGAGCGCTTCTTCGAGGCTGCGCAGACGGGCGCGAT
>DATGJA010000791.1:0-10917 GCA_035295445.1 Polyangiaceae bacterium | reverse complement strand
CGAACCTCGAGAGACCGAGCGAGAGTGGCTCCACGCGTACCGACGCGCGAAACGCGGCGCGCGGGCGCGGCGCGCGGGCGCGGGCGCGGGCGCGGGCGCGGGCGCGGAAAAAGAGTACCTCGCGTCTTCACCACGCGGGCGCACGCTCGCTTTTCTCAGCTTGCGGCGCTTCGTGCCTCGCGCGCGGTGCGCGGGGCGATTCACGGAGTTTCCCGATGCTCAAGATCTATTGCTCTCGCGCTCGCGCTGCTCCACATGGACACGGCGCGGGCGCGGGCGCGATAGGTGACCCTACTAGCGCTCATTGGCTCTCAGACGAGCCAGCACCTTCGATGTCCGCGAGCCTCTGCTCGCGACTACCGCGACTCGCTGGCGCCGCCGCACGGGGCGCCGCAGTCTTGTCGTAGGCATGTCACGATCTCCAACTGGGCGCGCTTGCAATCGCTAGATACGGATGCTTCGCAGTTCTCCACGCATGTTCTTTGTTCCGCGCAGGTGCACTTCACGGCGCAGGTGACGTACGTTTCGCAGCTTCCCCCGCCGAACTCCTCGGCTGTCCAGGCGGGCCCGAAGGCTGCCGTCATCGGATCGCCGCAATGTGAAGACATGCATGAAGCGCAGAGGGCGTTTTGCGGGGAAGTGGGCTCGAGTTCAGGGCACGCGAACCTCGTCACGTGAGAACTGGCGCCGAACGAGATCACGTTCTGCGGTGGCGGCGCAACGGGGACGGTTGCTGGTTAGCGTGGCCGGCGTTGGGGTGATCGTGGGACTGCATGCTGCAACTGCGCAGGCAGCAACGGCCCATAGGGCCACTCGATCCATGCGTCGAAGGGATACCGTGCGCGCGCACGACGCCACAAGCGCCGCTCGCGCTGCTCCACATCGACACGGCGCGGGCGGGGGCGCTGCTTCCTCAGAGTCCCGCGTGGGCAGCAGAGGGCGGGCACGCGGTCACGACCGGACAGCTCGCGGCGCTGCTCACCTCCTCCCAGTTGCCGTGCACGCACGCCATCGTCGGCCCGAGCGAGAGCCGGGGTTGACAGAGCTCGTCGTAGCCGCACTCCTCCCCTTCCTGATCGCACGCGTCGCCCGAAAGGGGCCGCCGTGCGGGACAGGCGGAGCCCCCGTCCCCGGTACGGGCCACGTCCGCGGAGGCCCGGCACATCCACTGGCAGCTCGCGTTGCCGGGCAAGCAAGCGCACACGCCTTCCGGGTAAGCGCACGAGATGCCGGGGCCGGGACAGCCGGCGTCGGGGGCGGCAAGCGTGGAGCCCGCCTGCGCCTGCCCTTGGGCGAACGTCGGTGGACATTCCATCGGGTTCGGCGGACACGCCGAGGCCGGGTCGAGCGCGAACGCGAACGTGCCGTCCGGCTGCCGGGCGCACTGCGCGAACACCGTGCACCGCCCCTCGGCGTCGCCGCCGTATTCGCACTCGAGCGGAGGCGGTTGGGGACTGCATGGCGCTCCGGCCGCCGGCGCGCTTGGGGGACACCCGGGATCGCGCGACCCCGGCGCGAGCGTCCGTTCCGGCACCGCCGCCACGGATGCCCCGCAGGGCGTCGCCGGGCCCGGCGTACTCGCGGGCAGGCGTACGAACTCGTCGACGACCTCGTACGTGCCGAGGTCCGTCCCTCGCGCGAGGTCGTGATACTGCTCGCCCGTGAAGAGATAGAGCGTGTCCCCCACCGCCGTGTACGAGGTCTCATCTCCCGCGTCGGGGGACGCGGTCAACCGATTGCACGTGTTCGCGGACACGCCCCCGCCGAGGCCCGCGGCCCCGGTCGGGCCCGCGCTCTTGAACGCATAGATCTCGTTGTAGACGTCGCACTCGACCGCGAGGCCCGCGTACCCCCGATCTCCGGGACGCGCGACGAGGACATCCGGCGGCACATCTCCAAAGATCGTCTCGGCGACGAGCTGGTAGGCGCCATCGACCAGCACGCCGCCGGACGGGAGCGGCCACGGCCCGCTGCCCGCGGCGACCGTCACCACGGAGCCACGCGGGACCGACGCCAGCGCGGATGAATCGCATACCAGGCGCCCCTGCGTCTGGCACGCGGGACCGATCGATGCCTCGGGAGCCGCGCACGAACCGGACGCCACCCCGTCCGCGCTCGCGTCGCCCGCGCCCCCGTCGCGCGGGTGGCCGCCGCTCGACGAGCACGCGGCGGCGGTCAGCGCGCACGCCGCGAGCGAGACGCGCATCACGGACACGGGACGAGCTCGAACCCGCCGTTGAGGAGCAGCGCCCCGTCGTGCTGCAAGACGATCGGGCCCACGCCGCCGGACATCGCGGGGGCGAGCGTCGTCTGCACGCGCTGCGGCCAGATCGCGACTCCGCTCGGGTCGAGCGCCTGCACCCACAGCGACGCGGCCGTGTCTTGCCCCGATACGAAGATGCGTCCCGACGGGACCACCCCCACGCCGATCAGCCCGAACCCTGACCCCACGGTGCCGATCGTCCGCGGCGCGGACCACACCGGCGCGAGCGTTGTTCCGTCGAGCTCGTCGACCCAGCCGACCGTTCCGCCGTTCGCCACGACCTGGGATCCGACGACCACGATGGATCCGCCCGGCGTCTGCGCGAACGACTGCGGGACGACGCCCATCGGCGACGACCACCGCGCCGTCTCTGCGAGGTTCGCGTCGTAGGCGATGACCATCCCCTCGTTTACCGTGGACATGTCGGGGGTCGCCAAGAGGATGTACAGCGCGTGCGAGCTCGTCACGATCACGCTCGCGCCCGCGCTGATCACGCTGGAGACCGTGGGACGAACGACCCCGAGCGGCTTGGCCGACGAGTCGAACGCGCGCACGACGGGGATCGGCTGCGTCAACTGGCCCCCGTCGGCTCCGGCGATCTCGTTTTCGACGACGAGGATGCGACCGTCGTCGCGGACCCCGACGTTCGGGGCGAGGTGGCCGAAGACGCTCGAGTTCTGCAGGAGAATGGAGGCGCCGGTGTCGACCACGAGGTTCGCGTAGGTAAAGTCCTGGACTCCGCCGACGACGGCCGCGGCGGTCACCCCCCCCGCCTGCGCGGCCGAGGTCACGCCCATCTCGAGCGTCGCGGGGCCCAACGCCCGGAGCAGGTGCCCGCCCGTATCGTAGGCGCCGACGCCGCCGTCCGGCCCGACCCCGACGAAGCCGTCTCCGCCCTGAAGGACGGTCATCCCCTTGCAACCGGACAGCGCGATGATCTGCCCGCACGCGGGGAGCGGCGGCGACGCGTCCGCGCCCGACGCCTGCGCGCCATCCGCCGACGCCGCGTCGCCGGGCGGGCTGCCTTGGGTCGCGCCGTCCGCCGGGACCCCCGCGTCGGCCGTCGCAGCCGTCGGGCTCCCTGCGTCCGCCGCGTCAGCGCCGGGCGGCGATCCATCCGCCGGCGCGTCGCTCGCGACGTCCGCGCCGCCCTCGACCGGCGGGGCAGGGCTCGCGTCGGTCGCGACGGCCGCGGAAGGCGACGGGACGCACCCGCCCGCGCCGAGGAGCGCCAAGCTCCCCGCGACGGCAGCGAGCCGGAGCAGCGTGCGTTGAGCCACGGACCCAACACTAGCAGGCCGGGGAAGAAGAAGAATTCACCGCCAGGACGCCGAGGACGCCAGGAATGAACCCGTCAAACGCTTGTGTTTTCCCTCGCTTGGCGTCCCTCGCGTCCTGGGGCTCTCTTATTGGCAGCGGGCCGTCGACGCAGGGAAATAATAGCCGATCGCCATGCACATCTCGTTCGACGCGGCCGTCTCGCCGACGGTCACCGCCGTCGCACCGGGGTTCGAATACGAGCAGCTGTAGGTGAACGAGTCGCCGGCCTTGACGGTAAGGAAGTTCGGCGCCGTCCAGACGCCGACGTCGGGGTGCTCCCAGTCGGTCGTGTTGACGATGTTCGTCGTCACCCCGCCGCTCACGTAGTTCACCTCGGCGGCGGTCGCGTGCTTGTGCGTGTGCGTCGTCATGACGAAGAAGTTCGAGCCGGTCGGCGCCGAGCAGGTTCCGCTCACCGTCTGCGTCCCGGGCCCGGCGGCCGTGGCCGGCGGCACGTTGATCGTGGGGTTGAACGACACCATCGCCGCGGCCTTGTACTGGATGTTCTGCACGTAGACGAGGTTCAGCTTCACCTGCGGGTAGGCAGTCGTGGTCCCCGGGTTGATGAAGTGCATATTGAGCATCACCTGGGTGCCCGCCGAAAGCGGTAGGCCGACGCCGTCGGGCATCTTCATCTCGATGACCTGGCCCGGCAGGGAGGTCGCGTACATCCAGGTGCCGCCGCCGAAGTTGCACGCCTGGAGCGTCCCGTCGGGTTGCGGCGATCCGCCGAAGAGGCCGCCGCCCTGCCCCTCCTCGTACGCGATGAAGTGGTGGCTGCTGCCGGGCGTCATCCAGGACTGGATCTTGCCGACGTCCACTTCGGCGGTGTTCGGGAGCGTCTTGTAGTAACACATGAACGCTTCTTGCCCCGGGTCGACCGCGATCGCGCCGGGCGGCGTGGCGATCTGGAAGCCGTCGGACGCCGCGGGCGCGGCGAGATCGGTCCCCGGCGAACACGAGGTGCCCTGGCCGCAGCCCCGGGGGTTGGTCGAAGCCGCACCGTCGGGCGCAGCCGAGGCGGTCGCGCCGGCGTCGCCGCCCGCGGGCGCCGGCGAGGCCTTGTTCGTCGAGTGGCTCGCGCCGCTGCACGCAGCGACGGCCATCGCGATCGACGCCACGGCGATCTTCATGTCGAGCTTGAGTCCGCTGGTTCGTAGGCTCATCGGGGGCACCTGGGCTGGGAGTGGGTCACGGGTGCAGTAGAGCCACGTACCTCAAACGGATCACGGCCGCGGCTCACTTTTCGGATGCCCGCCATCGTTCCGCAACCTGGCCCCCTACGAACTGCGCGCAAAAGGGGTCAGGGGCAGCTCCCGCTCATTTGCGTGATCCAGTCGCTCACGACCTGGACCGCCTCGACGTGCTCGAGGCTCCGGCCGAGCTCCGGCATCGCGATCATCGGCGCCGTCGCCTGCATCCGGTAGACGAGGATCGACTGCTCGGGGTGCGCTGGAACGACGTCGTAGCTTTGACCGGCGGCGGCCTTGCCCGCGGCGACGGGACCCTTGCAGACGCCGAGGGCGTAGGGGTCCGTCTCCGTCGCGAGAAGGACCAGGCCCGAGGTGCGCGCCTCGCCGTTGCCGTTGTGGCAGTACGAACAGTTGGCCTGCAGATAAGCGCGCGCGCGCGCCGTCATGTCCCCGGTGGATGGGTCGTCGAAGACCGGCAGCTTGGGCGCCTGATCGGGGGGCGGCGCGCCGGCCAGGAGCCCCAGGCGCGACCAGCGCGCGAGCTCGTTCTCGGTGCCGTCCACGTACGCGAAGTCGCGATTGAGCTGGTCCGCCCACGGCCCGAGGCTGATCATCGCGCCGTCGTTGGCGTGGCACTTCTTGCACTGCGCCTGGCTCGGAACGAGATACGTGGGCGCCTGCGTCCGGCCTTGCGCGTCGACGAACGAGAGATTCAGGATCTCGCCGCCGGCGGAGATCTTGGCGTCGTGGTGGGCGCCGTCCCAGACGTAGCTCGTGCCCTTCCACCCGTCCTGGGCGCGCACGAGCACGCGCGTCTCGATCCAGTTCACCGGCCCGCCGGCGACGCGAAAGTCGGGCGGGAAGCCGAACGACTTCGTGATGACGGTGCCCACCGGGAACTCGAACCGCGCGTCGGGGACGTACGTCACCTGGCCGCCCTTGGGAAGCCACACCGTGCGGTACTTCACGGCGTAGTCCGAGAAGAGGGGCGTGTTCAGGTCATAGGGCGTCACGCCGCGCTCGGGCGTGACGGCGCCGCCGTCGACCGAGACCATGCAGTACGCGCCCACCGAGGACGGAAAATCTCCCTTGTCCGCCCCCGCCGCGCTCGGAGCGCAGGGGGACGCCGCGCCACCGCCGCCGCAGGCCGCGAGGAGCGCAAAGGCGAAAGGGGCCAACCACCACCGCACGATGCGCTCAGGGCCTCAGCCCAGGGAACGTGACCGCCGGAAGCGGGGGCAGCGTGCACGCGTACGGCGACGCGTCGCAGACGATCGTCTTCGTGATGTCGAGCGTGGTCATGTCGAGCATGTCGAAGTGCGCGTTGCAGACCGTCGTCGTGCTCGCCTCCCCCACGCAGATCGTCATCGGGTTGGGGCCGGGCGGCGCGTTCGGGTCCACGATCCCGTCGTAGAGCACGTCCGGCGCGTGGCCGCCGGGGTACGACGCCAGGCCGACCGAGAGCACGAGGCCGATTTGGTTCAGCCCATCCGGCTTCGTCCCGTTGTTCGTGTACGTATTGCCGTGGATGTACACGCGCGACGGGTACTCGACGTAGTTCGGGTCGGTGAACGGCATCTGCGCCAGGGCGTAGCTGATGATCCCGGCCGCCCCCGTGTCGTTGCCGTCGAACGTGTTCTGGAAGATCTCGACGTCGTGGTTGGCCATCACGAAGAACCCCGTCCCGGCGGGCACGAGGCTCACGATGTCGCCCATCGCGGCGAAGTTGGGCGTGTCGTTGTGCGTGATCGTGTTCGAGTAGACGCGGATCGAATGCCCCCCCTCTTGCTTGAGCCCGGGCAGGTCGAAGACGAGGATCCCCGCCGTGTTGTCGTGCGAGCGGTTGTCGTGGACGTCGGCGAAGAACGAGTTCTCAATCTCGATCCCCGAGACGTTCTGGAAGGCCTCGTTATCGCGCACGACGACGTTCTGGGACTGCCCCACGTAGACCCCCGAGTCCGACGCGCCGCTGATCGTGCACTTTTCGATGAGGACGTTCGTCGACTGGACCGGATAGAGACCGTACGCACCGTCCATCTTGTTGTTCGGGGTACCCGCGCCGCTCCAGGTCACGGTCAGCGAGCGCATCGTCAGGCCGGTCACCGACAGCGTCTTGATGGCGTTGCCGGGCGAGTCCTTGACGGTGAACCCCTCGAACCGCAGGTCGTTCACCGACTGGGCGAACAGGGCGTCCTCACCGGCCTTCTGTCCGGCGAAATCGAGGACCGTCTGGTCGGGGCCCGAGCCGACGATCGAGACGCCGTCGGCGGTGCCGAGGGCGAGCTGGTTGGTGAAGGCGTACGTGCCCGGTCCGAAGACGATCGCGTCGCCCTTGGCGACGGTCGAGAACGCGCCGGCGATGTCGCCCTCGGCCGCGCCCTTCGCGAAGGTCACGCAGCGACCCGACCCCGTGCAGAGCGGGTTCTTCGCCGGCGCGCTGCTCTTCGAGCTGCAGGCGGCCGCCACGAGGAGTCCGCAGGCTCGAACGAAGTGAGAGTTCGGACGACACACCCGAAGGAGTCCGCAGGCTCGAGCGAAGCGCATCGGGGGGGACCATAGCAAGATCTGGCCGTGTTCAGGCCTTCGCGGCGCGCGAGCGGGCCGTTCGCTCCGCGAACTTGGCCAGCTCGACGGCGGGAACGATGGAAACGGACAGCGCGATCAACATCGCCCACTCGCTGCCGTCCATGGAGAACGTCTGAAAGACCGGTCGCAGGCTCGGCACGAGGACCGCGACGAGGTGGATCGCGGCGCTCGCGACGACGGCGGCGATGAGCGTCGTGGGCGCCAGGGGGCGCAGCGAGAGGATCGACGCCGACGTCGATCGACAGTTGAAGGCGTGCATCAGCGGACTCAGGGCGAGCAGCGAAAATGCGATGGCGCGCGCCTGCTTGACGCTCAGCGGGTGGGGCCCCGCCATCGGCACGACGTAACAGACCATCGCCGCGGCGCCCATACACACGCCGACGAACGCGATGCCGAGCCAGTCACGGGTGCCGAGCAGCCCAGCGGTGCGCTTGCGCGGCGGTTCTCGCATCTGCGTGGGGTCCGGCGGGTCGATGCCGAGCGCGAGGGCCGGCAGCCCGTTCGTGACCAGGTTGATCCAGAGAATCATGAGGGGCGTGAGCGGCCTCAGCGCCGACGCGAAGCTTGCGGCGAACACCGCCACGAGCAAGCCGGCGTTCGACGACAGCAGGAAGAAAATGAACTTCTGGATGTTGCGCCAGATGGCGCGCCCCTCTCGCACCGCCTCGACGATCGTCGCGAAGTTGTCGTCCGCGATCACCATGTCGGCCGCCTCGCGAGCGACGTCGGTCCCGTCCTTGCCCATCGCCACGCCGATGTGGGCCTCGCGTAGCGCGGGCGCGTCGTTGACGCCGTCGCCCGTCATCGCGACCACGTGTCCGCGCCGCTTGAGCGCGGCGACGATGCGCAGCTTCTGCTCCGCCGTGACGCGGGCGAAGACCCGGACGTCGTCCACGCGCGCGTCGAGGTCGGCGTCGGACAGCCGGTCGAGCTCCGCCCCCGTGAGCGCCGTCGGTTCGGCGCCTTCGGGCGTCTCCTCCCAGAGCCCGAGCTCCTTCGCGATCGCGACGGCGGTGAGCTTGTGGTCGCCGGTGATCATGACCGCACGGACCTGCGCCTCCGCGCAGAGGCGGATCGCCTCCCTCACCCCTTCGCGCGGGGGGTCGATCATCCCGACTAGGCCGACGAACGTGAGCCGGTCTTCGATGTCGACCCCGTGCCGACCGGCCCCGCCGAGATGCGCCTCCACGGAGGCGACCTCCTTCCCGCCGAGCTCGCGGCGCGCGACCGCGAGCACGCGCATGGCGTCGCCGCTCATCCGTTCGCTTTCGCGCAGAACGGTCGCCCGCGCTGCGTCGTCCAGCGGGCGGCGCCCGGAGTTCGTCTCGTAGGCGTGGCATCGCGGCAAGAGGACGTCCGCGCTTCCCTTCGAGTGGACGACCTCGCGTCCGGCCTCGTCGAGGGCGATGATGGTCATCCGCTTGCGATCGCTGTCGAACGGGAGCTCCTTGAGGACCTGGTGCGAGCTGACCACCGCCTCCCGCGACAAGCCGCCCTTGGCGGCCAGGGTCAGGAGCGCCCCCTCCGTCGGGTCGCCCACGACGCGCCAAGCGCCGTCGCGCATCTGGAGCGTCGCGTTGTTGCAGAGGGCGATCGTCGCCAGGAGATCGCGCAGCGGTGGGGAAGGGGCCGCGAGGGGCGTCCCGGCCCCGTCGAGGATCGCACCCGACGGGTCGTATCCGTTGCCCGTCACGCGGTAGAGGGCGCCGCCCGCATAGACCTCGCGTACGGTCATCTCGTTCTGCGTCAGCGTCCCGGTCTTGTCCGTGCAGATCACGGTCGCCGCTCCGAGCGTCTCGACGGCCGCCAGCTTGCGCACGATTGCGCCCCGCGCGGCCATGCGCTGCATCCCGAGCGCCAGCGTGATCGTCGTGATGGCGGGCAACCCCTCCGGGATCGCGGCGACCGCGAGGCTCACCGCCTCGAGCAGGAGCTCGTGCCAGCTTCGGTCGCCCTTGAGCATGCCGCGCGCGAAGAGGAGGGCCGACAGCGCGAGGCACCCCCACAGGATGCGCGACCCGAACGACTCGAGCTTCTCCTCGAGCGGCGTCTTGCGATCCCGCGGGCGGTGGATCAGCTCCGAGAGGCGACCGAGCTCGGTGCGCGGGCCCGTGGCCACGACGACCGCGCGCCCCTTTCCCCGCACGACGCTCGTGCCGACGAAAAGCATGGTCGTGCGGTCGCCGAGGGGGGCGTCGTCCGCCACCGCGGCACGCGCGTCCTTGCCCACAGGCACGCTCTCGCCCGTCAGGGTGCTCTCCTCGACGAGGAGGTTGATCGTCTGCAGGAGGCGCGCGTCGGCCGCCACCGCGTCGCCCGACTCGAGCTCGAGGACGTCGCCGGCGACGACCTCGCGCGCCGCGACGACGCGCACGTGATCGTCGCGCCGCACGCGGGCGTTGGGCGTCTGCATGCGCTCGAGGGCGGCCAGCGCGGCCTCGGCGCGCTGCTCCTGGAAGAAGCCGAGCACCGCGTTGAGCGTGACGATGAGCAGGATGGCGGTCGCGTCGCCGTAGCGCACCGCGAACGGTTCGCCTGAGCGGCTCGCGCCGTCGACGATCGCGATGGCTGCCGCAGCGAGGAGGGTGAGGACGATGGGGTTGGCGAACTGCGCGGCCAGACGGGAGAGGACGCTCTTGCCCTCGGGCTTCGTGAGCTCGTTGGGCCCTTCGCGCGCCAGCCGGCCGGCCGCCTCGCTCTCGGTCAGCCCGTGGGCCGGGTCGCTGGCGAGTCGCGCGAGCAGGCCCTCGACGGGCTCCGTGTGCGGTGCCGGAGCGCGGTCGGCGGCGCGGCGTTCGGCGAGCGCACCGGGCGCGCTCACCGTTCAGTTGCCTGCCTTTCGCTTCTCCGCGCCCTGCTGTTCGGCCTCGAGCTCGTCGAGCGCGTCCGCCAGCTCGTCCTGCTCGGTCTTGGCGGCGGGCGGTGTCTCGACCCGCGCCTGCACGGCGGCTTGCGCCGGCTTTGACTCCTCGGGCGGCAGCAGGCCCATCTTGCGCTTCAGGGCGGTGAGGTCTTCGTCCGCGCCGTGGCTCGTCTCGAGGTGCTTGAACTGGGACGCGAGCGTGTCGCCGGAGAACTCCTCGCCCAGCTCCCCCTCGGCCTCGGCCTCGGCTTCGATCTGGTCGACCTTCTGCGCCATGCGGTCGAACGTCTCGAAGGCGCTCTGATCGCGCAGGCCGCTCATCGTCTCCTGGATCGCTCTCTGAGCCTCGGCGCGCTTCTTCCGCGCGATGAGGACGTTCTTCTTGCGCTTGGCCTCCTCGATCTTGTCGTTCAAGAGGCGCAACGCCTTCTTGAGTTGCTCGACCGCCGCCTTCTGCTTGGTCCACTGGTCCTTGAACGTGGTCGCGAGCTCGTCGTGCTCCCGCTTGCGGGCGAGGGCCTCCTTGGCGAGCTCCTCGTTCCCGGCGCGCAGGGCCATCATCGCCCGCCGCTCCCACTCGGCGCTGTTGGCCGACTCCTGCTCGAACTGCTTCGCCAGGCGCTTCTCGTCGGCGATCGAAGCAGCCACCTGCTTCTTCGCCTCGACGAGCTGGTTGTTCATGTCCAGCACGA
>DATGJA010000790.1:0-4555 GCA_035295445.1 Polyangiaceae bacterium | reverse complement strand
ACGGCGAGTCGAGGCCCGCAGGCGCACGCAAGGCAAGGAGCGCGGCGCGTATCGCTTCTTCGGGATCGGCCCCGACGGCTGCTTCCGCGGCGCGCGCGAGCGCGTCGAGCCACGCGCCGCCCGCGGGCCGCAAGGGCGCTTCGAGCCGCGACGCCGACGCGCCGACGGCGACCGCGACGCCGACCGAGATCATCGTGACTTGCCACCCGCGACCCGGACCCTCGAGGAGCGCCGCCGCGACCAGGGCGACGGTTCCGCCGACGATGACGAGGATGACGGCCCGTCGACCCACCCGCGCGACCCGAACGGCGTCGGGATGAACCGCCGCGGCGGTCACCAGAGCCTGCGCCGTGGCGAGCGCGAGTCGCGTCACCCCCTCGCCGGCCAGATCCCCGATGGTGGTGACCACGAGGGCCGTGATGGGCAGGGTCACCAAGACCGAACGAATGGCGCCGGCTCGCTCGACCGCGCCGATCTCGAGGGCGCGGGCCCGAAGGGCGCGCTCGGTCGGGACCACCAGGACGAGAGCGCTCGTCAAGAGCGCGATCGTTGTCCACGCGCTCGCGTGCTCCGCGAGAATCTCGACAGCATGACCCGTCGGCGCGACCTCGGCCATGACGCACGCCCACCACGCGAGCGACAGGAGGACCACGGATGGGATCGGCGACGACGGCGCGACGCGAACCAGGCCGCCTTCGGACGGCATTTTGGTCAACGCCCACCTCGCTGCGACGCCCCCGGCCAGAAGGCCGATCGCCCCGCTCGCGCGAAGGGTATGGTCGGCGGCGCCAGCGCCCAGCGACGCGACGACCACCGCCCACGCCCACCCCGCGACCCGACCTTCCGACGTGCCTCGCGCCGCGGCGAAGAGGGCCGCCACGACGGCGAAGACGGCCGTCGGCCAGACGTCGGCGCCGCCGGACTCGACCGATAGTGCCGCGACCAGCGCGACCGCCACGACCCAGGGGACTCGACGCCGCCAGGGGAGCGCCGTGAGGGGCGTCGTCGAGGCCGGCATGCGCGGGTGAATCTACCTTAGGCTCGAGCGAAGCGAGAGTTCGGACGGCGCACCCGACGCCAGGCGAACGACGGCGCGCGCACTTTGCTGTAGGCTGGGGGGCCATGCCGCCGCGTCGCCCCCGAACGTTTGCGTTCGGGGTGCGGCTGGCGCAAAGTGGCGGGCTGGTCGGCTTGGGCCTGGGCGTCGCGGGGATCCTCGCAGTGGCCTCGATCGCGGCCGCCCTCGCGCTGCGCGGGGACCCGCTGGTCAACCAAGTGCCGTCGCTCGCGTGCCAGGCCCTCGCCTGGGGCGCCGGGATCACCGTGGCCTTCGGCGCGGCCCGACGAGCCGCCTCGCGGGATCGCGACGAAGGCTTCTTCGCCCTCGCGCGGTGCCGCGGGGTGACGCCGTACGCGTACGTGGAGGCGCGGGTCGTGGGCCTGGCCGCCCTCGTCGCTGTCGCCGTCGGCGGGGGCACCGCCCTCGCCGGCGCCGCCGCGGCCCTGTCATCGCCCAGCGCGGGGGTCTTCCGGGCGACGGGGGGCGCGCTGGCGTACGCGCTGGTGTTCTCCGCCACGATCTCCCCGGTGGCGTTCGCCTCGCTCGCCGCAGGGTCCACGGTCACCGGGTACTTGGCCCTGGCCTCCCTGCTGGTTCTGCCGGAGCTCGCGTCTCCCTGGACGTCGGCGCTCTTGCCCGCCGGGTGGCACGAGCTCACGTCGGTCCCGGCGGCGCTGGACGCCATCCGCACCGGGGCGGGGTGGCACGCCGCGCGGGCGCTCGCCGGGCTGACCGCGCTGGCCGCTGCGTCCCTTGCCATCCTCATGGGACGCACGTCCAGCGAGCCGGACCCATGATCACGCTGGACCGCGTCGCGGCCCGGCGGTCGCCGATGACGCTCTCGGACTTGTCGGCGCAGTGGGGTCCGGGCGTCCACTCGATCGTAGGCGCGCCCGCCGACGGGGCGGCGCTGCTGTTCGGCCTCGTGTGCGGAGCGAGCAGCCCGCGATCGGGGCAGGTGCGCGTTCTCGACGGATCCCCGACCGACGCGAGCGTTCGACGCCGAGTCGCGCGGATCGATTTCGACCCTTCCCTGCCCGAACCACTACGGGTCGCCGAGGCGCTCTCCCTGGCGGCGAAGATTCGCGGGGACGCGGGGCTCGAGATCGGAGGGCGGCTCGCGATCCTCGGCGTCGAGACGCTGGCCGCGCGGTTCGTGCGATCCCTCTCGCTCGCGGAGGCCCGCGCGGTGTGCGCTGCCGAGGCGCTCACCTCGCCCGGGGTTCGCGCGATCGTCGTCCTGGAGCCCCTCGTCGCGATGGACCCTCGGGCGGCGCGGCGCATCGGGGATGCGATGCGTTCCGCCGCGCGCGCCGGCAAATGCGTCCTGGTCGCATCGTCGTCCCTCCGCGACGCGGCCGAGCTCGCGGACGACCACGCACTCCTGCAAAGCGGCCGAATCGTGGCCCGTTCGAGCTCGATCGAGGCGCTCTACGGGGTCTCGGGGCAAGGCGTGCGACTGCGTGTGTTCGCCCGGGACGACGACGGCGCACGAACGCTCGCCGCGGGGCTCGCGGGGATCGCCGAACTTACGTCGCTCGAGCGCTCCGGCACGTCCGTTCGACTGCGCGGCGCCAGCGCGACGGCGCTCGCCGAGGCCGTCGCCCACGCGGCGGTGGCCTCCGACGTGGAGGTGATCGAGATGCGGGTCGAACCCATCGCGGCCAAGCAAGCACTCGCCGCCGAAGGGGGCCCGTGATCGAGCTCGCCCGGTTGCCGCTTTGCCGCCTCGTGCGCACTCGGCGTGCGTGGCTGGTGCTGGCTGCCTGGTCGGCGCTGGGCCTCTGGGTGGCGGCCCTCGCGCGAGCGCAGGGGTCCGCGCACGGGGCCGACCGCGCCCTGATCGATGCGTACGGGTTTCTGCTCCTCCCCGTCCTGTCGTACGTCGCAGTCGGCGCCGCGCTCGGCGCGAGGTCGCTGCGCGCGGCCCTCGCGCCGCTCGTCGCCTTCGGCGCCCCGCCCGGACGGGCCGCAGGCGCCACGATCGCGGTGGCGAGCCTCGCTTCGGCGGCCATCGGCGGGGCGCTCGCGGCAGGCATCGCGGCGATCGCTCACGGTGCGGCCGACGCGCCGAGGCTCCGCGACGCGGTCGCCAGCGCGTACGCCGGGGGGCTCGGGGCCGCGGCGTACGCGTGCTGGTTCTCGCTGGGCTCGGGTTTCGGCCGGCGCGGCGGGGGCCGTGCGTTGCTGCTGATCGCGGATTGGGCCCTCGGCGAAGGCGACGGCGCACAGGGTTTTTTCACCCCGCGAGCGCACGTACGCAACCTCCTCGGGGGAACCCCGCCCCTCGGGATGACCGAGCGGGCGAGCGCCGCGGCCCTCGTGCTCATCGCGGGTGCGTGCGCCGCGGCCGCCACGTGGCTCGCCCGACGGCGTACGTGAATGACGCGTCTCGGCGCGGCGTCCGAACTCTCGCTTCGCTCGAGCGTGCGGACTTGGTCCGGTGTGGCGTCCGAACTCTCGCTTCGCTCGAGCGTGCGGACGCATTAGCCTCGCCGCAGCCCCGAGCTCCGGAACTGGCGCTCCAAGTCGCGGAAGCGTTGCGCGAGAGCGTGCACCAGCGCGCCCGTCCAGCCGTCCACGCCGAGCCCCTCGGTCATCGTCCCTTTGTCGAGCACGAGGACGGTGACGCGATCGAGCGCCTCGACGCTCGCCGCGCGCGGCTCGTCCAGCAAGAGCGCCATCTCGCCGAAGACGTCGCCGGCTTGCATCACGGCGAGCGTCTCCTGTCCTTCACCCACGTTCCGGTACGCCCGGCACCGACCGCTCACGATCATGAACGCGGCGTCGGCCGTGTCCCCTTCCCGGATGATGACGGCGCCCGACTGGTAGAGCCGCCGCGGCAGGTGGAGTCCACCGCGCAAGAACGAGACGATGTCCTTGCGAAGCTCGATGACGCTGGGGTAGCGGTCTTCGGGGCGCGGCGCAGTCGCACGCGTGACGATCTCGCGCAGCCGCTTTGACACGCCGATGTGGGCCGTGGCCTGGTCGATGGGGATGACGGCGCCGATCTGCGTCTGCAGGATCGTCGCGTCCCCGTCGCTCTGGTCCCCGAACGGGTTCTTCCCGCTCACTATCTCGTAAAGGACGGCGCCGAGTCCGAAGACGTCCGACCGTTCGTCCATTTCCGACGGGTTGCCGCGCGCCTGCTCGGGAGACATATACCCCGGCGTCCCCACGGGCCCGGGCGCCTCCATTTGCGAACGGCTACCGGACGCGGGGCGCGTCTTGGTCAACCGAGCCAGACCCCAGTCCATCAGGTACACCTGACCGAAGCTCGCGACCATGATGTTTTCGGGCTTGAGGTCCCGGTGGATGACGCCACGATGGTGCGCGTAGGAGACCGCGTCGCAAACCTTCACGAGGATGTCGAGCCCCTCCTCGAGCCGCTCGGTCGACCCGAGCGGGCGAGAGGGATCGTGCAGCCAACGATGGAGCGAGATCCCCTGCACCAGCTTCATCGTGAAGTACGGCACACCGCTCGGATCGATCGCG
>DATGJA010000789.1:0-17688 GCA_035295445.1 Polyangiaceae bacterium | reverse complement strand
CATGCGCCAGGCCGGTCGGTACATGCCCGAGTACCGCAAGCTCCGGGAGAAACACACCCTCCTCGAGCTCTGCAAGACGCCCGAGCTCGCGCTGGAGGTCACCCTCCAGCCGCTGCGCTTCGGGGTGGATGCGGCCATTCTCTTCGCCGACATCCTGCTGCCGCTCGAGCCGATGGGCGCCTCGTTCGAGTTCGCCAAGGGCGAGGGCCCCGTCGTCCACGAGCCGATCGCGAGCCGCGCGCAGATCGATCGCCTTCGGGTCGTCGACCCGCACGAGTCGCTCGGCTACGTCCTCGCGGCCATCCGGCTCCTCAAGCGAGAGCTCCGGGTCCCCCTCATCGGCTTCGCGGGGGGTCCGTTCACGCTCGCCAGTTACCTCGTCGAGGGGGGGCGCAGCGCGAACTACTCGAAGGTGAAGAAGCTCATGTACTCGGAGCCCGAGGCGTTCGGCGAGCTGATGGGCAAGCTGGCCGAGGTCGTGCGTCGGTTTCTCCTGGCCCAGGTCGAGGCGGGCGCGGACGCCGTCCAGCTCTTCGACTCGTGGGCGGGTGAGCTCTCGCCCGACGACTATCGCCAGCACGTGCAGCCCCACTCCCGCCACGTCCTCGCGGCCGCAGAGAAGACGGGCGTGCCCGTCATCCACTTCGGGGTGGGGACGGCGACGCTCCTCGAGGCGATGCGCGAGGCGGGCGGTACGGTCCTCGGGGTGGACTGGTGCACACCGCTCGCCGACGCCTGGGCGAGGGTCGGGCCCGATCGCGCCGTCCAGGGCAACATGGACCCGTGCGCCCTCCTCGCGCCGCGCGAGGTGGCCCTGCGCCACGCGCAGCGGGTGCTCGACGCCGCCGGCGCGCGACCCGGCCACGTCTTCAACCTCGGCCACGGCATCTTGCCGGAGACGCCGGTCGACCACGTGCAGGCGGTCGTCGATCACGTGCACGCCGCGACGCGACGATGAGCCGCGCCGTCCTGCTCGTCTCCCACGGCACGGTGGATGACCTCGACGACCTCGGCGCCTTCGTGTCCAACGTGCGTCGGGGGCACGCGCCGGCGCCGGCGGTGATCGCGGAGGTCCGGCGGCGGTACGAGGCCATCGGCGGGCGATCGCCGCTCAACGCGATCACGGCGGAGATCGCGAGCAAGCTGGCGAGTCGCCTCGGCGTCCGAGTGGCGTGGGCGAACCGACTGTGGAAGCCGTACGTCAGGGATGTCCTGGCCGATCTCGCGCGTGGCGGAGTGACCCGGGTGGCCCTCGTGCCGCTGGCCCAACACTCCGCGGGGGTCTACGCCGAGGACGCGCGGGGCCCGGCGGAGGCGAGCGGCGTGGCGCTCGCGTGCAGCGAGAACTGGGGGCGACTCGGCTCGCTCTGTCGCGCGTTCGCGTCGAGGATAGTGCGGACGCTCGGCGCCGGTGAGGGGCTCGATCGCACCCTTCTGACGATGACCGCGCACAGCCTGCCGCGCGCGGTGGTCGATCGAGGGGACCCCTACGAGCGCGAGGTCCGTGCGGCCGCCGACGCGATCGGCGCGCTCGTCGGCGATCGCCTCGGGCGCCCCGTTCCGTTCACGGTCGCCTTCCAGAGCCAGGGGTTGAGCGGCGGCATGGAATGGCTCGGGCCGACCCTGCAGCAGGCCCTCGACGAAGCCAAGTTGCGCGAGTTCGAACGCGTGGTCGTCGCGCCCGTCGGGTTTCTCGCGGATCACGTCGAGGTCCTCTACGACGTCGACATCGAGGCCCGGGCGCAGGCCGCCGAGAGGGGCCTCACGCTCGATCGCACGCCGTCGCTCAACGCCGACGACGACCTCGTCGAGATCGTCGCCGAGGTCTCCCGCCCCCTTTTGGACCATGGATGACGTCAAGCGCATCGTCGTCGTCGGGGGCGGAATCACGGGGCTCTCGGCGGCCTACGCCGCGCTGGGGCGGGCGCGCGAGCTCGGCATCCGCGTCTCCATCACGGTCATCGAGCGCGCCGTGCGTTTCGGGGGCAACCTCGTGACCGAGAGGGTCGACGGGTTTCTCGTCGACGCCGGTGCCGACTCGTGGGTCGCCTCGAAGCCGGATGCCACGGCTCTCGCGCGCGAGCTCGGCCTCGGGGGATCGCTCATCGGGACCAACGAGAAGACGAGGCGCTTCTTCATCGCGCACGCCGGTCGTCTGCATCCGGTTCCCGAGGGGCTCGTGCTCGGCGTGCCGACCCGCCTCGCCCCCCTCGCACGAACGGGGCTGTTCTCGTGGCGGGGAAAGGCGCGCATGGCGCTCGAGCCGTTCGTGCCGGTGCGCCGCTACGGTCCGGGGGACGACGAGTCGATCGCCTCGTTCGCGACGCGGCGCCTCGGCGAAGAGGCGGCGGAGCGGCTCGTGGCGCCGCTGCTCGGCGGGATCTCGGGCGGGGAGGCCGCTGACCTCTCGGTTCGCGCTGCCTTTCCCCAGCTCGTCGCGATGGAGCAGGAACACGGGTCGCTCGTGCAAGGGATGCGGGCCGCGCGCCGTCGCCGCCCGGCGACCGCACGGGACTCGAGCGCCTTCCTGTCGCTCGAGGGCGGGGTCTCCGGGCTGGTCGAGGCGTTGCGCGAGCGGCTCGAAGTCGAGGGGTGCACGTTGCGGGCCGGGGCGCGGGTGCGAGCGCTCGGGCGGGCGCCCGGCGGATGGGTCGTCGACGTCGAGGAGGGCGGGCGCCTCGAGGCCGACGGGCTCTTGCTCGCCATCCCGGCCCACGCCGCCGCGCCGCTCATGACGTTCGTGGACGACGAGCTCTCCCGCGCCCTGGGGCGCATCCGGTACGGGTCGACGGCGACCGTCTTCCTCGCGTACCCGCGGTCGCAGGTGCGCCACCCCCTCGACGGCGTCGGCTTCGTGGTGCCTCGCACGCTCGGGCGGCCGATCTTGGCGGGGACGTGGGTGTCGAGCAAGTGGGCCGGACGCGCACCGGGGGGGTCGGTGCTGCTTCGCGCCTTCGTGGGCGGGGTCGCGGGAGAACCGGCGCTCGCCGGAGACGACGCCGCCCTCGTCGCTCTCGCCCGCCAAGAGCTCGGCGGGTGGATGGGCATCGCGGCCGAGCCGCTCTGGTCGCGGGTCTTCCGGTTCGACCGGGCGAGCGCGCAAATGCGCGTCGGTCACCTCGAGGCGATGCGCGCCCTGCACGCCCGCCTCGCCACGGTCGCGCCGGGTCTGCGGATCGCCGGGGGAGGGTACGACGGCGTCGGGATCCCGGACTGCATTCGGCAAGGCCGGGAGGCGGGCCGAGCGCTGGCCGAAGAATGCGCGCAGCCGCGGCGGGGTGTGGTCGCCCTCGCGCCGCCGCTGGGATGACGCGCGAGCGAGGGGCCGTCTTGAACGATCCGAAGCTCTCGCCTCGATGCACGACTACGTCTTCGAGTCCGGCGCGCGCGCGAGTCCCAGCGACGACATCTCCTCGATGAGCTCGAGCGTGCGCTTGCGCTCGCGCGCGACCGCGTCGTCGTGCTGACTTCCGAAGGTGACGTCGATGACCAGGCTCGGTGCGTCGGTCGACGCGAGCTCGACAGGGATCTCCGCCGAATCATGGCTCGGCGGCGGCGCGACGGCCATGCCGGGCAGCTCCTCGTACGCGCGGCGGAGCGCCTGGAACATCTCCTCGGCGCTTTGCCAGCGTTCTTCCTTCTTGAACGCGAGGGCGCGATCCACCGCCGCGACGAGGGCCTTCCCCGCGGCGGGCATGACCACCGCGAGCGACGTGGCGGGGTCCTTCATCGCGGCGAGGGAGACGTCGAAGGGCGTGGCGCGCTCGTGGATGCGCCGTCCGGACACGGTCCGGAAGACGACCGCACCGACGGCGAACACGTCCGAGCGCGCGTCCACCTGGTCTTGCTGCCCCCGCGCCTGCTCCGGGGCCATGTAGCCCGCGGTGCCCATCACCGTGCCCACGGCGGTCGGTACGAGCGAGGTCTGCGTGTCTCGGATTCGAGCGAGGCCGAAGTCGAGCAGCTTGGCGTGCCCCGTCTTCGTCACGAAGACGTTGCCCGGCTTGATGTCGCGGTGAATCACGCCGTTCTTGTGCGCGGCGGCGAGGACCTCGAGGACCTGACCGGCGACCGCGAGCGTCTCCGCCACCGAGAGCCTGCCCCCCGATCGCGCGGTCCACGCCGCGAGCGATTCGCCCTCGAGCAGCTCCATGACGAGGAAGGGCGAGCCGTCCTCGGCGACGTCGTCGTCCAGCACCGCCACCGCCCCCGGGTGGCCGATGCGGTTCGCGACGTAGCCCTCGCGCAGGAAGCGGCTCTTGACCTCCGGGTGGTGGGCGAAGTGCGCGTGCAGCACCTTGATCGCCGCGCGCCGGCCGTTGCGATGCGTGGCTGCGTAGACGGCGCCCATGCCCCCGACGTCGATGAGCCGGTCGACCCGCCACTTGCCGTTCAACGTCTGGCCAACGCGAGGATCGGTCGCCGAGGGGGGGGCGTTGCTCACCCCATCACGCTATCTGCCCGGGCCGAGGGATCGTCAAGCGCCAAGTTTCTTCAGAACTCCGCGGGGTCGGTGTACGTCCCCATCACTTCGCGCAGGACGTCGCAGATCTCCTGCTGCGTCGTGTAAGCCTTGGCCGCTTCGACGATCGGGGGCATGAGGTTGCTCTCCGGGGAGCCGCCGGGCTTGCGCGCGGCGACGCGGATCGCGTCGAGCGCGGCCTTCACCCGCGCGGCGTCGCGCGTGCCCTTGACCCGCCGCAGGTTCTCGACCTGAAGCGCGGCGGTCTTCTCGTCCACTTGCAGGATTGGGATCGGCGCGCCTCCGCCCGCGTCGCTCTCCGACACGTACTTGTTGACGCCCACCATGACGCGATCGCCCGCCTCGAGCTGGCGTTGGAAGCGATAGGCGCTCGCCGCGATCTCGCGCTGCGGATACCCCTTCGCGATGGCGCTGACCATGCCGCCGAGCTCGTCGATCCGGCGGATGTACTCGCACGCCTCCGCCTCGAGCCGGCTCGTGAGCTGTTCGACGTAGTACGAGCCGCCGAGCGGGTCGATCGTCGCGGCCGCGCCCGTCTCCTCCGCCACGATCTGCTGCGTGCGCAGGGCCAGCATCGCGGCGTCCTCGGTCGGCAGGGCGTACGTCTCGTCGAGCGAGTTCGTGTGGAGCGATTGGGTTCCGCCGAGGACCGCGGCGAGGGCCTGGAGCGCCACCCGGACGACGTTGTTGTACGGCTGCTGCGCCGTCAGCGAGACGCCTGCGGTCTGCGCGTGCGTGCGAAGCTTCAGGCTCTCGGCGTTCTTCGCGCCGAACCGCTCGCGCATCGTCCTCGCCCAGAGGCGTCGCGCCGCTCGGAGCTTGGCGATCTCCTCGAAGAAATCGTTGTGGATGTCGAAGAAGAACGACAGCCGTGGGGCGAAGTCGTCGACGTCGAGCCCGCGGTCGATGGCGCTCTGCACGTACGCGATCCCGTCGGCGATCGTGAACGCCAGCTCTTGCGCTGCCGTCGCCCCCGCCTCCCGGATGTGATAGCCGCTGATGCTCACCGTGTTCCAGCGGGGGACCTCGCGCGAGCAGTACTCGACCATGTCCGTCACGATGCGCATCGCGTGCTCGGGCGGGACCAACCACGCGTGCTGCGCGATGAACTCCTTGAGGCAATCGTTCTGTACGGTTCCGCCGAGCCCGGCCCGCGGGAGTCCGCGCACGTCGGCCAGGGCCACGTAGAAGGCGAGGAGCACGATCGCCGGCCCGTTGATCGTCATCGAGGTCGTCACGCGATCGAGGGGGATGTCCGCGAAGAGGACCTCCATGTCGCGAAGCGTGTCGATCGCCACTCCGCAAACGCCGACCTCGCCCATCGATCGGGGACTGTCGCTGTCGTAGCCCATGAGCGTCGGGAAATCGAAGGCGGTCGACAGGCCGGTCTGCCCCTGGGAGAGCAGGAACTTGAAGCGCGCGTTCGTTTGCTCGGGCGTCCCGAAGCCCGCGAACATGCGCATCGTCCAGAGGCGCCCGCGGTACATCGTCGGCTGCACCCCGCGGGTGAACGGGTACTCGCCGGGCATGCCGAGGTCGTGCACGTAGTCGACGAAGTGGTCCGCGGGCGTCAGCGTCGCAGGGACCTCGAGCCCGCTCCACGTCGTGAACCGAGCCTTGCGGGGCGGGACCTTCGCCTCGGCCGCGGGGACCGACTTGGCGTTCCACGACTTCACGGCCGCACGGATCGCGTCGAGCCCGTCCGGCGTCTCGCCGTCGATCGCGTAGGCGTCGCTCATCGCGGGCTCCGGCGTCGTCGCGGCGTTCTGCGCCATGACGTCAATGTAGCCCGGCCCTGCGGTTCGGGCAGGCTCAGTCGCTCTTCGCCGGCGCCGGCGCGCCCTCCAGCTTGTACTGGCGGTAGACCTTGATCCGCGACCACACGAAGTACGCCCCGGCGACGACGATGAAGGCCGCGATCACCGCGTCGGCCTTGTGCATGAACCTCTTGAGCGGCGAGTGCTCGTCGAGCAGCTCGACCCCGAGCCGTTGCCCGACGTAAGCGAGGGCCGCGCACCACGGGAGAGATCCGGCGAACGTGTAGATGTGGAACTTGGTGCGGTTCATTCGCGCCACCCCGGCCGGAAACGCGATGAACGTCCGAACGACCGGCAGGAGGCGCGCCACGAGGATGATGATGTCGCCGCGTCGATCGAACCAGCAGTCGGCAAGGGCGATCTCCTTCTTCGAGACGAGGAGGTAGCGCCCGTATTTCTCGATGGCAGGGCGTCCGCCCTTCGCGCCGACCCAGTACGCGACCTCGCTGCCGAGGTTGCACCCGATGGCGCCCGCGATCGCCGCCATGAGGAGTCCGAACGTCGGCAGGTCGCTCAGGTGGTACCACTCGCCGAGCGCTCGGGTGACGGCCCCCGTCGGGTCGGTCATCGCCCCCGCGTACGGCATGATGAGCTCACTCGGCAGCGGGATGCATGCGCTCTCGATCGCCATCAGCAACGCGATGCCCGCGTACGACAGCTTGCCCATGATGAGGACACAGAAGCCGCCGAGAACCGTGAAGATGGCTTTGACCATGGGCCCCGCGCGGCTTAGCCGCTCGGCGCCGTAGGGTCAAGCACCGGGTTCGTGTCGAGCCTGCGGAAACCTAGGGCTCTCGTTGCGTGCAATGACGCACCGGGATATACGTCGCGACAAATTCCGTGCCGCATACGGATCTCGACCCGCGTCGCACGACTCCGCTCCTCGCCGGTCTCGTCATCGTGGCCGGGTGCGTCGCGTGGGCGTCGCGGTGGGTCCAGGACGACGCGTTCATCACGTTCCGTTACTCGGCGCATCTCGTCGCCGGTCTCGGCCCCGTCTGGAATTCGGGGTACGCGGTCGAGGGTTATACGAACTTCCTGTGGATGCTCATCGTCGCGGCGGGGTTACGCGGCGGTATTGCGCCCGAGGTGTTCAGCTGCGCGATAGGTGTGATTTGCTTCGCTGCCTCCGTGCTCATGGCTTATCGCATGGCGCTGGGGCTCCTCTCGCAACGGGTGTGGGCCCTGATTGCCGCGGCGCTCGTCGCCACGAACTACAGCTTTCGTATGTACGCGACGGGGGGCCTGGAAACCCCATTGGAGGCGACGCTGACGCTCGCCCTCCTTTTGCTCGCCGTCGAAGCGCTCGAGGCGAAGCGTCTTCCGCCGGGGCGCGCGCTTGCGGCGTCGGTCCTGGCGGCCCTTGCCCTGATGACGCGGCTCGATTCCGGCTTGGTCGTGGCCGTCGTCCTGGGTTGCCTCGGCCTCGTGGCCTTTCGCGAATCCCCCCGAACGCGGCCGCCTCGCGTCGTCGTCGCTTCGGCGCTGGTCGTGCCCCTTCTCGTCCTCGTCGGAACATGGTTCGCGTGGAAGCTCTCGTTCTACGGACGACTCCTCCCGAACACGTTTTACGCCAAAGTCGGGATGGATCGCTCGGCGACGCTGGTCCGCGGCGTCGCGTACACCGGATGGATGTTCGTCTCGTACGCGTGGGCGCCGATCGCGCTGGGGGTGCTCCTCTTCGCCCGCGTTCGCGGTGTTCCGGTCAGGGATCTCGTGAGGTTGCGGGCCGGCGAGCTGCCGCTCGTCGTCTACGTCGCGCTGTGGCTTGCCTATGTGATCTCGGTGGGGGGCGACGTGATGGAATTCCGGATGCTGGTGCCGATCATCCCGGTGATCGTGATCCTCATGGTGGACCTCTTCGTCCGGGTGCTCGAGGACGTGCGCCCGGTCGGCGCCTTGTCCGCGCTCCTCGTCGTCGCCAGCGTCGTGCACGGGCTCTGGTTTCGGAGGTACGTGGCCTTCCTGAACGTCAACCCGATCCCGGTCCTCGCGGAGCTCGGCGACCCCGACCCGGGGGCGAATTGGAAGGCGGTCGGGCTCGCGTTGCGCGGCGCGGTCGCCGCCAGTCCGGACCTCGGGATCGGCATCTCGCCGGCGGGCGCCGTGCCGTACTTTTCGCAGGCGCGGGCGATCGACGTCTTGGGGCTGAACGACAAGTGGGTGCCTGCGCACGGGTACAAGAGGAGACTCTGCACGGTGTGTTTGGGGCACGCTCGCCTCGCGACGATCGACTACTTGCGCCAATCACGCGTGCATTTGGTGCTCGGTCATCCGCAACACCTGAGCTATCTGCACCCCTCGCCGAATCCCCTGGGCATCGTCCGCGCGATGTTCTTCGGCGAGGACATCGATTTCGAAAATCTGCCGCCGAATGCATCTCTCTTGAGGATTCCGCTCCACGACGACGTCGCGCTGGCCGCGGCGTACATCGAGCCGAACCCGGAGATTGACAGGTTGATCGCGGCGGGCGTCTGGCGAGATCAGCCCCTCGTTGGGGCGGGGCGCGCGCAAGGAGACCTGGTCGACCGGCCGATGCCGCGATAGCGCGGTGAGTTCGGTCAAGTCCCGACTTTCTTGTCGCCCGCGCCGTTGGCGCGCGCGCTCAACCCGTCCGTCGACACGGGGCCGCCGGAGGGGGCCCCCGAGCCGGGGCTTCCGAGGGTCGCGTCGTCGGAGCTCTCGATCCGGATGAGCACCGCGGTGATGTTGTCCTCGCCGCCCCTGTCGTTCGCGCGCTGGATGAGGCGCCGGCACGCGTCACGGATGTCGTCGGCGTCGGTGACGATTTGAAGGATGTCGTCGTCGCTCACCATGCCGCTCAGACCATCCGAGCACAGGACGTAGATGTCGCCCGAGTGGGGATCGTCGTGCTGCAGGTCGACGACGACGTGGTCCTGCATGCCGAGCGCCCGCGTGATGACGTTCTTCGGGAGCTCGTTCTTCTGCTCGTCGGTCAGATCCGGCATCGCGAGCAGGTAGTCATTGATGAGCGAGTGGTCGCGGGTCAAAAGGCGAATCTCGCCCGAGCGCACCCTGTAGCACCTCGAGTCGCCCACGTGGCCGATGTACATCCGCCCCTTCTGTGGGCTGAACATCGCGCCGACGACCGTCGTCCCCATCCCGTAGTACTCGCGCGATCGCGTCGAACGCTCGAAGATCTGGCGGTTCGCGACGCGGATTCCCGTGAGAAGCCGGTTCTCTTCTTCGCTCAGGTTGGTGTCGAAATGAAACGGCCAAGTGACGTCCTCATTGGCCGTCGTCCGGAAGAACTCCGAAATCGTCTCGGTCGCGATGCGCGAGGCCACGTCTCCCGCGCGGTGTCCCCCCATGCCGTCGGCGACGACGAAGAGGTCGTACTCCTTGAGGACCACGAAGGAGTCCTCGTTGTGCTCACGCTGGAGCCCGACGTCGCTCAGCCCGGCCGCGAGTGCCCGCATCAAGGCGCCGAATCCTCCAACCAGAAAAGACTTTCACCCGCCCCGGAAGGTGTCAAGCCGGTGGCTTTCGGAGCTGACGCCGAGGGGGCTCTAGACGGGGCACGGGGCCCCCACGGGCTCGGCGGCGTGGACCGCTCGCAGGTCACGGCGGGGCGATCTTCAGACCTCGAGGATGTCCTTTTCCTTGTGGGTGATCGTCGTATCGACCTGTTTCACCGCGTCCTGGACCGTTTCCTCGACCTTCTTCTTCGCGCGGTCGACCTCGTCCGCGCTCGCCAGGCCGTCGCCCTCGAGCTCGCCCAGCATCTTCAGCGCGTCGTGGCGGGCCTTTCGGATGGCGACCTTGCAGTCCTCCCCGTATTTTCGGGCGATCTTGACGAACTCCTTGCGCCGCTCCTCGGTCAACGGGGGCAGGGGGATCCGCAAAACGTCCCCGTC
Organism: Polyangiaceae bacterium; assembly: GCA_035295445.1. Taxonomy (GTDB): domain Bacteria; phylum Myxococcota_A; class Polyangia; order Polyangiales; family Polyangiaceae; genus Palsa-1150. Next base: position 7,510 of record DATGJA010000789.1, on the reverse strand, counting down.
GATCTGCGGGCTCAGGCCGAGGTCCCCCTCGCGCAGGGCCTTTTCGACGGCCTTGACTTGCGTCTTGTCCCAGGGCTTGACGGTGATGAGGCGAGGCTCGGGCACGTTGATGTGAGCCATTTGCGCGAGCGGCGTAGGGGTGCCGTAGTAGTCGACGCGGACCCCGTCGAGCAGCGCCGCGCTCGCCCGGCCCGCGCGGAGCTTGGTGAGCTCTCGCTTGAGCGACTCGTGTGACTTCGCCATGGCCCCCGAAAGCTCTTCTTGCACCTCGCTGATCATGTGTCCGTCTCCGCGTCTGCCCTGTCGCCGCCTCGAGTTTCGGGAGCCTATCGTCCGCCAGGCGAGGCGGCGCGCGGGCAACCGTAGCGCTTGGGGCCGGACCAAGAAAGCCCGGAGTTGCGGGTCTGCAGCGGGCGGATTAAGCCGGAAGGGAGGGCATCACCATGAAACGCCAGGCGCCGAGGGCGCTTTCCGTCGCAGGGGCCGTGCTCCTCAGCGGGGCCGTGGCGCTGGCCTACGGCAGCGGGTCCGAGGGGCAGGCTCAGGCGGGCCCGAATCAGCCCTCGGCGGTCACGCCCGCCACGCCGGCCGCGGCCGCGGCGGACGCGGGCACGCTTTCGGCGTTCACCGCGAGCGCCCAGCGCGGACAGGTGCTCCCGCCGAGCCTCGACCAAGTCGAGCAGATGTGCGCGCTCCTGACGTCGTGCGACAAGCTGCCGATCCCGCCGTCTCTTATCTCGGGGGACTTTCCGTCTTGCGTCAAGAAGCTGACCGACGAGATGGCCTCGCCCAGCGGGGTGGCGTTCTCGCTCACGATGCGCGAGTGCGGCCTTCATTCCACGACGTGCGCCGGCCTGCGCAGCTGCGCGCTTCGTGGAGCGGTGGCGGACGCTTGTGTCGGCCGCGGGCGGCAGAACGTCGTCGGGTTCTGCGACGTCGACGGGCGAGCCCTGACCTGCTGGCACGACCAGATCCTGGCGGTGCGCGACTGCCCCCGCGGCGGCGAGCAGTGCGTCGTCGTCGACGGCCAGGCCACGTGCACGCTCGGGCCGTGTCCGCCCACGTTCAAGGAGGGCGACAAGCCGCGGTGCTCGGGCTCCGGGACGCACCTTCTTCACTGCGAGAAGGGCAAGCTCGCGAGCCTGGACTGCGCGGCGTTCGGCCTCAAGTGCTCGACCGCGTCCGACGGCTCGGCCGGGTGCGCCACCGCGGGGCCCACGTGCACCGGGGAGGCCAGGCGCTGCGACGGCTCGAGCGCCGTGGGGTGTTTCAACGGCCACGAGGTCCGCGTCGACTGCGGTGCCGCCGGCCTCTCGTGTCGCGCTCCGCCCGGCTCGTCGAACTCCAGCTACGCGACCGTCGGCGCATGCATTGCGGGAGCGGGCGGCGCGAGCGCTTGCGATCCGTCCGAGCACCCGCGCTGCGAGGACAATAGCATGCGCTATTGCTTCGCCGGGTCGCCGCGGTCGGTCTCGTGCAAGTCGCTCGGCCTGGGCCGCTGCGACGCGATGCGCGGGGTGCGCTGCGTCCCCTGAGACGCGCCCGTCCGCACGCTCGAGCGAAGCGAGAGTTCGAAACGACGCACCCAAAGCCTTCCGCGCGCCGCGTGCTACTACTGGCTGTTGATCCGCCCATGGCATCACACGACGTCGTCTTCCTGACGGGCCTGCCGTCTCTCCTCGCGAAGAACGTCTGCCTCGAGGTCCTCCGGGACGACCCGCAAGCGCACGTGCACGCCATCGTACGAGCGCCCCAGCTCGAGGCCGCTCGCGCGGCCGTCGACGGGTGGCCGGCCCCGTCGCGGGCTCGCGTCGACCTCATCGAGGGCGACCCTTCCGCCATCGACATGGGCCTCTCGGGCTCGGAGTTCGGCGCGATCGCGCGCGAAGTGACGCGGATCCACGTGTGCGCGGACGTCAAGCACCCCGGGGTCGACCTCAAGGCGGCGGAGCGGGTCAACCTCCGCGGGGCTGAAGAGGCGATCGAGCTCGCCACGAGCTGCGACCGACTCGAGGGTCTCGTTTACTACTCGACGGCCCACGTCTCGGGCGACCGCGTCGGGCGCGTGCTGGAGGAGGACCTCAAGGCCGGGCAGTCTTTTCGCAACGTGGTGGAGGAGACCAAGGCGCGCGCCGAGAAGCTCATGCGGGGCGCGATGAGTCGCCTTCCGGTGGTGGTCCTTCGGCCGGCCACGATCGTCGGCGACTCGCGCACCGGGGAGGTGGATCGATTCGACGGCCCATATCTCCTCATCATGCTCGTGGTCTCGTCGCCTCCGGACCTGGCCTTGCCGCTTCCGGGGCGGGGGGACGATCCGCTGAACCTCGTGCCGATCGATTGGGTCGCGCGCGCCGCGGTCGCCATCGGTCGAGACGCGCGGGCTACCGGGCGCACGTTTCACCTGGTCGACGACAATCCGTTGACGACGCGTGAGGTCTTCGAGCTCGTCGCGCGCGCGGGGGGGCGGCGGGGGCCTCGCGGATCCATTCCGGCCAACCTCGCCAAGGCGCTGCTCCGAGCGCCGGGCCTCGACCGGATCGCGAAGAGCCCGCGCGCGTTCTTGGAGACGCTGACGACGCCGGTGACCTACGACGCACGGCATGCGAGCGAGCTGCTCGCCCCTCTCGGCATCGGCCCCTGCCCGCCGCTCGAGTCGTACGTCGAGCGCCTGGTCGAGTTCGTCCAGGAGCGCGTCCGCCGCCGCAAGGAGACCAAGAAGACGGCCGTCGAGGTCGAGGACCCGCTGGTCTGATGGCGCGCAGGTCGGTGGCGCCCTGCGTCGGCGACGGGATGGCGGTCCGGCGCGTCGTGCTGCGAGCGCGCGACGTCGTGTTCTTCAAGGGGATCATCGAGGCCAGCGAGGGCCTGGGCGCCGTGTTCGCCGAGCGGGGAGGGGACCTCGTGGTCGCCGCGCCCGAGGACCGGGCGGAGGAGCTGGACGCGATCCTGGACGCGCTTTGCCTGGAGCTCCGTGCGGTGCGGACCTGAGGGCCGCATACACGTTTACGTTCACGCTCGACCCCTCACACCTCTCGTTCAGGCAGGATGTCGTCGTCGTCGGTCGGCTCGGGGCGCATCGTCGGGGAGCCCGCGTCGATGTCGAGGGGATCGGGGCGGCCGTCGACCTCCCCCGCCTCGCAGACACCGGGCGGGATGCTCGAGGCGCGCACGGCTCCGAGCGCGTTCTTGTGGTCGAGGAAGCGAAGCGTCCCCGGCCCGCCGGTCCGCTCGAGCACGGCCCGCAGGTCGCCCGGCAGGGCCGATTCGACGACGTGGCGCGCTCCGGTCGTGGGGTGCGAGATCTCCAGCCTGACGCAGTGCAAGAACGTCCGGTCGAGGGTGTTCTTCTCTTCGAAGTGCCGGTTGGTCTGCATGTGACCATAGCGGTCGTCCCCGAGCACGGGGTGCCCGATGGCGGCCAGGTGACGGCGTATCTGGTGCGTTCGGGCGCGATCGGGCACCACGCGAAGGACGCTGTGGCCGGCGGCGACGACGAGACGCCGGTAGCGCGTTCGTGCGGCGAGCACCTTGCCCCCGTCGCGCAGATCCCGCGCGACGGTGCCCTTGGCGGGCGTGACGCCGCGCACGGCCGCCACGTAGATGTCCCGCGTGGACTCCGCCGAGAAGACGGCTTGCCAGCGGGCGACGGATGCCGGGCTGCGCGCGAGGACGACTAGACCGCTCGTGCCTACGTCGAGCTTGTTGACCGGAACGCAGAGCTCCGCGCCGGGAATGCGTCGCGCGCGCGTCAGGAGCGAGCTCGAATACTCGCCCTGCGGCGTTGTCGGTTCGTGCGGCGCCTTCTCGACGATCAGGATCTCGGCGTCCTCGTAGACGACCGGCGGCGTCGGCGCGCCCCCGCGACGGATCACGGCGACCGTCTCGACCTCGTCCGTGAGAGGGATCATGTCGAGCGGTCGCAGCGAAGTCGCGGCGTAGCCGAGACGCGCGAAGTGATCGAGATCGCGCGCCAGCGTCTCCGGGTCGCACGACACATACGCGACGGTGGGCGGGGCGAGGCGCGAGAGCCACTCTCGGGTCGCGGGGCTCGTGCCGCGACGGGGAGGGTTGAGCACCGCCGCGTCGTACTCCTCGTGCCCCACCGCGAGTCGGCGCAGGACCCCAGCGGCGTCGCCGCATTCGACGTCGACGTCGAGGTCTTGCGATCGCGCCGCGACCCGGGCCTGGGACGCCGCCGGGGCGAACGACTCGACGAGCGTCACGCGCGCCCCCGCCGCCGCAAGGGCCAGGGCGATGGCCCCCGAGCCCCCGTAAAGGTCCAGCACGCGGAGCCGCCGATTCGGCGGTCGTGCGACGCCCAGCGCGTCGACGAGCATCGCCTGGACGCGCTCGGCTTGCCCGCGGTGAGCCTGGACGAACGACCCGAACGTCGCGAATTGCGACGTCGGCCCGATGCGGTCGGGGGCCGAAGACACGCCCGAGAGCGCGACCGTCTCCCCGCCGAGGATCTGCGGACCGCGCCCGTCGTGGAGGTTGACGGCGACCCCGACCACCTCGGGCCGGTCTCGCATGAGCGCTTCCGCCGCGTCGCGCAGCGCGGGGATCTCCGCGGCGCGCGCGCGATCGATCACGAACGTGACGAGGACGTGCGAGGTGTCGCCGGAGCGGACCTCCCGCACGTCGAGCGCCCGAAGCCCGCCGCTGCCGGAGGCGTCGATTGGCGCGAGCACTCCCCCCGTCGCCTCGGCGCCCGACACGCGCGCGCGCAGATCGGCGACGACCCGCGCGATCGCCGGCGACACCACGCGGCAGCGGGGGATGTCGACCACGTCGTGGCCCCCTCCCTTGGCGAAGAGCCCAATCTTGCCGCCGGGGGCGACGATCAACTTGGCGCGCGAGCGATAGCCGACGATCGGCTCGGCCGGCGCCACCGCGTCGGTGTACACGAGTTCGAGCGAGGGGTAGCGCGAGAGCGACTGCACGACGCGACCGCGCTTGAGCGCGAGCTGCTCGGAATAGGACAGTCCGATGATCGGGCATCCGCCGCAGCGATCGGCGTGCTCGCACGCGACCCGCTCGCCTTGTGGCGGGGCGGCCGCGATGCCCGGATCGGACGGCGCGGACATCCGTGGTCGGGCGAGAGTACCACGGTCGCGCGCTTCAGAAGCGCGCGCGCGCAGCCAGAAGCGTCGTCCACACGTGGGGGCCGAGGACCATCTGCGGTTCGTGCTGCTCGCGATAGAGGAGCGTGTAATCCCCCTCTACCGCCAATACGACGTCGCGTGCGAGCGCGAGATCGAACCCGCCTCCCAGCTGCCCGGCGAGCTCCACGTCACGGGGCAGCGTGGGAAGGAGGTCGTTGTCGATACGCCACTGCCCCAGGCCAAGTTGGGCGAAAGGTGCGAGCATGCCGTCCGTCAGGCGCACCCGCATGACGACCATTCGACTCGAACGAGTCACCCTCGACTGGTCGGTCAGCGACAGCCGTCCGACGAGCAGCTGCGTGCTTCCCCAGTCGCGCGCGACGATCGAGAAGTCGGGCGATGCTCCGAGCCAGCGCATCGTCGATGTCGGGGCCGGTGTGCCCTCGGTCGGCCAAGCGGAGGCAGCCGTCAAAGTTGCCCCCCCTTCGCGTAGGACATCGGCCAACTTGCCCCAGTCGACGCGCAAACGGAGCTCGTCCGCCTCCGACGAGATCGCGCTGAAGAACACGGCGATCGCGGCGATGGCGGCGACCGTTCGGCGAGGGCCGACCGCGGACGCGCGCATGGAGAGGAGGAAAGCAGCAACGCGCATGCCGATGCAACGAAACTAACGGCACTCGTCCTTCGTACCTGAAGAGATGTTCGACGGGCTCTCCGTGGCTTTCGCGCGGCCCCCCCCCGCCGCGCGAACGTCCGACCTCTCGGGCGCGCGTGGTAGAAGCTACCCTGTGACGGTGCGCCCGGCCCGTACGGAAGCCGATGTCGCGATGGAGAAATATGCCATCGGCGATGCCGCCGCTTTTGCGGTCGTGTACGACGCCCTCGCTCCCCGGCTCTACGGTTATCTCCTACGCCAGACGCGCGACCCCGCGAGCGCGGAGGATCTCCTCCAACAGACCATGCTCCACATGCACCGGGCCCGCAGCCGCTTTCTTCCGGGCGCCGAAGTGACGCCATGGGCATTTGCGATCGCCCGGCGCCTGCTTGTCGACGGGCTCCGCCGGACCAAGCGCGAAGTCCTCTTCGATACAGGCGACGCCGACGCGGGGGCTTCGAGGAGCCCGAAGGCCGACGATCTCGTGCACGCCCGGGAAGTGGCGTCGCGGATTCAGCGCGCGCTCGCCGAACTTCCCCAGTCGCAGCGCGCCGCCTTCGAGCTCATCAAGCAGGAGGGTCTGACCGTAGCCGAGGCGGCTCAGGTGCTCGGGACCACCGTGGCGGCGGTGAAGCTCCGGGCGCATAGGGCGTACGCGGCGCTCCGCACGGCGCTCGGAGACGCCGAGCCGTGGCTCGAGGGGAGCAAGCCATGAGCCGACCGTCCCCCGAGCTTCGCGCGCGCGTTCTCGCCGCGGTTCGCGCGGAGCCGGTCCCCTCGCGACCCGCCGGGACATGGCGGAGCGTCGCGATCGTCGCCCTCGGCCTCGGGAGCGTGGTCCTCCTTGGCCAGGCGGGCGGGGGTCCGCAGCTTCGCGAAAGACCGCTCGGGTACGTCGTCGCGCTCGCTCTCGTGTGGTTGCCGATCGCGACGCTGGCCACGTGGGCAGGTTTCGGCCGCGGCCGGTCGATGCTCGGGCGGCCGGCGGGGTGGAGTTTCGCCGTCGCGGTCGGCACGCCGGCGGCGCTCCTCGTGACCTGGCTCGGGGTCGCGGTCGCTTGGCCGGAGACGATGCAGGACGCCTCGGGCGGACAGGCGCACCTCGTCTGCTTGCTTGCCACGCTGCTCCTCTCGGTGGGCCCGCTCGTGGCGTTCTTCGTCGTTCGCCGGGGGGGCGATCCGGTGGCGCCTCACCTGAGCGGCGCGGCCACCGCCGCCGCGGCGGGGGCCTGGGGCGCCGCCGCGCTGCCTCTCTTCTGCGGCTTCACGGCGCCGCTCCACATCGCGGTGGGCCATGTCCTGCCCGTCGCCTTGATGGCGGCCCTCGGGGCGCTCCTGGGCGGCTGGGTCTTCGCCGTGAGGGCCCGATAGTCCGCAGGCTCGCGCGAAGCGAGAGATCGGACGAGAGAAACCCCTAGGGCGCCAGGCGATTGAGCATCCGCGGGAACGGGATGGTCTCGCGCACGTGCGGCAGACCGCAGATCCAGGCCACGGTCCGCTCGATCCCCAGCCCGAACCCCGCGTGCGGAAACGTCCCGTAGCGGCGCACGTCGAGGTACCACTCGAACGCTGGCCGCGGCAGATTGTGCGTGGCGATCGCCGCCTCGAGCTTGGACAGGTCGTCCTCGCGTTGCCCGCCGCCGACGATCTCGCCGTATCCCTCGGGAGCGAGCATGTCCATGTTGAGCGTGAGCGACGAGTCCCCCGGATCACGCTTGAAGTAGAACGCCTTCAGCGTCGTCGGGTAGCG
>DATGJA010000788.1:0-2526 GCA_035295445.1 Polyangiaceae bacterium | reverse complement strand
CACGGCCAGATCTTGCTATGGTCCCCCCCGATGCGCTTCGCTCGAGCCTGCGGACTCCTTCGGGTGTGTCGTCCGAACTCTCGCTTCGCTCGAGCCTGCGGACTCCTGGCCGCCGCGAGCTTCGCGGCCGTGTCCGGGTGCGGCGGCGCGGCGCACGAGGGGGAGACGGAGTCCGCCAAGGCGCCCCTCGCGGACAACTCCGACCCGGCCTTCGCCGACTACGCGGCGACCCATGGCATCGACACGCTGAACGGAGGGGGCGGTGACGCGACGGAGCCGACGGCGGACAGCATGCGCCTCGAGCGCCTCGAGAAGGACAAACCCGTCAAGCTCGACGGGGTTCTGAACGAGTGGCCCGCGCCGGCAAAAGCGACCTTGGTCGTGAAGGGCTCGGGGGCGAAGACGACGATGGCAATCGCGCTGCAATACGACGACGCGCGCCTCTACGTCGGCGCCGACATCGCCGACCCCACGTTCGTCGCCGGCAAGAGCCACGCGTCGATCGTGCTCGCGATCCCTCAGCCCGGCGGCTCCTATGCGGCGTACGACCTCGCGTTCTTCGCGGGAAAACCAGGCGAGAGCGAGGGAAGCGTCCGCTACGGAAAACACGGCGTCGTCCCCGGCGCGAAGATCGTCGAGGCGCCGTCGGGGGCGGGATACTCGTTCGAGGCGTCGGTCCCGTGGAGCGCGCTTCCGGAGGCCCGCACGACGCGCGTCGGGATCCGGGGCGTCGCGCGCTACTTCGACGGCGAGAACGTCGTCGCGACGGGTCCGGGCGACGCGCGCCACCCCACGTCGATGGCCTGGGTGCCGAGCGAGCCGGAGCTCGCGCTGATCGAGCAGCTGCTCACGCCCAAGGGCCTGGCCAAACGCGCGCCCGACGCGGAGGTCGTCGCCGATCTGACGGGGGACGGGATCCGCGAGCGGGTGGCCGTCTGGGAGCACTACCTCACGATCTGCGGGACGTCCTACCTCGGCGGGACCGGCTTCTTCTACCGGGACTTCGCGGGAGAGATCGTCAAGCTCGAGGTGCGCGACGTCACCGGGCGAGGCAAGGCCGACGTCATCGTCCGGCGCCGGGCGAGCGTCGGGGACGGAACGCGCGAGTACCTGGAGATCTTGAGCGCCCTGAGCGCGACGGAAGAGCCTCGCGTCACGTTCGCGCACGAGATCGCGGTGCGGCAGTCGGACAAGCACGTGGACGACGCCGTCCGGATCGCGAGGGGCGAGGTCGAGGTCAGCGCGCAGCCCTCCACCACCTGGGACGCCCTGTCGTACCAGGAGCCGATCGCGAGCGACGTGGAGCCGATCCTTTTGCCCTGGGGGAGCGTCAAGTCGGAGACGTGGCGCTGGGACGGCTCGCGCTTCGCCAAGGCGGGCCAGGTCGGTCAGCGCGAGACGTCCGCTTCGTCTCCGGGCGGGAGCCGCGCGCCTGGGAGCGCCGAGCCCGCGCGTTTCGAGCGACCGCCCGAGCCGCCGACGCCCAAGGTGGGCCGCGGAGGGGATCTCTCGGCCGCCGTGCTCGATCTCTATCGCAAGGACCGGGGCGTCCCGGACGTTGCGCCGAAGGTCGACCTCAAGGTGCAGGTCGTGGGCGACGCGCGTCCGGAGCGGGTCCTGCTGATCGGCCGCGACGTCGTCGTCTTCGGGCCGGGCTTCAAGGGGGGGCGATCGTACGCGTACATCACGCTGTCCCAGTTCGCGGACGCGGCCGACGTGACGGACCTCTCCGCACGGGACCTGACGGGGGACGGCGCGGCGGACCTGGTCGTCCGAGGCGTGCGCCGGAACAGCGCCTCGGGCGGTGAAGTGGACTCGGAGGTCATGCTCGTCTATCGGGTGGACAGCGACGCGATCACACGGGTCTTCGCCATCGAGACCGCGCGCGAGCAGTCGGGAAAGCGGGCTCAGGGCCTCGTGCAGTTCATTCCCGCCCCCGGCGCCAAGTCGTTCGACCTGCTGGCGGCGCCGGGACGGGTGTCGGGGTGGACGGAGCGGACGTTCCCGTGGGCGCAAGAGACGCCGGGCGGCGCCGACGTCGAGCCGCTGCTCCTTCCGTGGGGAGGAATTCGGTCCGTACGCTACCGCTGGAACGGAACGCAGTTCGCCAAGGTGGGCGACTGAGGGACGACTCGATCGCACACCGCGGCGATACGCGCTTCCACCGCTCGTCATCCCATGGTTCCACGATGTCATCGTGCTTCCATCGCCGACCACCGCGTGGATCTACGATGTTATCGCGCTTCTACCGCTGACCATCGCGTGGATCCACGATGTCATCGCGCTTCCGCGCTTGGTCATCGCGTGGGAGAGCCGCGTCATCGCGCTTCCGCGCGTGGTCATCGCGTGGGAGAGACGCGTCATCGCGCTTCCGCGCGTGGTCACTGAGCGACCGGGCTCTCCCTTGACGATTTAGACCGGGTCCTTGGTTGACAGGTCCGGACGTTGACAAAGCACACTCCGGATCTGGACGCCACCCAAACCGGGCGAGGGAGCGACGCAAACCGGCAGGCCGTCGACACGAAC
>DATGJA010000787.1:0-10874 GCA_035295445.1 Polyangiaceae bacterium | reverse complement strand
GCCGACGCTGAAAGTCTGCCCGCGCGCCGCAATCGCCCTCACCTGGCCGGCTTGAATGTATGAGACCAGCATGCCCGAAAGCGTAGCAACCGGCCGCGCCGGCGCATTCCGGCCCAGGGTGCGAGGTGTCGCACCCGATCGCGAAGCCACGGTCAGTGCTCCGCGTCGCCGGCCTTCATCTTCTTCACGACCATCGCGAGGGTCGCGGCATCCACGCTCGCCCTCTTCATGAGCGCGATCGCGCGATCTACGTCGTCCGAATCGACGGCGTCGAAGAATTCATCGACCTTCCCGATCGCTGCGAGCTTCTCCAGTACGAGGGTCCCCTCGAAGTCCTGCTCGTTCATCGCGCGGCCCGAAGGCTCTCGGAGGTGCGGATGGGAGTCGAACCCACGTGTAACGGATTTGCAATCCGCTGCCTAACCACTTGGCTACCGCACCGAGCTCCCTGACGGGGCGGCGGAACATGCCACAACCGCGGGCGCCAGGAAAGGGCCGCGCGATGCCGCTTGAACCCGCCCGAGCGCGCCCTGCGTCTGCCTCGCAAGCGGGCGTTTTCGCGGGGCTACGTCCCTGAACGGCATCTGCAAGAAAAGCTTGAGCCGCCCTCAAGATTGCAAGATCGAAGTCCGTTCATCCCAGAGTGTTCGATGCGCTGCGCGCGCCGCGCGGCGACGTGAGAAGCCGCGTGGCCGCATAGCCACCGGCGCATCGGACCGAGGGGTTCAAAGACAACGGGCTTCGCCTGGAGCGAACGCCCTATCGGAGCGCAGCTCCGCAAGAAGAAAGGTAGACGAAGATGCGTTCCGTCGTTCTGCGTTCGTGGGTCAAGGGCAAAGGTTTGGCGATGGCCGTGGCCATGGCGAGCGTGGCGGCGGGTTGCTCCGCCTCGAGCGCCCCGAAGGACGTGGGGTCGAGCGATCCCCTCACCGGGGTGACGGGCGAAAGCCTCCTCTTCCTCAGCAACGGGCCGGTGTTCACCGCTTCCGCGGGCACCCTGGCCGTGAAGGTCGCGGCCGGCGAGGTCGCGGTCATCTCGCTCCGCGCCGCCGACTCGGCCATCGAGGTGAACGGCCAGCTCTTCGTCGACACCACGGTTCCGACCAAGCCCGTCAAGGCGACGTCGGCGACCGTGAAGCAAATCAACATCAGCGAAGACACGACGAACGCGGGCAGCAAGGAAGTCGTCATCGACTACACGAACGGCCTCTTCGCGACGGGCACGTCGTCGGCCGTCTCGGGCATCACGGTGGACCTCAACACGAGCGCCAGCTCGAGCGCGCTCAACACGCTGGCGATCAAGGGCACGAACAAGGCGGACAAGGTGGTCTTCGGCGCCAACGGCGTCAACATGAACGCCGACTCGCACATCGACGTGACCTGGGCTGCGGCGGGCAGCAACGGCGGCGCCGCGACGTTCATCGTCTCGCTCGGCGCTGGCGACGACACGTGGTCGGCGCTCGGCGACGGCTCGACGGGCGGCGTCTTCAACAACGACGTCCCGATCAACAGCGGGACCACCAAGGGCGTGACCGTCTACGGCGGCCTGGGCAACGACACGTTCCTCGAGGGCGACGGCTCGGTGCTCTCCAAGTGGGAGACGATCTACGGCGGCGGACAGGCGAAGGACACCGTCGACTACTCGCTCCGCACCAATCCGGTGCAGGTGACGATGGGCGCCAACGCGGCGGACGACGGCGACTGGAACGTCTCGGGCATGGGCAGCACGAACGAGCACGACGACATCAAGAGCGACGTCCTCATCGTCAACGGCGGCAGCGCGAACGACATTCTCGTCCAGTGCAAGTCCGCTGGCAGCGTCGACTACCCGGTGACGTTCAACGGCAACGGCGGCGACGACACCTTCACGCCCTATGGCGGCAAGTACGTCATGAACGGCGGCGCGGGCAACGACACCTTCGTCATGGGCGCGGAGACGGACACGCACGGCCCCGGCACCGTGAACGGCGGTCTCGGGACGGACCTCGTCGACTTCAGCGCGCGGACGACGACGGTCTCCGTCAAGATGGACGGCAAGACCGCGAGCGGCACGGCGGCGGGCTCGCCCCTGGTCGTGTCCGAGGGCATGTTCGTCGGGACGGACGTCGAGAACATCTACGGCGGATCGGGCGACGATACGATCGTCGGCAACGACTCGGACAACGTGATCGTCGGCTGGCAAGGCAACGACACGCTCTCCGGCGGCCTCGGCGACGACCGGTTCGACGAGAGCATCTCGGCGGCGGCGCTCGCCCTCATGACGCCCGCGACCGACAGCGGCTCGGACACCATCAGCGGCGGCGGCGGCGTGGACACGGTCGACTACAGCAGCCGCACGGGCGGCGTCTGGGTCGCGCTCGACGGCACGAACGACTCCGGCACCGCGACGTTCACGCAGTCCCCGTCGATGTCGAGCCCCTTCACCGACGGCACCTGCGCGCTCACCGCGAGCTCGGAGCACGACACGATCAACACCGACGTCGAGAACATCTGGGGCGGCTCCGGCAACGATTGCCTGTTCGGCCAGCCGAACGCCCTCATGCCGACCGACGGCGAGCCGACGCGCATGGCGGTCACCGACTGCACCAAGGTCAACTGCCAGAATGAGCTCGTCGGCAACGACGGCGACGACATGCTCTTCGGCCTCGACGACGACGACGTCCTCCAGGGCGGCAACCCGCCGAGCATGGGGTACAGCACGGAGAACAACTCGCTCGACTGCGGCAACGGCCAGGGCAACCTCGGCTTCGACGTCGGCGGCGGGATGACGGCGTACAAAGCGGCGAACTGCCAGCTGTAGCGCCCTCCGATACCGAAAACCCGACGGCGGCCGTTCTTCGGAACGCGCCGCCGTCGGGCTTTTGTGGGCGCGTCAGGTCTCCGCCGGAGCGTCAATCCCTTGACTCGTCCGCCCGCGTCAAACCCCCGGGAAGCGGGCCCGATCCCGACCGGCACAACCGTTGCTCCTCCGCGAGGCATGTCGAATTCGCAGATCATGCGCTGCGCGGCCGCGGCGCTCACCGTGGGGGCGACCGCGTGCGCGCCGTCCGGTCTCCACGGATCGCACGACGCGGGTCCCGAGGGTCACTCGGGCTCCTCGTCCTCGTCTTCGGGCTCGGGCTCGGGCTCGGGGGCCGGTGGCAGCGGCGCAGGGGGCTCCGGACGCGCGGGCTCGGGCGACCCGTACGGCGCGCCCGACGGCGCGGCGAGCGCCGGCCCGCCCTCGCTCGGCACGTTGACGGCGAAGGCCACCGGGCGCACCGGCTCGGACCTGGTGATCACGGTCCAGGGCACCGATCCGAACGCGAACGCCTACGGGATCGACCTCCAGCTCGAGGACTCGGCGGGCAACCCGGTGATCGCGTTCGACGGGAATTGGAACGGGAAGCCGTCGACCGGCGAACGGAGCGTCCTCTTCGATCAGTCGAGCGCCGTCGGCCAGAAGTCGTTCACGCACACGATCACGCTCGCCGGGTTCATGGGTCGGTTTCCGACCATTGCGACCGTCGCAGCGTTCCTCGAAGACGAATCGGGGCTGACGTCGAATCAGATGACGGCCACCGTGAGCCCGCAGACCGAGCGGATGGCGATGCAGTCGTGCGACCCGACGCTCGTCGCCAATCGATGCGCCGTAGGCCTCGCCTGCACCGGGACGTCGGCCGTCTGCGCGCGGGGCTCCCCGCCGGTGCTGACGAACTTCGGCTACATCCCGGGTCCGCTCGGCCCGCAGATGCTCTTCGTGGGGACCGATCCAGCCGACGACGTCGCGTCGATGCACGTCGAGTTCCTCGACGGCTCCGGCAAGCCCGTCACGATCGACCTGACGGGGAACAACGACCTCGCGAGCTCGATCGACCTCGACGTGAGCGGCTCGTCGACGCTGGGGTCGTACTTCTACATGAACCAGGCCGCCCAGGGGTTCGAGGCGCAGGTGCCACAGCTGGCGGCGACGCCGTCCGACAGCCTCGGTGCGAGCGGCGGCCGCGTCCTGACGACCTTCACCGCCCCGCACGCCGCGGCGGACGGTACCGCGTGCGACCCGCGCGGCTTCGCACAGTGCGGAGCGACCGACACGTGCGCCCCCGCGCCGACGCCCGACGGAGGCGCGCCGACCGGACGTTACCTCTGCGTGAAGACGACCGGCGCCCAGGACGCCCTCTCGAAGGCGGCCCCGGTGCTCGACCTCGCCAAGGGCGCGACCTACGCGACGGGCTACGCGCGTCCCCCGAACCTCTGGAACCCGCCCGCCGATTGCGTCGCCTCGGGTGTGCTCGACTTCCCGCAGGGCGTCGCGTCGCTGCACGTCGGGTCGCCGTTGCCCGGTCTGACGATCACGACGGCCAACCCGGAGACGAACTTCGACACGATCCTTTACCTCCTCCCCGGCCTCGGCTCGATGGCCGGCGGTCCCATCGCGTGTAACGACGACACGAGCGGCTACACCTCGACGCTCGTCGTGAAGAACCTCGCCGCGGGCGACTACACCGTCGTCATCGGATCGGCGACGCCGACCGGCGGAAACTACGCGGTTTCGATCCATCCATAAGCCTCGAGGTGACAGCGGCGAGAGAAGGGGTATCCTTATTAGCTGAGGGACTCCATGCGCATTGGCGTTTTGGCGTGGTTCGGGGGTATCGCCGGGATCGTCGTCGGGTGTCTCGGATGCGGGGGGGCGAGCGACGTGCTCGACGTCCCGCAGGGGGACGACGGCGGCGCGGCCGAGTCGGGCGTGCACGGGGGCGGCGACGCCGCCGGAGGCTCACGGCGAGACGGCGCCGGTGCAAGCGCCGACTCGGGAAACGACCCAGGGACCACGGGCGTCGTGGACGGCGGTGGCGGGGACACGACTGTCGGCACGGACGCCGCCGGGACGCCGGACTCCGGAGCGGCCGATGATACGGGGGGCGGCAACGTGCCCGACGCCACGGGCGGCGGTCCGCCCGACACGGGAGGCAGCGCTCCCGACGCCGAGGCCGGTGCACCGCCGGACGGCGGCGACGCGTCGGCGCCGGATGCGGGCGGAACGCCGGACGCGAGCGCCGACGCCGGAAGCCCGGTCGACTCGGGCGGCGACGACGCGGATGGCGGCGGCCACGGTGGCACGTTCGACTGCGGCCCGGGCCAGCGCTGCGACCGAGCCACCCAGTACTGCTTCGAGGTCGTCGTCGTGACGCCGCTCGACGCCGGCGCTCGGCCGTCGTTCTCGTGTCAGCCGCTGCCGGCGTGCGACGCGGCGAGCGAATGCTCGTGTATCCGCTCTCCGCTCGTCTGCACGTGCATGGAGAGCAACGGCGGAACCACGGAGTCGTGCAGCCCCTAGGCGATCTGCTCGCAGACCGCCGCGCCCATCTCCGACGTGGAGACGGTGCGCTCGCCGCCCATGTCCGCGGTCCTTGCGCCGCGGGCGATCGCGGAGTCGACCGCCTTCTCCACCGCGCGCGCCTCGTCCTCGAGGCCGAGCGAATGGCGCAGGAGCATCGCCGTGCTGAGGATCGTGCCCAGCGGGTTCGCGATGCCCTTGCCCGCGATGTCCGGCGCGGACCCGTGGATGGGCTCGTAGAGCCCTCGCGCGCCGTCACCGAGCGACGCGCTCGGGAGCAGGCCCAGCGACCCCGCGAGCACGGACGCCTCGTCCGTCAAGATGTCGCCGAACATGTTCTCGGTCACGATCACGTCGAACGACTTCGGCGCCGTGATGAGGCGCATGGCACACGAGTCGACGAGCTGGTGCTCGAGCTTCACGTTGGGGAAGCCCGCCCCCACCTCCATCGCCACCTCGCGCCATAGCCGGGAGGACTCGAGCACGTTGGCCTTGTCGACCGACGTCACCAGCTTGCGGCGCACCGTCGCCAGGCGGAAGGCGAGGCTCACGACTCGGCGGACCTCCTCGTCGGTGTACTCGAGCGTGTCGACGGCGCGGGTTCGGTCGCCGACCTTCTCGCGAAGCCGTGGCTTGCCGAAGTAGAGGCCGCCCGTCAGCTCGCGAATGAAGAGGATGTCCACCCCCTCGACGCGCTCCGCCTTCACCGGCGACGTCGCCGCGAGCGCCGGGTGCACCCGGACCGGGCGCAGGTTCGCGTAGAGGCCCAGCGCGCGCCGGATCGCGAGCAGCCCCTGCTCGGGGCGCACCTTCGCGCGTGGATCGTCCCACTTGGGTCCGCCGACGGCGCCGAGGAGGATCGCGTCGGCGCGCTCGCAGGCAGCGAGCGTGGCGTCGGGGAGCGGCTGTCCCGTCGCGTCGATGGCCGCGCCGCCGATGAGCTGCTCCGAAAAGGCGAGCTCGTGGCCGAAGCGGGCGGCGACCCGCTCGAGGACGCGCTTGCCTTGGGCAACGACCTCCGGCCCGATGCCATCGCCGGGGAGGAGGACCACGTTCGCCTTCTTCATTGAGCCGCACCCTTCTCGTCGTGAAGCGTCGTCGTCTCGGCGCCGCCCGCCTCCCGCGCGGCGCGCGCCACGGCCAGGCCGTACTCAACCCCGTCGGCCAGCGCCACCCAAGACGCTTCGAGGACGTTGGGCGAGGCCCCGACGGTCGTCCAGCGCTCCTCGCCGAAGCCGTTCTCGATCATGACGCGCGTCGTCGCCCCGGTGCCGGTCGCACCGTCCAGGATGCGGACCTTGTAGTCCTCGAGCCGGATCCCGTTCACCTCCGGGTACGCGGCGGCCAGCGCCTTGCGCAGGGCCGCGTCGAGCGCGCTCACCGGCCCGTTCCCCTCGGCCGCGGTGTGAACGAGCTCCCCCTGGACGCGGATCTTGATCGCGGCGTCGGCGAAGGCCTCCTCGCCCTGACGCTGACCGACCATCACCTTGTAGTCGACGAGCTCGAACGGCGCGCGGTAGTTCGGCGCTTGGCGGCGCATCATGAGCGCCACCGAGGCCTCCGCCGCTTCGAACGCGTAGCCGCGCGCCTCGCGTTCCTTCAGGCCGCGCAGGACGGCAGCTTCAGCGCCCGCCTCGAGCTCGACGGAGTATTCCTCGGCCTTGGAGAGCACGTTGCCCCGCCCCGACAGCTCGCTCACGACCACGCGCGTCCGGTTGCCGACGAGCATCGGATCGACGTGCTCGTATGCGCGGGGATGGCGACGGATGGCGGCGACGTGCACCCCGCCCTTGTGGGCGAAGGCGCTGCGGCCGACGTACGGCGCGTGCGTGTCGGGCGAGAGGTTCGCGATGTCGGCCACTTGCCAGGCCACGTGGGTCAGCTCCGCGAGCGCGCCTTCACGCAGGCAGGTGCGGCCCATCTTGAGCTCGAGCGACGGGATGATCGAGCAGAGGTTCGCGTTCCCGCACCGCTCGCCGTAGCCGTTGATCGTCCCCTGGACGTGCGTTGCGCCGGCACGCACCGCCGCGAGCGAGTTGGCGACCCCGCAGCCCACGTCGTCGTGCGCGTGGATGCCCACCGTCGCAGTCACGGCGTCGACCACCTCGCGCACGGCCTGCTCGATGTCCCACGGGACCGAGCCGCCGTTCGTGTCGCACAGGACGATCGCCTCCGCGCCCGCGTCCGCCGCCGCCGCGAGCGTCTCCATCGCGAACGAACGGTCCTCGCGGTACCCGTCGAAGAAGTGTTCCGCGTCGTACACGACCCGCCTGCCGCTCTGGACCAGGTAGCGCACGGTCTCTGCGACCATGCGGAGGTTCTCGTCGGTGCTGATGCGCAAGACCTCCCGGACGTGCAAGACCGAGGACTTGCCGAAGATCGTGCAGACGGGCGCCCCGGTGGCCAGGAGCGCGCCGACCTGCGGGTCGTCCTCGGGCGATATGCCGGCCCGCCGCGTCGACCCGAAGGCCGCGAGGCTGGCGTGCGACCACTGGACGTCACGCGCGCGCTCGAAGGCCTCGGCGTCTTTGGGGTTGGATCCCGGCCAGCCAAGCTCGATGAACCCGACCCCCATCGCATCCAGCATCTTGGCGATCCGGATCTTGTCGAAGGCCGACAGGCTGATCCCCTCGCGCTGCGTGCCGTCGCGAAGGGTCGTATCGTAGACGCTGATCGATTCAGGGGTGCTTGGCTTCATGACGCTCGATGTCCGGAAGGCGCTCGAGCAGATAGCCGAGCTCGTCGACGCCGTGGACCAGACACTCCTTGGCAAACGGGTCGATCTCGAAGCGCGCGATCGTCGCTCCGTCGAGCGAGAGAGTCTGCGCGGGCAGGTCCGCCCCCAGGCGCGCGCCCGGGTTCGCGCGTCGCGCCTCGACGATGCGCGCGTGAGCTCCCGCGTCGACGGCCACGGGCAAGAGGCCGTTCTTCATCGCGTTCTGCTTGAAGATGTCTGCGAAGGAACGCGCGACGATGACGCGCAACCCCCACCCGACGAGCGCCCACGGAGCGTGCTCGCGCGAGGACCCGCACCCGAAGTTGGCGCCGGCGACGAGCACACGGGCGCCGACCGCGTCGGGCCGGTTGAGCGGAAAGTCGGGGTCCGGCGTGCCGTCCGCGCGCCGCCGCCAGTCGCAGAACAGGCTGTCGCCGAGTCCGCGCTTGTCGGTGACCTTGAGGAATCGCGCCGGGATGATCTGGTCGGTGTCGACGTTGTCGGCGGGGAGCACGACGTACGTCGATTCGACGGTCGTGAACTCGTCCTTCTTCTCGGTCTTCATGCGGCGCCTCCCAGGAGCGAGCGCGGGTCGACCACGCGGCCGCTGACGGCCGCCGCCGCCGCCGTGACCGGCGACGCGAGCAGCGTCCTCCCGCCTCGCCCCTGTCGACCCTCGAAGTTGCGATTGCTCGTGCTCACGGCGTACTGGCCGGGGCTCAGCTGGTCGCCGTTCATGGCGATGCACATCGAACATCCGGCCTCACGCCACTCGGCGCCTGCGGCCCGGAACACCGCGTCGAGCCCCTCGGCCTCCGCCTGACGCTTGACCGATTTGGACCCGGGCACGACGAGCACTCGCACGCCGGGCGCCACCTTGCGGCCACGCAGGACGCTCGCCGCGGCCCGCAGGTCGCCGAGACGCGAGTTCGTGCACGACCCGATGAACACGACGTCCACCTTCTGCCCCGCGATGGGAGCGCCCGCCGTCAAACCCATGTAGTCGAGGGCCTTCGCGAGCGCCGCGCGGTCCTCCGCGCGGTCGATCGACTCCGGGTGGGGAACCAGCCCGGTGACGGGGATCCCCATTCCGGGGTTGGTGCCGTACGTGATCATCGGCGCGAGCGCCGACGCGTCGAGGTGGACCGAAGCGTCGAACTTCGCCCCGTCGTCGGTCCGCAAGGCGCGCCACCGCTCGACGGCGGCGTCCCACGCCGTGCCCTGGGGCGCGAAGCGGCGTCCCCTGAGCCAGGCGAACGTCTTGTCGTCGGGGGCGATCATCCCCGCGCGTGCGCCGGCCTCGATCGACATGTTGCAGATCGTCATCCGCGCTTCCATGTCGAGCGCCTCGATGGCTTTGCCGCGGTACTCGATGACGTGGCCGGTTGCGCCGCCCGTCCCGATCTGCGCGATGAGCGCGAGGATGACGTCCTTGGCGCCCACGCCGGGAGCGAGCGCACCGTCGACGCGCACCTCGAGCGTCTTCGGCCTGCGCTGCAGGAGGCACTGCGTCGCCAGGACGTGCTCGACCTCGCTCGTGCCGATCCCGAAGGCGAGCGCCCCGAACGCGCCGTGGGTCGACGTGTGGCTGTCTCCGCACACGATCGTCTTGCCGGGTTGCGTGACGCCGAGCTCCGGCCCGATCACGTGGACGATGCCCTGCTCCGACGAGTCGAGGTCGTAGAGTGCCACCCCGAACTCGGCACAATTGGACTTTAGCTTCGAAAGCTGCGCCTCGGCCTGCGCGTCGACCACGGCGAGCGCACGCGGAAGCGTCGGCGTCGAGTGGTCCATCGTAGCGACCGTGCGGTCGGGCCGGCGGACCCGGAGGCCGCGGGCTCGCAACCCGTCGAAGGCCTGCGGCGACGTCACCTCGTGCACGAGGTGCAGGTCGACGTAGAGCACGGCGGGTGCGCCGGGGTCCTCGCGGACGACGTGCTCGGCCCAGACCTTCTCGAAGAGCGTCCGGCTCACGATCGGCCCTCCTGCGCGACGCGGGTGCGCGAATGGGACGGCGAGCGACGCGCGTCGACCGGCTCGTCCCGGCTCGGACGGCGGCCCCCGCCGAGGGCGACCACGATGCGGTTGAGCGCCTTGAGGTAGGCGGTCGCGCTCGCGACGATGATGTCCGTATCGGCGCTGTTGCCGTGGAGCACGGGCGCGCTGGCCACCTCGTGCTGCGCGCTCTGCGCGTCGCGCTCGGCCAGGGCCCTCACCCGGACGGTGACCTCGCCGAGCGCGTCGATCCCCTCCGTCACCGATCGGACCGAGAACTCGAGGAGCTCCGCGGGCGCCTGCACGAGGGCGTCGATGGCCTTGTACGCCGCGTCGACGGGCCCGGTGCCCACGGCCGCATGCACCTTCACCGCGCCGTCGGGGCACCGCACGCGCACCGTGGCGGTCGCCATCCCTTGCGTGCCGCAGGCGACCTGAATTCCGTCCAGCACGTAGAGCTCGTCCTGGGGCTTCGCGTCGTCGTGTACGAGCGCCTCGAGATCGGCGTCGGCCACCGACTTGCGCCGGTCGGCCAGCGCCTTGAAGCGCGTGAAGATCCGTCCGAGGGCCTCGTCGTCGAACGAGTAGCCGAGCTCCACGAGCCGGGCGGCGAGCGCCGCTCGCCCCGAGTGCTTGCCGAGGATCAGCCGCGTCTGGGTGAGGCCCACGCTCTCCGGGCGCATGATCTCGTACGTCGCCTGGTGCTTGAGCATCCCGTCCTGGTGAATGCCCGACTCGTGCGCGAAGGCGTTCGCCCCCACGATGGCCTTGTTGGGCGGGACGACGATCCCCGTCACGGTGCTCACGAGACGGCTCACGCGCACGAGCTGTGTCGCGTCGATC
>DATGJA010000786.1:0-13739 GCA_035295445.1 Polyangiaceae bacterium | reverse complement strand
CGCGAGAACGCGGGCGTCCAGCAACCGCGCACGTTCGACGTGCCGCGGCGGCGAGGGCACATGCCGAGTGTTTGGCGAAGATTCCGCGTTCTGCGTGCAGCGCGCGCGGCTCTCATCGTCGTGGGTCTACTCACGGCGAGGCGGCAAGACGCGTGGGCCGATCCGGAGCTCGTCCCCCCTCGGCCGCGAGAACGAACCGAGGCAACGTACCCGCCCGACGGAAAGGGCGACGCCCGCGTCGTGCTCGTCCTGCTCGTCGACGCCAGCGGTGCGGTCGCCGATGTCGCCGTGCAAGGAGAACCGTCGCCCTTCACCGAAGCGGCCGTCGCGGCAGTCAAGACGTGGAGCTTCGTGCCGGCTACGCGCAACGGCGCGCCCGTCTCCGCGCGGATTTCGGCGGTGGTGACGTTCCGCGCGCCGGCACCCGAACCCCCCCCGCCTTCGGTCCCGCTCCTCGAGCCACCGGTCTCTGGGCCTCTGCCGGCGGCGGCGAGCCCCGCGACCGTCGCCACCGCCGACTCGCCGGACGGGGTCATCGAGGTCGCAGCGAAGGGTGAGCACGAAGAGCTTGGGACGATCCACGTTCCTCGCGCGGAGACGCGGTTCGTGCCAGGAGCGTTCGGCGATCCCTTTCGCGTCGTCGAGGCGCTGCCCGGGATGTCGCCGTGGTCGAGCGGCGCGCCGTACTTCTATGTCCGGGGGATCGCGCCCGAGAACGTCGGGTACTTCATCGACGGCGTGAAGATACCGATCCTCTTTCACGTCGGCTCCGGCCCGTCCACGATCGCGCCCGCCTTGGTCGACAGCGTCGACCTCTTCCCCGCGGCCTATCCCGCCCGCTACGGCCGCTTCGCGGGCGCCGTGATCGCCGGTGAGACGACCGCTCCGAACGAGGATCATGCTCACGGCGAGTTCCAGGTCCGGGTGTTCGACGCGGCCGCGATGGCCGAGACGCCGCTCGATGACGGCCGGGACACAGTGCTCGCGGCGGCGAGGTACGGGTACACGGGCCTCATCACGTCGCTCATCGACCGCGACTTTTCGCTGGCGTACTGGGACTACCAGGTGCGCTTGTCGCACCGCTTCGCGTCAGGGGACCATCTGTCGCTCTTCCTATTCGGGTCGTATGACTCTCTCCGGAACCTGGGAAGTCCAGTCTTTCAGGTTCAGTACCACCGCGCTGATGTCCGCTACGACCATCGCCTCGGCGACGGGAACCTGCGACTCGCCGCCACTCTGAGCTACGACGATTCGCTCACGGCGCTCCAGACGGACACCGGCGCGGGGGCGCAGGCCGCCCTCCGGGGGCCCGGAGGGCGGATCCGGGCGGAGCTCGACCAGCATGTCTCCGACGGCGCGTGGGTTCGTGCAGGAGCTGACCTCGGCCTGACCCGATTCGACCTCGACCGGTACGCGGACGTCGTGTACGCCCCGCGCACCGACGTGGTCGGGGGCGCCTACGCTGACGTCGTGTGGCGTCCGACCCGGCGCGTCGAGGTCGTCCCCGGCGTGCGCGTCGACGCGTACCGGGTCCGGGGCGAGGCGACGTGGGCCCCCCAGCCGAGGCTCTCCGCGAAGGTGAAGCTCTTGCCGGGAGTGGCCCTGATCTCGGCGCTCGGCGTGGCTCACCAGGAGCCCACCGACGAGGTGTTCGTTCCCGAGAAGCTTCCACAGCCAATCGACGAGGCCGCGCGCCAGAGCTACCAGTACTCCGAGGCCGCGGAGGTACGGCTCCCGGCGAAAATGCAGTTTCGAGCCACCGGATTCGCGACGGTGCTTCGCGCGGAGGCCCTTCATGCAGAGGAGCAGAGCGCCGGTGTCGAGCTCTTTCTCCACCGCGACCTGACCGAGCGCCTGGGCGGGTTCGTCTCGTATACGCTGTCGCGTTCCGTCACGACCATGGCCGGCCAGACCGCGCGCTCCCCCGGCGATCGGACCCACCTCTTGTCGCTCGTCCTCGGCTACGACCTTGGTCGAAGGTGGCGCGTCGGCGCCCGCTTTCTCTACGAGTCCGGCGCCCCTTACGAGCAAACGTGCCAGACTCCGGATTGCTCGCCGGGTATGAGTGCGAAACTCTACGCGGTGTCGGGCACCCTTCCGCCCTTTTACCGACTGGACTTCCGGGTCGAGAAGCGGTGGCTCTTCGCCAGCGGACGATGGCTCGCAGGCACCGTCGAATGCTTCAACACCCTGGGCAGCGCGCAGGCGTCCGGCACCAACTACTCCCCCGAGACGGGGCTGGGAGTCCGCTATTCGAGCGCCATCGTTCTGCCGAGCGTCGGTGTCGAGGGAGGGTTCTGAGCACGGCTCCGCGCCTGTCGCCCCTGCTATGCGAGCATCGCCAGGACCGCGTGGGCCGTCACGTCCCCGCGCAAGAGGTCGGACACGGGGGTCGCGGGAAAGGCACCGTACGCGGCCGGGTCCAGCGCGCCATAGACCCGCCCGCCCACGAGCTGCGTGCTCGCGATGAACTCGCGGCCTCGAGCGACGGCCGCGCGCGCCCTTCCGGAGCGGGAGAACGCCAGCGCTTCGACGGCCAGGGCAGTCATGGCGACCTCGGGGGGCGAGCTCAAAGAGGCCCCTCCCCGGTGAGGTGCCTCGGCGCGGATGGCGCGCGCGATCGAGTCGGCGACCCGGACCTCGACGCTGCGTTGTCCGAGCGCCCGCGCGGCCATGAGCGTCCAGGGTGCGAACGGATGCACGTCGAGGTCGTCGGTGCACAGCGCCCAGAGCCCCGCCGGGGCGCGCGCCCCGAGCGCGGCGACGACCTGGGCCGCATGCCAGGCGCTTCGCAAGGGCGCGTGCCCCGTGAGCCATTCGAGCAGGGCTTCGTGGAGCGGGAGACCGGCCCGGATCGCGAGGGCCAGCGTACCCGCCGCGCGGTCGGCCTCCGAAGGCCACCCGTCCACCGGACGGCCCGCCAGCGCGGACGAGATGTCGGTGGCCAGGCGCCGTCGGGCCCGCGAGAAAGCACGCGTCGACGGGCCGAGCGCCCCGAGCGCCTGGACGACCACCGCTGCGCGGCCATGATGCATCTCGCCCAGAGGCCACCTCCGCCCGCTCCGGGCGTCGACTGCGAACGCGACGCGTCCCTCGTCGTCCACGAGCGAGGCGAGCCATGCGGCGGCCGCCTTCAGGCCGCCTTCGCCGGCGCGGGGCCCTCCTGCGTCGCCCCCCTCGGCGCGCGATCGACCCGACCGCACCACGAGGTCTTGCGTCTCGAAGCGATAGAGCGCCGCGTCGCGCCAATCCCTCTGCGGTGCGGACGCCTTGCGCGCGAGCGCCTCGAGGAGTCCACCTGCGTCGAGGTGCTCGTCGCGCGCCACCTGAGGAAGGAGAAGAACAGGCGGGCACCGATCGGGCACGAACGCGACGCCGTGCCGCCCCACCTCGATCTGCTCCGCGGCCGACGCGGGGTTCAGCAGGCGCGCGCCGCGCGCGTACGAGACCTGTGCGACGAGCGCGTGGCGCCCGTTCGGAGGCACGCCGCCGAACCGCGCATCGTGCGCTGCGCGCAGGAACGCGCGAGCCACCCGTTCCATGGGGCGGCCTTCGTCGCTGCCGTAACAGCCGCGCAGCCGTCCGTGGACATACAGGGAAACGAAAGGCGTCGCCTCGGGCGCGGAGCCGCGGGAGGGTCGAAACGGCGCCAGGTCGGCCTGAAATCGCAGCAAGCTCGCCAGGGTTCGCGCGAGAGTCACCCGTTCGGCAGGTCGGAGCGGGCGCTCGAGCGTCCTCCATGCGAAGGGCGCGAACGGGTGGCGGTCACCGGCCACGCTTGCGGGCTCGCCACGCGTACGACGCCCCGAGGCCGAGCCGATCGAGGGCGGGGACGATTTCACGCACCATGACGTCCTCGATCACGTCGCGCTGCCCGGTCGACTCGAGAATCCCCAGAGCGCGCGCGGCCCGACGGCTGCCCGGTGGCGCGTCGCGGCCCCACCAGAAGCGGCGCTCGACCTCCATCACGACTTCACCCGCGCGATCCGCCGCGCGCTGCCGCTCGGCCTGCGTCCACTGCGGCGCCCGCCACGCGAGGTAATACCAACCGAGGCGCGTGTGGTGGACCTCGTCGGCGAGGATCGACGTGAAGAGCGCGCGCGCCACCGGGTCGGAGGCACGCTCGCGGGACGCGGCGATGAGCGCGCACGCCAGCGCCTCACCGACGGCGGGAATCTCGATCATCATGAGGTCGAGCGTCTCGAGATCGAGCTTGCGACCCCAGCGCGTCTCGGCTCGCTCGGTGCGCACCTCGATGGCCACGTCATCGCCGCCGCAGAGGCGCGCCATACGGAAGGCGTAGTCGGCGTGCCGGATCTCGTCGGTGGCGACGCGCGTGGCGGCGGCGACGAGGTCGATCGGCGCCCCGTTGAGCGCCAAGCCGGCCGCCAGCCGCGAGAAGAGATCGACCGCCTCGTACTCGCCGGTGGCGAGCATCGTTTGGGCCTTGCAAGCGAGTGCCAGCGCCGGTTCGGGGTACTTCGACCGGTCGAAGCGCGACCAGGGCACGTCCACCGTGCGCCGCGTCACGCGCCCGGTGAGCATGCGGTCGTGCTGGCGTGCGAGCGGCGTGTCCGTCAGCGTCCGCTTCACGCGCATGCGCGCTTCGGCCATGGGCTAGCCCCGGCCCGCCTCGTACGCAGGGTAGGCGACCGCGGCGACCCCGAAGAAGACGTCGGGCCGCGTGGTCACGTCGGACGCACCATCGGCAGCGTCCGGCGCAGGAGAGGTTCGGTCCGGCGCGCCGGCCTCGTATGCCGGATACGCCACCGCGGCCACGGAGAAGAAGACGTCGGGGGACGCGTCGACGCCCGGGCGGCCCGCCTCGTACGCAGGGTAGGCCACGGCGGCGACCCCGAGGAACTGCCGGTCGGGCGCCGCATCGGCCGCGGAGCCGGTGGAGTCGTCACCGCCGCACGCCGCGAGGGCGCAGGCCGGAACGACGCTCGCGAGGATCGCGCCCCGGACGAGGACGCGGGGCACGAATGCGGTACGACGCAGTCTCGATGTAGCCATCGCCATCTCCGATCGAAAGGGTACGACACGTTGCGGCGGGGGGGCGACAGGGAGACGCCTCGCGAGGCGGCGCGGCGGATCCGATTGTCGCGGATGGCGCAAAGAGGCACGGCGAGAACACGGTCGCGCCGGGCTCCGAACGCGGCAGGCGATTCCGAAGCAATCTCCGGGCCTCGAAGGGCCGGCCCATCGGTAGGTCGTCCCGCCGCTACGGGAGGGGTTCCGTTCGGGCGGGGCGATCCGCCGCCGCGCTAACGCGGTGCCCTACTTGATGATGGTGCAGTACGACGGGAAGCTCGCCGGCAAGCCGTTGGCGTATGGATCCTGCGCGACGCCATACGGGTGATCCTTGGCGAACTGCCACTGCGCGTTGACGTACTTTGAAGTATCGACCATGGGGCCGAGCAAGATGCCGCAATGCCCCCCTCCGTGGTTGCAGTCGATGACGTAACCCCCCGGCGGTTTGCTCGACGCGGCGCGCCCCGCGATGTCCATGTCCAGCGTGGCGCTCGCCGTCGCGAAGGAGATGACGACCATGTCCGAGCTGCCGCCGTGCGCTGTCATGACCGACGGGACGTGCGTGTTCTCCGGCATGCCGTATGCCCCGGCGAAGGTTTCGCCGCCGGAGTTGGGCAACGCGGCGGCGAGGTACGCGGAGCGCGAGAACATCATCGCGCCCGATTGCAGACCGCCCGCGCTGCAACCTGCCGTGTAGATCATGCGCGTGTTGATGTTGAGCTGCTGCACCGCGCACGCCAGGATCTGGTCGGCCATGGCGAAGTCGCCCGTGTACCAGACGGCGTCACCCGTATCCATGCCCTGCTTGGTCGAGTTCGTGAACGACGCGACGAGGCCGCCCTCTTGTGTGATCTCCGTGATCTGCGGCTGCATGAACGAGGAGATCTCCGAGGCCGAGCTGCCGGTGCCGTGCCAGTAGAAGAGAAGGGGCGCCGGCGTCGACCCCTTGGCGCCGGACCAGATCATGACCTGCTGACCCGAAACGGTGATGCTGCCTCCGGTCATGCCGGTGAGCGTCGGGCAGGTTCCCATCGGGGCGGGGATCACGGGGTCCGAGCCGGTGGTGCTCACCGGGCCCGTGGTGTTCGACCCGGTGCTTGCCCCGCTCGACCCACCGCTGGCAGAGCCTGCGCTGGAGCCAGATTTGGAGGTCGAGCCCGAGTGTGCTCCCGACGATCCGGAGCTCGCTACTCCGCTGGATCCGGCAGAGCTCCCGGTACCGCTGCCGCCGCCGGCGCCCGATTCGCTTCCGCTGCCCCCGCTCGGTTCCTGGCCAGAGGTCCCGCCGTTCGAGCCTCCGCTCGCGCCGGAAGACCCGTTCGAGGTGCGGCCGCCCGAGCCGCTGCCCGAGCCCGAGCTGAGCCCGACACCGGAGGTCGTGGGGCCGTTGCCAGCTGCACAGGCGGCCACGTAAAGAGCCGCAGCCGAAGCAAAAAGCACCGGTTTGTCGTTTCGCGCCATCGTTCTTCCTCTGAAGTTCAGCGAGACCGATGGATTGTGATTCGCGCCCGATTTCGCTACGGGCCACGTTTCCCTCAAAACGGGCCAAACGAGCAGGCCGGAAAGAAATCGCTTGCGAAGGTGTAATTTCTTGCGGGTGCAGAGGCGAACGAAGCTCAGGAGTCGATCCTCACGCCGTATCGCCGCACCAGGATCGCCACAGGCTCCGATACGCCGCCTCGAGATTCCTCGCGAAGCGGGGCGCGTCCATCAACGGCGAGCTCTCCATTCGCGGCCGCAGGCCGGCCCGCAGCACGGCCAGTCGGTCCAGGTCTGCGGACAGACCGACCGCGATCGCGACGAACTCCTCGGGACTCCGTGCGACGAGGCCAGGCAGCCCCAGGTTGGCGGCCAGAGAGAGACCGGCGCGCCCGACGACCGTGGACCCGACCAGCGTGACCACCGGAACGCCCATCCACGAGGCATCCAGACTGGTCGTGTGCCCGTTGTAGGGGAACGTGTCGAGACACACGTCGATCGAGCGATACGTCGCCAGATACGCCTGGTGCGGCTGGTACGGCACGAACGTGACGCGCGCGCGGTCAATCCCGTGCTCCTCGAACGTGACGAGGACGCGCTCGCGTGCGTCGCCGACGGGAGTCATGAGCGTGAACGTCGACCTGTGGACCGCCCGCATGACCCGAGCCCAGAGGGCGACAGCCTCCGGGCGGACCTTGACGAAGTTGTTGAGCGATCCGAAAGTCACGTGGCCGCGCTGCAAGGCGGGGAGGGGGCCCACCGTCTCGTCGTCCGTGAGCGGCCGGTAGCACCAGAACGTGTCGGGCAGCCGCAAGGGACGCTCCGCATAGGCGTCGCCGTTGTCCGGCGGATCGAGGTGCGGATCGGTGATGCGGTAATCCATCGCCGAAAGGCCTGTCGTCCCGGGGTATGCCAGCCAGCAGAGTTGAAGCGGAGCCGGCCTGCGCGCGAAGACGAGGAGCCTATTTTCTCCCATGTGCATCGTCAGGTCGACCAGAATGTCGATTCGGTCTTCCTCGATCCGATCGACCAGTTCGGCATCGCTCATCCCGGCGACGCCACGGGCGACGTCGGCACGCGATAGCAAGCGCTCGGTCAAACTGTCCGGTTTCCGCAAATCCGAATAGCAAAATATCTCGAAGGCCCGATGGTCGTGATGGTCGAGCAGGGGTGCCAGGAAGAACACCTGGCAATGCTGGCGAAAATTCGGAGACAAGTAGCCGATCCGCAGCCGCCGGTCCGGTGTGCGATCTGTCTCGCGGTCCCAGCGTCGCACCCGCCCGCCCTGCGTGAGGGGTGCGGCGTGGGCGAGCTCGTAAGCCCGCGCTTCCGCCAAGATTCGGTGCGAATCGTATGCTGGATGAAAGTGCAGATTGAAGACAAGGTCGCTGTGATAAGCCGCGCTTGCGGGGCTCAGGCGGACCGCCTGGCGAAAGGAGCCGATCGCCTCGTCCAGCCGTCCGCCGCGAAGGAGGGCGTTGGCGAGGTCGTGGTGGTGGTCTGCTCGATCGGGCTCGATCTCGATCGCCGCGCGGTAGCTTGCCGCCGCCTCCCCGATTTGCCCGAGGGTGGCCTGGACGAGACCAAGATGGCCATGAAGGACGGCCATGCGCGGCTGGAGTCCAATCGCACGCCGAAGCAGCGTCCCGGCGTCCTCCAGCCGGCCCCGCTCGGCGAGCGGTCTCGCGAGCGCGAGCAGCGTGACGGCGGACATCATGTCCGCCCGGTCGTCTCGGCCACCCGTGTCCGTCGCGGGCCGGTCCACGACCGCTCGCGCGGCCGCCAGGCGCGTCTGGAGGTCCGATAGCGACGGCTCGAGGCCCGCCGCATGCTCCAAGCACGCGAGCTCGCCCTCCGCGGCGCCGTACTCGTGAAGGATCTGCGCGAGGTTGCTTGCCGGCGCCACGAGGTCTGGGTTCAGCGCCATCGCCGTTGCGAGCGAATCCATCGCCGCCGGAAATAGCCCCTTGCGTCGGAGGGCCACCCCAAGATTCGCGTGGCAGGCGGGGTTGTCCGGGGCCAGGGCGGTCGCCCGCGTCAGCATCTCGACCGCCTCGTCGAGTCGGGCGCTCTGCAAGGCCAGCATGCCAAGATAGAAGGCGGCCTCGGCCCGATTCGGATCGTGCGCGAGCACCTCGCGATAGAGGCGCTCCGCTTCGCCGAGGTTCCCGGCGCGCTGGTGCAAGAGGGCCGTGTCGAGGAGGCTCACGACTCGGTTGTAGCTTGTCGTAACGATCCATGCGCGTGGCTGTTACGCGTTGCATCCGAGAGCGTTACGGCCACATCGGCTCGAAACCATTCAACGAAGCGTCGGTTTCATCGAAAAGGGTGTAACTCGCGAGGGTGTGGCCGTCGGCGGTCGATAGACACCATCTGCGCGAAATCACAGAGCGCACGAGCCGGCCCGAAGGTTGCGTAGAGGCCTTCTCGAGACGGAAACCGGGAGGCCTTCGATGAAAAGACTCGGCTGCGTCGTGGGGTACGCTACCTTCTTGGGGGCGCTGGCCTGTTCGGGCAGAGACTCGTCCAAGACCGAAAACGTGCGCGCCTCGGGCGAGCTGCACGCGGCCTCCGCAAGCCAAACCGGTATTTTTCGACGTGACGACGGTTCGGCGAGACCGATTTCGTTCCAAGCGCAGCACGGGGATACCTGCCAGGTGTCGCCCCAAGGCCCGAACGCCGCGAGCTTGACCGAATCCATGGCAGCCGATCCGGACGGCGTCGTCCGCTTCTTCGCCCCGCCGTCGTCGTCGTGGGGAACAAAGCTCATCTTCGCCTGCGGGCCGGAAAACGGCCCCCGTCACGAGTATCACGTCGACCTCAACGACGCGTCCACGTTCGCTCCAGTCCCCGATTCATTCGCGGGCCCGGGCGTCATCGGCACACGCGCGGCGCTCACCCCCGACCAGCTCGACATGTCGACCGACGAGCTCCTGAAAGCCGGATGTCCCCCGCGGCCGGACGCGGTCAAGACGCCGGATCTCTACGCGAAGTGGAAGAGTGTCGTCACGAGGCCGTTCGACATCATCTCATCGGCAGCCATCACGGCCCTCGGCGTGCAGTCCGGCCTGCGGTTCTTTGGCAACGGTCCCGACCCATGGACCGCCCTCGTTCAGGACACGGGCGGGTTCGGCGGAAGCGACATGGGCTTTCCCGTCGGCGCGGGAGGCAACAACTACGAGCTTTACGTCGCTGACATGAACAACATACCCACATCTTGCCCCGGCGGAGATGTCTGCGAGACCTCGTTCTGGGGCGGGATCGGCGGCTACCCCAGCAACATCGGCAATCCGACCCTCACCGGACTCATTCAGAGCGGCATTCAATTTGGAACGGGCGCCGGCAACGGAACGCTCTTCGTCGAATACATCGGCACCACCCCGAACGCGCCGGGAAACCCGCCTCAATACATCATGCCCCCCCCGGGCAAGACGTTGGCGGTGAACGATGAAGTCCAGGTTCTGGGTTACCCCGCCAACAACTTTCTTTGTCAGGGAGCGAACCCCAGCGGCATCTATGGTTGCTTCTACTTCTATGACATCACTCAGGGCTGGCAAACGAGCGCCATAAGAGCCTTCCCCGGCGGGAACGCGTTCGTGGGCTCCACCGTGGAGTTTGCCGGCGAATGGAATTTCGTCCCCCTCGCCAACGGGGGGACTACCGTCAACGTCACCTATTTTGCACAAGCCATGACCGGTGAGGGGTTCGACTACAACGGCAATCCGCATCAAGTCGTGTCGGGAGACCCGTACATATTGATTGAACAGCCCGGAGAGTCCGATCAAGAAATCAATCACATCACCTTCTCGGTTCCGTTCGGCCAGCAGTTTCAAGACAACCAGCCACAATCAACGGTCTGGTTCGACTGGGAGAGCAACTAAACCGCAACGCAACTGCGTCGGCGGCCTTGCGGCTCCCCGACTCCAGCTCGGGCGCAAAACGTCCCGTCGGCGAAAAAAATGTTCGGTCGAGTGTCCAGTTCTGGGGCGCCGCGGCGTCGTCCGATCAGACCCGGCGATGGAGCGCGGGTCGTTCTGGAGGTCGAACGATGAAATCGAACGCTGGCGCGACGAACGCGATGACGGTTGGGTACTGGGTGACGACGGGTCTGCTCGTCTTCTGCATGACGGGCGGCATCTTCGAGCTGCTGGGGCTCCCCATCACCGTCCAGGGGATCACGAGCCTCGGCTACCCGGCGTACATCATACCGGCCCTCGGGCTCGGGAAGGTCCTCGCGATTGTGGCCCTCCTGTGGCCGCGCGCGCCTCGGCTGAAGGAATGGGCCTACGCCGGGATCTTCTTCAACATGTTGGGAGCGATCGTCTCTCACGTCGCGCACAAGGACGCCGCGTGGAGCGTCGTCGTGACCATCGCGATCGCCGGGATCACGTTGACGTCGTGGGGGCTTCGTCCGCAAAGCCGCAGGCTCGGAGATCTTCTGACGCCGGCGCGCGGATGAAGGCAACACCCATCCAGTGGAGGAGCCCCCCCGGCCCGGCTACGACGCGGGTGACCACGCGACGGTTAGCCCCCGCTAGCGGCGTCCACCGGCGCGCCCCCCTCGGCCGCCGCCCCCGCCTCGGTGCCCGCTCCCCCGTCGAGCACGACGCGGCACGTCATCTGCCCCCCGCCGCCGCCCGCGCGGCACACCGGGAACGCCGCGGGGCACTCGGCGCTGCTCGTGCACAGCTGACGGTTGCCCCCCATCCCGCAGGCCGACTGCGCCTGGCAAGTCTGCCCGCCGCCCTGACAGCAGACGAGCCCCGTCGCGCAGTCGCTGGCTCCGCCGCAAAGCTTCGTGCTTCCAGCTGGGCAGGCCGACCCGGCCTGGCACGTCGCTCCACCCCCGGCGTCGGCCGCGCCCGCGCAACACGATTGTCCCATGGCGCAGTCGGTCGATGCGCCGCACACCTGCATGACGCCCGTCGCGCATGCAGCACCTGTCTGGCACGTGTTCGCGCCGGCGGCGCCCGCGCAGCAGACCTGGCCCATCGCGCAATCGGCGGTCCCCATGCACGGAGGGGTGACGTGGCACGTCATGAATCCGTACGCCCCGCCGCTCTGCATCTGGCACGTCGAGCCCATGGGGCAATCGCTGTCCGTCATGCACGTCGGCCGCGCCCCGGGGGGACAGGAGGCCATGCACTGACTCACGTTCGTCATGCTCGGCGTGTTCGCGCTCGGCAGGTAGCAGCACACTTGACCGCCGCAGCTCTGCGCGCCGGTACACGCCACCGCGAGGGAACCCGTCGGACAGGAATTGGCCGCGGCACACGAGAAGGTCCTCCTGGGTCCCATGGCGCCGACGCAGCACTGCTCGGTGGCCCCGCACTGGCACATCGTCCCGCCGCCGGCCGTCGCGGCGTCCTGCGCTCCCGCGCCGCTGCTCGTCCCGCTGACGGCTCCCGCCCCGCTGCTCCCGCTGCCGCTCGACCCTCCAAGAGACCCGCTGCTCGAGCCGGAGGACCCACCGTCGCCGGGCGCGTTGGTGCTCGTCGACCCCCCACACGCCGCGATCCCGACGCTCAACCCAAGAACGGCAAAGGCTGTCTTCATGGACAAGAAGTGCCGCGGGCACATCCGGATCAGGCGGCGCCCACGACGGCCGGCGCATCAGCCTGGTACCGGCAAGCTCGTCTCGAGCAGTGATTGACTCCGTGGTCGCCTCGGAGGACGCGCTGCGAGCGCTGAACTGCACCCGCCGAGTCGACGGCTCCCCACCTGAACGGTACCCTACGGCGGGCTCACGGGGGGAGATTGGGAGCTCTAGCCTTGGCCGCGCGTCTCGTCCGCATCACTCCTTTTGCCCTCGCGTGCACGCTCGGGGCCTTCGGCTGTTCCTCCGCGTCCCGAACCGACGCGACCTGTCGGCAATCGTCGGCGGCGCGCGTGTGCGCGTCGGGGCCCATCGTTCAAGGGGTCGACGTCTCCAAGTACGACGGCACCGTCGACTGGTCGCAGGCCAAGGCGGCCGGGATTCAATTCGGCTTCGCGCGCATCAGCGACGGCACCGCCAACCCCGACGCCTATTTTTCCAAGAACTGGCAGGGCATGTCGGATGGCGGCATCGTCCGCGGGGCGTATCAATACTTTCGCGCAAGCGTGGACCCGACCGCGCAGGCCAACCTCGTCGCGTCGAGCCTTCAGCAAGCCGGCGGCTTGCGGGCCGGCGACCTGCCGGTGGTCATGGACGTCGAGACCGCGGACGGCCAGGCGGCGGCGATCATCGAAGCCAACATGCGCACCTGGCTGGCAGCGGTCGAAGCCAAGACGGGCTCCAAGCCGATCATCTATACGAGCGTGGGGACGTATCCCGTGACCACCACGGCGTTCGCGACCTATCCGCTCTGGGTGGCCAACTACGGGGCGACCTGCCCGTCGCTTCCTCCCGGATGGAGCCAGTGGGGCTTCTGGCAATATTCCTCCACGGGAACGGTGACCGGCATTGGTACGGGCAACGTCGATCGCGACGAATTCAACGGAACCCTGGCGCAGCTGATGGCCATGACGTCGGGCCCGAGCGACGCAGGGGCCGCGCTCGGCCCGGACGGCGGCGGTTCCGCCTCCGGCGGCGGCGACGCCGATGTCACGGACGCGAGCGTCGGAGCCCCCGCCGACTCGGGCGGCGGAAACGCAATGGGTGAAGCGGGCAGCGCGGCCGGCTTGGGGGACGCGTCGGCGTCGGGCGATGGAGGCCTCGGGGGACCTTGCGGCCGGTGATGGGCGTGTGCCTTCTCGCGGGCAGCGCCGCCACGCAAGCATGCGCCGCCCGCCTCCCCCCGGACGCCACGCCGATCCCAGCGGTCGTCGTCCGATGGGAGGAGAAGACGACGGCGGTCGCGACCTGTCAGGTGGCGCCCGGCGAGTGGTCGTCGCAGGTCACCATCCGGGACACGGACGTCGACTGGCCCGGCCGCGCGCTGGCCGCGCAGCTGCCCGAGAGGGGCAGCGAGGTGTCCTCGCTCGCGGATGCCCTCCGGCGACGTATCGTCGTGCCGCTTCGGGCGGAGCCGGCCCAGGAGACGAGCGTCTCGGCTCGCTTCGCCGGCGTGGTCGCGGGGCCGCGCGGAAAGTCCCTCGTGTTCGACGTTCGCATGCACGCGAACTCGTCCGACGCCGGCATGTGCCATCGTTGGACGATGGACGCCGACCTCTCCGGGGTCTTGCGGCTCCGAGCGGACGACGGCTCGCTCGAGACGCTCGACCTGAGCGGACTGCGGCGCGAC
>DATGJA010000785.1:0-6767 GCA_035295445.1 Polyangiaceae bacterium | reverse complement strand
CGTCAAGCTGCCGGTCGAGGTGCGCGACCACCCCCTTTTTCTCATCCCCATGGCGGATCGCCGGGAGCTCCTCGAGGGGGCATACAAGAGGAACGGCGCCGGCGAGCCGCCCAACGACTGGATCCTGCGCGGCCAGCTCTCCCACAAAAGCCAGCAGGTGTTCGAAGCGCTCCTCTCGTCGTACGACGGCTCGTACGCGGAGGTCCTCAAGCACGTGCAGGTCGAGCGTTACTTCGTCTCGCGTCGATATCGGGTGGGCGCCGTGACCATCGGCCCACAGCTGAGCGTCGACGCGGCCGAACGCCAGGTCACCATGGACCGTTCGCTGCAGGCGCTCCCGCCATCGCTCCAGGCCGTCACGCTCTATGAGGCGAAGGGCGAGCTCGTCGACGCGGCCGGTGGCGTCCTCGAGTTCAGCGACCTCTTGAAGCGGCCGCTCGACGCGTTCAAGTACTTGCAGCTGTCCGTCGAGACCGGAGAGGTCGCCCTGGGCGCCCAGAACGTGCAGCTCAACTGCGTGATGATGGGCAGCGCGAACGAACTGCACCTCGACGCGTTCCGCGAGCATGCGGAGTTCGCGTCGTTCCGCGGGCGGCTGGAACTTGCGCGCGTTCCGTACCTGCGTAGCTACGAGCAGGAGCGCTCGATCTACGATACGCACGTCGCCCCCCAAGTTCGACGTCATGTCGCGCCGCACGCGACCGAGATGGCGGGGCTCTTCGCGGTCTTCACGCGGATGCGCAAGCCGAACGCCGATCGCTATCCACGTGCGGTGGGCGCGATCGTGTCGACCTTGACCGGCGTGGAGAAGGCCGACCTCTACGCGACCGGGAAGGCGCCCGAACGCCTGGACGCCGACAGCCAGAAGGTCCTACGCGCAGCGATTAAGGACGTTTGGGCGGAGAGCGACTCGTATCCGATCTACGAAGGCCGGATCGGGGCGAGTCCGCGCGAGATGAGGGTCGCCCTGCTCGACGCGGCCCAGTCCGCGGTATTCAAGTGTCTCAATCCGCTCGCGGTGCTCGAGGAGATCGACGCGCTCTGTCAGAGAAAGAGCGAATTCGACTGGTTGCAGCAGGACCCCATCATGGGCGGGTACCACGACGTCAAGACGTTTCGCGACACGCTGACTACGCGTCTTCTCGCGGCCTCCGAGTACGAGCTCTACGTCGCGAGCGGCCTGGTCAACGAGGAGCAATACGTCGACCTCTTCGACCGCTACGTGCAGCACGTGAGCGTCTGGGTGAAGAAGGAGCGCCTCTACAACCGCATCACGCGCCAGTACGAGGAGCCCGACGAGAAGACGATGGGCGAGGTCGAGCGGTTGCTCGACGTGAAGGGGGACCCGCAGGACTGGAGGCGCCAGCTCATCAGCGCCATCGCGGCTTGGGCCCTCGACCACCCCGGACAGAAGGTAGAGTCCGCTCTCGTCTTCCCCCAGCATTTGCGGCGGATGCGCGAGGCGATTTTTTCCGAGCGACGGCCGGCGGTCGCCATGATCGCGCGCGACATCGTCTTGCTGGTGAGAGACAAGGGCGCCGGTCTAGACGCCCACCGTCGCTCGGACGCCGAGGGTGCGGTCGAACGGCTCGTCGCGCGGTTCGCGTATTGTCGGGAGTGCGCTGCGGACGCCGCGAGCATGTTGCTGCGCAAGCGGTTCCACGACTTGCCGGTCTGACGTCGCGTTTTCGTATCGGAAGGGGGCGACCGAAGGCCGCGCGGGCGTGTTTCGCATGGGGTTTCTTCGATCGATCGGGCACTTCGCGCAGAGGTTCGCGTTTCGAGCCGCGTCCCGGTGCGCTCGCTCGGATCGATACGCTTCTCCCCACCGGGAGGTCGATGCGATTGGCGTCACGGAAAGCACCCAGCAGAACGAGCTGTTGATAACGCGGCACCCCATGTATTCGGCTGCCGGGTAGCCCGCACCCGCCGCGACCCCTGCTCTTTCCCCTTCGTTTTTCCCCGGGTATCCCGCACCCACGCCGTACGGGCCGTGGATCTTTTGTTACGCGGGCAATCGTGGGGCGATAGAGGAACGCTCGCCGCACCTACTCGGTCCCAATGGCGAACCCAACATCCGCGACCTGAACGAGCCGAGGTGCGCGCCCCTCGGCTTCCCTCGGTCTTCTCGCTAGCCAAGCATATCCTGGGCCGTGGAGGAGAGCCCGTCACTCCCGCCGGTTTGCAGCATTCTTCCGCGGCGCGCGTTCGCGTTCCAACCACTCGGAACCTGTCCTGAGGACACCCGCGGGACGTCCCGGGATTGTGACGTCGACGGGTTCCAACGGCGTGCTCCCGTCGGTCTCGAATGACCTCATCACCGCGCCACGAGCTTGTCGCGAGCTGTGCGAACGCCGAAGATCTCGCCGCTACGGGGGTCGACGATGGGTCCGAGGAGCACGCTCGCCAGGATCGCGGCGAGGCGCAGAGCGAGGGTGTCCTCGAATCCCGAACGTTCCACGATCCATATCGTCGGGCATCGCCGCGCGAGTTGACCGAGGCCGCCCCCCCCGGCGCGCGCGTCCGCCGCCTCGGCCACGGCGAGGTCCTCGGGACTCCGAGCTCGTGACCAGGTGGTGCGGACGCCGGGGGCCTCGCCGTCGGGCGCGACCACCCAGCGCACGCGCGTGGGCCCGTCCGGTCCGCCCCGCGGCGAGCCGTCCGTCGCGACGGGATCCTCGGCCAGGCCCACGCGCGTTCCGAAGAACCGAACGGCGTGCGCGTTCCAAGCACCGACGGCGATGCTCGCGTCGATCTGCTGGGAGAAGACGAGGAGGCCCTCGTCCCAAGCCGGTGGGACCACGCGCGACGTCACCCCCTCGGGTTAGCAGCGCGTCGCCGGGCGGGCTACGCTGGTCGCGGGGCAGCGCCATGGAGCTCGTCGACGCCCACTGCCACCTCGACGGTCGTCACTTTCGCGAGGGGCCGGACGCCGTCATCGAACGGGCGCTGGCGCAGGGCGTCGTCGGGTTCATCGTGGTCGGGTTGGCGGCCGACGAGGGCCCCGACCCCGTAGCACCCGCGCGATTCGCCGTTGATTTGGCCCGCCGCCGGTCCGACAAGGTGGGGGCGTGCGTCGGGTTGCACCCCCACGATGCCCGCGCGTGGACCGACGCCCTCGAGGGCTCGCTGCGCGCCCTCTGCGCGGAGCCGGAGGTGGTCGCGGTGGGCGAGGTCGGCCTCGACTACCACTACGATCACTCGCCGCGCGAGGTGCAGCGCGACGTCTTCGCCCGGTTCGTGCATGTGGCGCGCGCGCTGGGCAAGCCGCTCGTCGTCCACACGCGGTCCGCCCCGGAGGATACGCTCGCCGTCCTCGAGCGGGAGGGCGCGCGCGAAGTGGGCGGCATCATCCATTGTTTCAGCGAGGACCGCGCCTTCGCCCGCCGCGCGCTCGACCTCGGGTTTTCCCTCTCCTTCTCGGGGATCGTCACGTTCAAGAACGCCGCCGCGGTCCAGGACGTGGCGGCGTGGGCCCCGGTCGGCCGGGTCCTCGTCGAGACGGACAGTCCGTACCTGGCGCCCGTACCCGTGCGGGGCAAGAGGTGCGAGCCCGCCTACGTCACACACACGCTTCGCCACGTCGCCGGCCTTCGCGGCGTGCCGCCTGAGGACCTTGCCGTCGCCACGCGGGCCAACACCGAGCGGCGGTTTGGTAGGTCCTTCGGCCGGTCGGTCGCCGGGGTCGCGCCCGCCGCTGGCGAATCGGCCTCCGATGCCTCACGCTGTCCATAGGGGGGGCAACCGGAACCGCGACGTGGCTCGATCGACAAAAGTGCATGGGTGGGCCATCGTCGCGTCGATCGCCTTTCACGCCCTGCTGACGGGTGCGCTATCCGGAGTCGCCTACCGGGCGGCCGCCGTGGACCCCCCCGATCGGCCGGCACCGGACGACGCCCCGCCGGCGCCGTCGGCGATCGTCGTCGAGCTTCCGGGTTCGACGATGGGCGACGTCGCCGACGAGTCGGCCACGGACCCCGCCGGGCAGCCGCCACGCCTGATGGCCGGGGACACCGTGGCGCGCATGGACACCGGGACGCCCGGTCACGGCGGGGACTCCCGAGCGAGCGTCCCCGCGCTCAATCTCGCGGACGGCAACGAGCACATGCGCCTGTCGCCCGATCTGCTGAGCCGGCTCGATCGCGATCAGCTCCAGCGGCTTCGCGTGGCGCGCGCCCGCGAATCCTGGGAGGACCGCCGGTCCACCACGCACCCGGCCGAGCTGACGCTCGTCGCGACGGGGATGGGTACCGTGCGAGAGCGCCGCCCGAACGCGGCGCGGGAACCTGCGCGAGGAGCCCTGCGGTCGGCGGCGCCGAGCGCGCGCGGCTCGTCGTTCGGCGCCGAACCCGTCGAAGGTCCGGGCGGTATCGCGAGCCCGGGAGGTTTCGCGAGCGGCGCGGGCTTCGGGGCGCCAGGTTTGGGCTTGCTGGGCGCACGCGTCGGGGCCGACCATCGAACGTCCGCCCCCGTGGCGAGCGCCCGCCCGTCCGTCGTGGCCGGCCCCGTCGCCGTGCCGGCCAACGAGCGAGGACTGCCTCGCGACAACGTCGAGAGCGAGCAAGAGGTCGCGACCACCGTGCAGTCGCTCGTGCACGCGAGCACCGCGGGGGGGCTTGCTGGGCAGGGCGAGGGGGGCAGCTCGGGCGGCGGCGAGGCGGGCGTCGGCGCGTCGCGCGGCAGCGGATCGACGGCGCGCCCCCTCGGGTACGGGGAGGGAGACGTGTACGACTACTGGACGAGCGACCCACGGCTTCTGCCGTACTTTCGCCAGATCCACCGCAAGATCGACCCCCTCTGGGCCGACGCCTTTCCGAAGAGCGCCATGCTCGAGCTAAAGCAGGGGATCGTCATCCTCGAGATCACCGTGTCGAGCGACGGTCGAGCGTCGGTCGCGTGGCCGCCCCTGCGGCCCAGCGGCGTCGACGAGTTCGACCGCAACTGCGCCGAAGCCGTCCGCCGCGCCTCCCCCCTACCGCCGATTCCGCGCGAGCTCGGCGTGAGCTCGCTGCGCATCCGAGCTCCTTTCGAAGCCAAGAACCCCGTCGTCAAGTAGCGTCGGGCGCGACCCACGGTCCGGGGACGAGCATCGCGGCGAACCGCTCCGGCGCGCGGATCTCTTGCACCCGGAGGATCTCGTCGGCCTCCTCGACCCACTGCGCGCCCTGCTTGCCCCCGACCAGCCGGCCGAGCTGGTAGCGTGCAGCCGCCGCGTAGAGCGCCATGTCGGCCTCCCGGGCGGTCCTCGCCGCCGTCTCGAGCGACACGAGGGCCTTCGCGCGATCCCCGTCGGCGTTCGCCGCCGACGCGGTCAGGATGGCCGCGAGGGGCCGCGTCCAGGGCATGCCCTCGCGCTCCAGCTTGCCCGCGAGCTGCCGCGCTTCGGCGAGGCGGGCGCTCCGGATCGCGGCGTTGCCGTCCATGGAGGCGATCGCGGCGCGGCCCCGCACGTAGAACGTGAGCGCGCGCATGAACTGGACGTTCAAGAGGAAGCTCTTGCGCAGGCTGGCCTCGTCCTCCTGCAGCCGCTCGTAGGCCTTCGCGCCGTTGCCCGCGTAGAGCTCGATCTCCGCGTCGGACCGCATGAACTGCCAGTGCTGAGTGAGAAACTTCGTGTGGGTCCACTGCTGGCGGGCTTCGCGCGTCTGGCGTCGCGCGCTCTCCGGGTCGTCGGCCGCGAGGAGCAAGACGGTCGGATGGCTCGCGCGCAGCTGCACGGACGTGAAGAGGTCGCCTCGTTGCTCGGCGTCCGCCAGGCACCGGGCGTGGCGGCGGCGCGCCTCGACGAGGTCGCCGAGGAAGACGAGCGCGTAGACGGCGTAGAGCGAGGCCTGCGTCTGCCAGCCCGCGACATGGTTCGGGAGCTTCGCGTACGCCTTGTCGATCGTCTCGAGCGCCTCGCGCCATTTGCCGCGGAGGAAGATGCCGACGCCGCCCGTCCCGCGGGTGTAGGCGAGCTCCTCCGCGCTCGCCCTCGCCTCGACCAACCGATCGATCACCTGGTGCAGGACCCTCTCGTGCTTGTCCGGCACGCCCCCGCGGGTAGCGAGGTGAATCGCGTAGATGATGGCGGCCCGCAGCACCTCGCTGCGGTCCCCGGCGCGAAGGGCCTCGACCATCTGCCGCGCCTGCATGCACGCGGCGAGGACCGTGTCGACGGAGGCCAGGCCGAGCGCGCCCACGTTCATCGCCCCGAGGCGCGCGTGGTCCTCGGGCCGAACCTGCTCGGCGCTGCGCTCGACGAACTTGAGGCCAAGGAGCTTGAGCCGCACTTTGTAAACGACCAGCCAGAACACGGCGGTGAGCGGGGATAGGGGAGTCTTGACCCCTGCGTTCGCCAGCAGCCGGCGAAGCACTTGCGCGCCCTCGTCGATCCGCCCCGCGGCCAGGAGCTGCTCGGAGGCCGAGCGCTCGAGCTCGAAGCGCTCGCCCCGCGGCGCCTCTCCGGCGGCCGCGAGGTAGGCGCGGCCCGCCTCCTCGCTTCGTCCTGCCCACCCGAGGACCTCGGCGAGACGCCGGCGCATCCGCGGCACCTTGGGGGACGTCGGCGGCAGGTTCTCGATGGTCAGCCGATAGAGACGCGCCGCCTGGTCGAGCGCGAGCTGCTTGGACGCCTGCTTGGCCGCGCGCTCGGCGAACCGAGCGCCGCGCTCCGCCTCTCCCGCACCGAGCAAGTGGACGGCGACGGCCTCGGGGTCGGCCCCGGGGGTCGCCTCGAGTACGCGCGCCAGGCGCCCATGGTGCTCGCGCACGACCTGCGGCGGAAG
>DATGJA010000784.1:0-4168 GCA_035295445.1 Polyangiaceae bacterium | reverse complement strand
CCCGGTGCCGCTCGCGGCGCAAGGGGGGGTGGCCGGACACGCCGCGGCGGTGGGGGGGCCGGGCGCGACCCGCACGGCCGTGATGCTCGAGCTCAAGACCGCCGTCGAGGAATACATGGCGACGCGCATGGGGCTCGAGCGAACCCCCACCCACGAGGAGCTCGTCGCGAAGGCTCGCGCCATGGGCTGGATCACCTCGGACGACGCGCGTATGCTCGCTCGGCTGCTCGCAAGTCTGGCCCGTGTCGAGACGATACTCTCGCTGCGGACGCGCGCCGGCGTCGAGCGCATTCGCGACGCGGACGTCCTCGCCGTGGCCGCACGGGTCCGCGCCCTTCTGTCGGCGATGGAGGCCCGCCGGCATGATAAAGTCAAGGGACCGTCGTGAGCGCCGCAGCGAGCTCGAACGAGATTGCGGCAGCGCGCGAGCGCATCGACGAGGTCCGCCGTGAGGTGGCGCGTGTCTACGTCGGCTCGACGCGGCCCGTCGACACCATGCTCGCCGCGCTCCTCGCCCGCGGCCACGCCCTGCTCGAGGGGGTCCCCGGGGTGGCAAAGACCACCCTCGTGAAGGCCTTCGCGACGGCGCTCGGCTGCACTTCGCGCCGGATCCAGTTCACGCCGGATCTCTTGCCGGCGGACATCACGGGGACGTATGTCCTCTCGCCGCGCGACGGGACCTTCACCGTCCGGGCGGGCCCCATCTTCGCGAACGTTGTGCTCGCCGACGAGATCAACCGGGCGCCCGCCAAGACGCAGAGTGCGTTGCTCGAGGCGATGCAGGAGCGGCAGGTCACGATCGAAGGGGACCGATTCGAGCTCCCCGCGCCGTTCGTGGTGCTCGCGACGCAGAATCCGGTCGACCTCGAGGGCACATACCCGCTACCCGAGGCGCAAATCGATCGCTTCATCGTTCGCGTGTCGATGGGCTACCCGTCTGCCCGGGACGAGGTACAGATGCTCAAGACCTACGGGCTCGACCCTCCGACGTCCCGGGCCGTCCTGCAGGCGCGCGACGTGCTCCAGCTGCAGGCGATCGCGGCGCGCGTCTACGTCGAGGAGGATCTCCTCGACTACGCGGTGGCGATCACGGCGTTCACGAGAGCCCATGCGCGGGTGGCGCTCGGTGCGAGTCCGCGGGCGACGCTCGGGCTCGTGCAGGCCGCAAAGGCGTGGGCCCTCCTCGGCGGCAAGCCGTTCGTCGCGCCCGACGACATTCGCGCCGTCGCGTCGAGCGTGCTGGCGCACCGCATCGTGATGACGCCCGAGGCGGAGACCGAGCCCAAAGGGCGCGAGCGGGTCGTGGAGGAGGCCCTCACGAAGGTGAGCTACCGGCGCGGCGTGCGCGCCATCCCGTAGGCGCTACACTCGCCGCCCCCGCGTGGAAATCGACAAACCCAGGCTCACGCACCTCCAGGCGCTCGAAGCCGAGAGCATCCACATCCTGCGGGAGGCCGTCGCCGAGTTCGACAACCCGGTGATGATGTACTCGATCGGCAAAGACAGCTCGGTGATGCTGCGGTTGGCGCAGAAGGCGTTCGCTCCCGCCCCCCTGCCGTTCCCGCTCCTTCACATCGACACGACGTGGAAGTTCAAGGAGATGATCGCGCACCGCGACCGGACCGCGAAGGAGGTCGGCGCGCAGCTCATCGTCTACACCAACCCCCAGGGGCTTGCGCAGAACATCAACCCGTTCGACCACGGGAGCAACAAGTACACGACGGTCATGAAGACCGACGCGCTCAAGCAAGCGCTCACGAAGTACCGCTTCGACTGCGCCTTCGGCGGCGCGCGCCGCGACGAGGAGCGCTCACGCGCCAAGGAGCGCGTCTACTCGTTCCGCGACCGCTTCCACCAGTGGGACCCGAAGAACCAGCGGCCCGAGCTCTGGTCGCTATACAACTCGCGGATCAACCTCGGAGAGAGCGTGCGCGTCTTTCCGTTGTCCAACTGGACGGAGCTCGACGTGTGGCTCTATCTCTGGTCGGAGTCGATCCCCATCGTCCCGCTCTACCTCGCGAAGCCGCGACCGGTCGTCGCCCGCTCGGGCACGCTCATCATGGTGGACGACAATCGGATGCGTCTCGAGCCGGGCGAGGTGCCGCAGCAGCGCGTCGTGCGCTTCCGCACACTCGGCTGTTACCCGCTCTCGGGCGCCGTCGAGTCGACCGCGCAGACCGTCCCCGACGTCATACGCGAGATGCTCCTCACCGCCGTTTCCGAGCGGCAGGGGCGCCTCATCGACCACGACGAAGACGCTTCGATGGAGAAGAAGAAGCGCGAAGGGTACTTCTGATGGTCTCCGACCGGCAGCTCATCGAAAAGGACATCGAGGGGTACCTGCGCAGGTACGAGGCCAAAGAGCTCCTGCGTTTCGTCGCGGTGGGCTCGGTCGACGACGGCAAGTCGACGCTCATCGGGAGGCTGCTCTACGACACGGGATCGGTCTACGAGGACCAGCTCGACGCCGCCCGCAAGGCGACGCAGATGGCCGGGGTGGACATCGATCTGTCGCTCCTGACCGACGGTCTCGCGGCCGAGCGCGAGCAGGGGATCACGATCGACGTCGCCTACCGCTACTTCAGCACCGACAAACGCAAGTTCATCATCGCCGACACGCCCGGCCACGTTCAGTACACGAGGAACATGGTCACGGGCGCCTCGACGGCGAGCGTGGCGATCATCCTCATCGACGCCCGTCTCGGCGTCCTGCAGCAGAGCCGTCGCCACGCCTACATCGCGTCGTTGCTCGGGATCCCGCACCTCGCCGTGTGCGTCAACAAGATGGACCTGGTCGCCTTCGACCGGCCCGCCTTCGCACGCATCAAGGAGGAGTTCGCGGCCTTCACGCGCGGCCTGTCCTTCGCCGACGTCGGCTTCTTTCCGATCAGCGCGCTCGCGGGCGACAACTGCGTGAAGCGGAGCGCACGCACGCCGTGGTACGACGGCCCGACGGTGCTCGAGTT
The DNA here is from genome assembly GCA_035295445.1 of Polyangiaceae bacterium. Taxonomy (GTDB): domain Bacteria; phylum Myxococcota_A; class Polyangia; order Polyangiales; family Polyangiaceae; genus Palsa-1150. Next base: position 1,202 of record DATGJA010000784.1, on the reverse strand, counting down.
TCTCGAGTCGGTCCCGGCGCGCGAAGAGCGGGACCTCGAGCAATTCCGCTACCCGGTGCAGTACGTCTTGCGGCCGAGCCTCAATTACCGCGGCTTCGCGGGACGAATCGCGTCGGGTCGCGTCAAGCGGGGCGACGCAGTCGTCGTCCTGCCGTCGGGCAAGGTGAGCCGCGTCCGCGCGATAGACGCGACGCCTTGCGGGCAGCGGGGCGAGCTTGGCGAAGGGTTCGCGCCGCAGTCGATCGCGCTTCGTCTCGAGGACGAGATCGACGTGAGCCGAGGCGACATGATCGCGCATCCCGGCGACGTGCCGCGCGTGACCCGGACGTTCGACGCGCACGTCGTGTGGATGCACGAGACCCCGCTCGACGGCCGGCGCAGCTATTTGCTCAAGCACACGACGCAGACGGTACGGGCCGAGATTGAGCGCGTGCACTTTCGCCGGGACATGGACACGCTCGAGGAGGCGCCTGCCGAGACGCTCGGACTGAATGACATCGGCCGGGTGACGATCACGGCCCACCGCCCGCTCTTCGTCGACCCGTACGAGCGGAACCGCGAGACGGGCTCCTTCATTCTCATCGACACGATCTCCAACACTACTCTGGCCGCGGGCATGGTGATCGCGACCGACGACCGCGTTCGCCCCGGCGGCGACGAGGGCGCGGCGGCGACCCGGTCGGAGGTGAGCTCGCGCGAACGGCGGGGCCGCATCGGCGCATCCCGCGGCGTGGTCCTCGTGAGTGGCGGTGAGGGTGCCGGGGATGAGGGCGGGCGCGCGGAGGCGCTCGCGTACGCGGTAGAGCGAGCGCTGTTCGATCGGGGCGTCGTGACCGTGGTCCTGCCCTCCGCGGGCGTCGGCGGGCTGGCCGCGGCGCGCGCCGTCGCGGACGCCGGCATGCTCGTGCTGGTGGTCGCGGACGTCGACCCGAACCAAGCGGCGCCGGCGTTCGAGGGCGTGCCGTGGCTGTCCGTCCGCGCGAGCGACGCCGCCTCGTGGCACGCGGATGTGCGGGCTGTCCTGACCCGCCTCAAGGAAGCCGGCTGGATCGACTAGGGGGTGTCCTAGGGGCCGTCCCTAGTTTTTGTCGACGGGAAGCTGGATCATCTCGATCACTTAGCGGCGTGGGCTGAGACAACCATTGCCTCGGCACAGCTGGCCATGATCAAAGATCGGGATGCACCGGCACGCGCTCACCGAC
>DATGJA010000783.1:0-18380 GCA_035295445.1 Polyangiaceae bacterium | reverse complement strand
CTCCTGGTAGCGGCCGGCCTGCAGCGCCTTGAACCCCTCGGTGGCCGCGTTGCGCGCGGCGGCGCGCTGTTCGTCGGAGGCACGTGCCTCCGAAGCCGGTGACGTCGCTTGCGCCCGGGCCTCGGTGGCGACGGAGCCGATCGGGCCCATCATGCCGAGCACCACGGCCGTCACGCGAGGTACGCAAGCTCCACTGCCCTCCCGTAACCGCACAGCCTTACATCATACACCCAAGGGCGGTGATGCATACAAGCCGGCGCGGCAAAGCGCCTTGAGCGTGCGCGCAAAGTGGATAGCCTAAAGAGTTGGACAAGAAGGCATGCTTCTCGAGGGCGGCCAGATAATCGACGGCAAGTATCGGATTGTCCGCCTCATTGGGACGGGCGGGATGGGAGCCGTCTATGAAGGGGAGAACATCCTCATTCGCCGGCGTGTCGCCATCAAGATCCTCAACGCCGCGTCGGCCGGGAACGAAGACGTCATCCGCCGATTCGAGCGCGAGGCGCAGGCGGCCGGAGAGATCGGCAACGACCACATTCTCGAGGTGCTCGACCTCGGGTCCCTCTCCACGGGCGATCGCTTCATGGTCATGGAGTACCTCGACGGGGAGACGCTGGCCGCGCGCATCGAGCGGCATGGGCGACTCACCCCGGCGCAGATCGCCCCCATCGCGCGACAGTTTCTCACGGCCCTCGCGTCCGCCCACGCGGCGGGGATCATCCACAGGGATCTGAAGCCCGAGAACATCTTCATCCTGCGGTCGAAGGCGGGGCGTACCGACTTCGTGAAGCTCATCGACTTCGGTATCTCCAAGTTCTCGCGGCCCTTCGAGCAAGGCGAGATCCGCCAGACGCGCGCGGACGCCATCTTCGGAACCCCCTGCTACATGTCGCCCGAACAGGCGCGGGGCGCCGCGGTCGCCGACGTGCGAAGCGACATCTATTCGTGCGGCGTCATTCTCTTCGAGTCGGTGACCGGCCGCCTGCCCTTCGAGGCGGACTCGTTCAACGATCTGATGTTCAAGATCGCGCTCTCGGACGCGCCGTCGCCGCTCACGCTCGTTCCCGCGCTTGACCCGGACTTCGCCTGGTTGATCACCAAGGCCGTCGCCCGCGATCCGGAGCAAAGGTTCGCGACCGTCCGCGACTTCGCCGAGAAGCTCGACGAGTGGATGCGCAAGAACGCATTGACCGAGACGATGGCGCAGCCGCCGCCCCCCGACGCTTTTCCGGCGCGCGCGCCTGCGCCAGCGCACGGTCCGGTGACCGGGCCGTCGGGCGAGCATGCCGCGCAGGCGACCGTCTCGCTCGCCGAGAAAGCCGTGACCGATCCTCGTCTCTTGAAGACGGGGCCGGACGGGTCGTGGGCCCAGTCCCAACCGACGGAGTTGCGCGGCCGGCGGCGGGGCACCCGGGTCATGGCGATCGCCCTCGCGCTGGCGCTCCTCGGGGTGGCAGGGTTGCTCGTCCTGCGGCCGGTGGCCATGCGCGGGTCGACCGCCGCGGCGGCCGCGCCGCTCGTGTCGTCCCCGTCGTCCTCGGCGCCGCCGCCCTCCGAGCCCGTGGCCTCGGCCGAGCATCCGGCCACCGCCTCCGCGTCCGCCGCGGAGCCGACGAAACTCAAGCACGAGGTCGTGTCGAAGCCGTCGCTCGCGCCCAAGCCCTCGCCCGCGGCGGCAAGGCCGAAGCCGGGCGCGCCTTCCTCTCCGAAGGGGTTCGACCTGGGGTACTGACGACATGGACGAAAAGCGGTCGCACGCCCGATACACGCTCTGGTTTCCCGTGACGGTCGACGCCGTGTCCCGGCAGGTATGGGCGGTCTGTCGTGACGCCAGCGCCGGCGGCATCCTCCTCACTTGCAGCCAGGGCCTTCGGGTGGGGCAAGAAGTCACGATTACTTTCCGTGTTTCGCCGGAGTCGCCCGTGCGGCGCATCTTGGGGAGGATCGTTCGCACCGAGGCACCCGACGACAACCCCTGGTCGGTGTGGCCCTACCGGATGGCGATCGAGTTCGTCGAACCCGACGAGACCCTTCAGTCGATGTTCGCGCGGCTGTCGTCGCGGCCGCCTCCGCCGCCGGCCCCCTTCGCCCCGCCCGGCTGAAAAGCCCGGGACGGGGTGAGTATCGGGTGGCGAAGGTCCGTCTTAGGTGCGAGAGGTTTTGCCATGCACCGTCCCCGGTCCTCCTGGTTGGCGTTCCGTTCGTCTGCGTTCCGGTCCTTGTCTGCTTTTTTGGGGCTCCTCGCGTCCTTCGTCGTCGGCGCGCTCGCGCTGACGGGCTGCGCGAGTCACGAGTACGTCCGTGGGTCCGACGAGCCCGGCATCGATCGGGCCGCGATGAGCACGAGTCTCGACAAGGACGACATCGAGCGCGCCCTGCAGAAGCTCCTCAACCAGCTGCGCGAGTCGCCGATCATGAACGAGTGGCGCGACGACGCGGCGAAGGGCCGCGCGGGCATGGATACTGTCTCCGTCGTGTCGTTCGTCAACGAGACGAGCGAGCACATCGATCCCCAGCTCGACGCGATGCTCTCGGAGACCGAGACGTGGCTCTCGGGTGCCAACGTCGTCCGGCTCGTGAGCCACGAGCGCCAGGCCGAGATGATCCGCGAGGTCGAGGGCGCGCAGCACCCGGTCTTCGATCCGCGTCACGCGCCCCAGTACGGCAAGCAGCTCGGGGTCAAGTACTTCATCACGGGAAAGGTCGGCGCGGCGGACGAGCGGACCGACGACTCGCGCCGCGTTCAATACTTCATCTTCATGCAGGTCATCGAGTCGGACACCAGCGAGATCCGCTGGCAGCAGCGCGACTACATAACCAAGGCCGTTCGGTGAGGGCAGCGCCCGGCCCGCTCGCGGTCGCGGCGGCCGCCTGCGGCATCGCCTTGCTCCAGGGCTGCGCGTCGCACTCGGAGCGGATGTTGCCCGTCCGAACGGCCCTCGACGAGGGACAGCCTCGCGAGGCCATTGCCCTTCTCGACAAGGAGATGGAAGTCTCGACCGACTCGGATCTGCCCGCGGACCTGCAGAGCGACAAATCGCTCTTCGTCCTCGACCGCGCCTCGATCCAGCAAAGCGTGTCCCAGTTCGCACGTTCGAAGAGTGACTTCGAGGCTGCGGACAAGGCCATCGACATGCTCGACCTCGCGCACGACGCCAAGGACACGATCGGCGAGTACGTCTTCTCCGGGTCGAGCGGACGCTATCGAGCGCCTCCGTACGAAAAGCTGTCGATAAACACGCTGAACATGATCAATTACCTCGAGCTCCACGACCTGGACGGCGCCCGGGTCGAGGCGCGGCGACTCGCGGTGATGCAGAAGTACGTGGTCGACGACCTTCACGAGGACAGCCCCGTGATCGGCCTCGGTGCGTTCCTCGCCGGGCTCACGTTCGAGGAGAGCGATCAACCCGACGAGGCGCTCCGCTGGTACGACCAGGCCCTCGAGTTCACGGGGTTCCGGTCGCTTCGCGATCCCGTGCGTCTTCTCCTCGCCGGCGCGCGCTACCGAACCCCACGCCTGCGGGATCTCGAGGCGTCGTCGACAGGCGCCGCGCCCGTCTCACCGGCCGCCTCGGGGCAGGGGGAGATCGTCCTCGTCGTCGGATATGGACGCGTCCCGCACAAGATCGCCCAGCGGGTGCCGATCGGCCTCGCGCTCACGCTCTTCGCGGACGCCCTTCAGCCCAACGACGTCGCCGCGGCGAACCGCCTGGCGGCGCAGGGCCTGGTCACGTGGGTCAACTACCCGACGCTGGGCCACGAGCGCGGCGGCTACGCGCTGCCGGTGGCGCAGCTCGACGGAGGGTACGTGCAGCTCGAGGAGGCCGTGAACGTGACGAAGGAGGTGCGCGCCGAGTGGAAGAAGATCGAGGGCAAGATCGTCGTCAGCGCGATCACCCGCATGATCGCTCGCTACGCGGCGGGGAGCCTCGCGCGCGCCGCCGCGGGGAGCAACGACCTCGTGGGCGTGCTTCTGTCGCTCGGGACGCAGGCGACGCTCACGGCCCTCGACACGCCGGACACGCGAAGCTGGGAGACCCTTCCCGCGCGCGTCGCGATCGCGCGCCTGCGCGTGCCGTCCGGTACCCATCACCTGCACGTCGACGTGCGGGGCGTCGCGCGCGACGTGACGGTGAACGTCGATCGGGGCGGCTGGTCCGTTGTCTCCCTCATGGCGCTTCGCTGAGTGGGACCGTTTTGATCGCGCGACCGTGGGAGCCACGCTGCCGCTGGGCCGCCAAGACGCCGATACGCGAGGATAGGCACGCTCGAGCTCGGACGGCACGCTCCATGCTGCTCCCGGGACATCATGGCCACGCTCCGTGCTCGCAACGTCGCGGTCGCCGCGCTCGTGGCGGCCCTCTCGTCGGTCACCTCCGCCTGTTACGTCGAGGAGGACGTCCCGCCCCCCGGCTATGCCGAGGGTTACACGCCCCCGCTCTACGACGGATACGTCGTCTATTACGACGACGTCGGAAGGCCCTTCTACTACCTCAACGGGGCGGTCGTGTGGGTCCCGCCGACGTCGCCTTTCTACATCGGCCTCGTCCACCACTGGCGGGTGCACGGTCCCGCGTATCACAGGTGGTATGCCCACTACGGCTACCGCTACCGCGGCTACCACGCCCGGCACCGCTGGTAATGGCTATTCCGCGTCGGCCCTGCCGACCTCGGGTCGTGCCTCGCCTCGCACGCACGCGCCCTGCTTCTGGTACGCCTCGCCCTTCAGCCGCTTGAAGGCCGTGACCGCGCGCCAGCTCAGGTACGCGCGGTTGAATCCCACGACCTCGCTCGGGGAAAAGTACGGGTTCTTCGTGCCGCCGAGCTTCACCAGCACGAGAACCTGTTCGGCCACGCTGACGGGGCATCCCTCGAGCCGCAGGAACGGCGCCTCCCGCGTCTTCGAGACCTTTTGCAGGATGTTGCCCATCTTGGCGTAGATGTCCGGGTGCACCGCCGCGTACGGGTCGCGCGTCGATCGATCGCGGTACAGGCTCTCCACGGACACGAGCGAGTCGCCGAGCTTGCCCTTCCACCGCGCGCAGTCGCCGATGAAGATCACCTTCTCCCCCGGCTTGGCGTCGATCGGCCCGTCGTATGCGCCGAAGACCACGTGCATGCGGGGCATCTTCGAGTCGCACTCGCGATCGTAGAGGCGCAGGATCTCGATGGCCTCCTCGATGGCCCCCGGGCAACCCCCCCAGCAGTAGTCGGTCCGCTCGCTGTCGGGGGGCGGCCCAGCGTACGCCGTGATGGCCGACCCCTCGAAGTACTTCTCGACCCGGACCAGCCCGACCTCGAACCCTTTGGCCCGCGCCCTCGCCTGGTCGAGCGTGACGTCTCCCGTGATCTCGATCTTCCCGAGGTCCATCGTGCCAAACCCTCGTTCCGAGGCCAGCCGGATGTGATCGACCGTCCGCGCTTCGATCCCGACGATCGCGCAGCACACGGAATCGAACGCCACTTGGTTGTTGCCCATCACGATGAGCTTCAGGTCGAACGGCTTGGGCGTGAGCATCCGCCCCTCGCCCGCGATGATCGCGTCGATGCAGATGAACGAAGGCTGGATGATGTACTGAAGGTCCGCGATCTTCTCGTTGAGCCGGTGGTCGTGGTCGATGAGCCGGTGGCGGTCGTCCTGGATGCCGATGTAGTTCTTCATCGAGAACGTCACGGTCGTCCACGGGTGCGCCTTGAACTTGGGGGCGTTGACGAAGAAGTCGGCCTTCGCGATCGGCTCGGGCGTGAACACGTAGTCGCGCAGCCGTCCCGCATGGGCGTAGCGGATCTCCACCTGCGGCACCTCTTCGAAGAGGTAGCGCTTGACGCCCTTGACGCGGCGGAGCACCTCGTCGAATCCGCTCGCCTCGAAGGCAGCGCGGGTCGGAACGGTGATGCCGCACCGCTCGCCCACCGCGAGCTCGGTCATCGCGTCGCCGCCCACGTCCTGGAGCGCTCGAAGGAGGCCTTCGGCGAACTCCGGGCGTGTGTGCGCGTGAGGGAACAGCTTGCCCGCGCTGACTAGGTTCGGCTTGACCAGCGTTCGACCCTTCGGGACAAGGCCGAGCTCGCGGAGCCCGTCGCGCACGATGTCGCGGATGCGCTCGGGGTCGTACGAGGGGCAATGCCGGATGATCACCTTCGGCGGCGATGCGTTCGGGTTCACGGGCTGTCTCCTCTCGGCAGGGTCCGCAGCTCGGACGTCCGCGCGCGGTCGAGCGTAAAACGCCTCCCACCCTCTTGACCAGCAGCGCGTCCATCGACGCCCTGCTAGCTTGCGCGCTCGCCGTGCTGGACCGTGCGATCGTCTCCGTGCTCGCCGCGTCCGTCCTCTCGTCCGCGTGCGGCGTCGAGTCGCCTCCCACCGGTCCGGAAGAGACGTGTGTGCGCGCATGCAGGACCACGGCCGCGCAATGCTCTCGCGACGACTGCGCGCGCGGCTGCGAGCTCGTCCTCGATCGACTCGTCCAGCACGAGGGCGATCACGTGCTCGCGTGCGTCGGCCAGGCTCAGTCCGCAGGCTCGAGCGAAGCGAGAGAGCGGACTGGAACGCTCGACGAGTCCGCAGGCTCGAGCGAAGCGAGAGAGCGGACTGGAACGCTCGACGAGTCCGCAGGCTCGAGCGAAGCGAGAGATCGGGCGACACACCCGACTGGATCCGGGTGCGACGCGCGCCGCTGGGCCCGCTGCGCAGCGCTCGTCGGTCCTTACGCCGATGGCGGCCCGCCGCCCCCCCCGCCTCGACGCGACGGTCAAGACGACCTGGACTAGAACGCTCGACGAGTCCGCAGGCTCGAGCGAAGCGAGAGAGCGGACGACACACCCGACGCCCGCAGGCTCGAGCGAAGCGAGAGAATCGGACTATGGACACTCTCTACGCGCGATGGCCGGCCCTCTTCGCGTCCACGACGACCGTCATCGGGTCCTCGACTTCGCGTCGCCGCCGCGCCGCGTCGTGTCGCTCGTGCCCAGCGACACCCTCAACGTGGCCGCGTTGGGCGCCGGCGCGGCGCTCGTCGGCCGCACGGACTACTGCGAGCTGCCCGAGGACGTGGCCGCCCGTGTCCCGAGCGTCGGCGGCACGAAAGATCCGCGGATCCCGGACGTGCTGGCCCTCGAGCCGGACCTTGTAATCGCCAACCAGGAAGAGAACTCGCGCGGCGACCTCGAGGCGATCGCCCAGCACGGGGTCCGCGTGTACGTCGCGTTTCCCAAGCGGGTCGCCGACGGTCTCGCGCACCTCGCGAAGCTCGCGCGCATCTTTCGCGTCGAGCGTGAACCGGCCGTGCGCGCGCTCCTCAAGCGCGGCTACGAGGCCCTGCGCGACGCCGCGCCCCGAGCGACCCCGCCGCTCCCCACGTTCTGTCCCATCTGGATGAATCCCCTCATGACGATTCACGCCGATACGTTCATCAGCGACATGATGCTCGTGTGCGGCGCCGAGAACGTGTTCGCCGATCGGGAGCGGCGCTATCCGCTGGCGGCCGACCTGGGTCGGGGCGCGCCCCTCGCACCGGACAAGACGCGCGACCGCGACGTACGCTATCCGCGCATCACCCTCGAAGAGGTGGTCGCCAGGGCTCCGCAGGCCGTGATCCTCCCCGACGAGCCGCACCCCTTCACCGACGAGGACGCGGCCGTGTTTCGCGGTCTCCCCATCCCCGCCGCGCGCCGGGGGGCGATCCTGCACGTGAGCGGGAAGGACCTCTGCTGGTACGGCGCCCGGAGCGTCGAGGGGATCGGCCGCGTGAGGGCGCTCCTCGAGCGCCTCGCCGAGCCGTAGGGGGTCTCGGAGACTTGTCCGAATGTGCTTCGTGGGCCAGAGTGAAGCAGATAATGAGCGCGACCGGCACAGAGCACGTGTTCCGCATCGCCCACGCCACCCACCTCCTCGAGGTCGTCCAGCGCTGGAACGTCCGCGCCGAAGACCTCTTGGCGGGGACGGGACTCACGCCGGCCGCGCTGGCGGACCCGTACGGCAAGCTCGACGTCCCCACGCTGGTGGCTCTGCTCGAGCGCGCGCGCCGACTGACGCAGGAGCCCGCGCTGGGCCTCTATATCGGACTTCAGACCCGCCCGACCCTCTATGGCAACGTGGGCTTCGCGCTCTGCAGCGCGTCGACGGTCCGCGAGGCGATCGAGATCACCATGCGCTACGGCGCGATCGTGACGTCGGCGCTCACCACGCGCTTTCGGGTGGACAAGACGCGCGCCTCGCTCATCTTGGACGAGCACGCGGACTTTGGCAGCGTCCGCGACATCGTCATCCTCACGTCGATCATTGCCCTTCGGCAGGTGAGCCGCAATCTCACGGGTCGCGAGCTCACGACGAGCGTGGCCGATTTCGCGCTTCCGGAGCCGAGCTACGTCGACAAGCTCGCCGCGGCGGGGATGCCGATGCGCTTCAACCAGCCCGTCCACCGCCTGTCGTTCGACGCACGAAGCCTCGATCTGCCGTACATGATGCCCGACAAGGCGGCCCTCTTGCTCGCCCGCGAGCAATGCCAACGTGAGCTCGACGCGCTCGGGCTGACGGGATCGCTCGTTGAGCGCGTGCGCGCGCTCATCTCGCGGCCCGAGGGCGGGTGTCGCACGCTGGAGGAGGTCGCGGCCGTGCTCCACCAGTCGCCGCGCACCGTGAAGAGGCAGCTGTCGGCGGCGGGGGTTTCGTTCTCGGTGCTGAGGGAGCAGGAGCGTCGCGAGCGCGCGCTCCTCTTGCTTCGCACGCCGCGGTTGTCGTTGTTCGAGGTGGCGACCCGCCTGGGGTACTCGAACGTCACCAACTTCGAGCGCGCCTTCCGCCGGTGGACGTCGGGCACCCCGGCCCAGTTTCGCCGGGCCGAAGAGCACCGTCCGAACTAGTGGTGTCCTCGTCCGAACTCTCGCTTCGCTCGAGCCTGCGGACTCAGGTCGGTGCGTCGTCCGAACTCTCGCTTCGCTCGAGCCTGCGGACTACGTCACGTCGCCAGGTCCGTGGCCAGCATGCCGAAGATGGCGTGGTCGAGCCAGCGTCCCTGACAGCGCTCCGCTTCGCGCGCGATGCCCTCGAACCGAAAGCCCAGGCGACGGATCACGCCGAGGGACGCGTAGTTGTCCGTCGCCGCGGCCACCCGTATCCGGTGGGCGTTGAGGCGCTTGAACGCCCACGTCACCGTCGCGCGCGCCGCCTCGGTCATGTACCCCTTGCGCGCCATGTCGACGCGCAGCCAGTAGCCGAGCTCCGCGCTCTGATGCAGGTGCGCCAGCGACTCGAGCCCCACGACGCCCAAGAAGCGGCGCGTGGCGCGTTCGCGGATCGACAAGCGCAGGGCGCGGGCATGGTCCCAGTCGGTCGCGCTGGCCTCGCAGTAACGCCAGCTCGCGTCCGGGTCCGTGTTGAACGGGACCCACGGCAACCACTTCTCCAGGTGCGCGCGCGAGGTTTCGACGGCGTTCCAGAGGTCGGGCGCGTCCGCGGGCTCCACGGCGCTCAGCACCAGTCGCGACGTGTCGATGGGGCGGTGCCGGAGCTCGGCACGGGGCGGGACGACAAGCATTCGCGAACGAAAATACGCCGAATGGCCCCCGCAAGCGACCGCCTAGCTCTTGGGCTTCGGGGCGTCCGCTGGGTATGCGGCGACGACCTCCCGCTTCGGCCGTTCGACCTTCTCGAGGGCGCTCGTCACCAGATCCCGCCCCTCGCTCGCGAAGTACAGCGACTCGCCGGGGCGGGGGTCGCCCGGGTTCGGCGCGAGCGACCCGTTGCCGAAGAAGCGGATCCCCCCCTCGACGCGCTGGTCGAGGGCGAGGTGACCGTGCAGGTAATCGCCCGTGCGCCGGTCGCGTACCGCAACGCAGCGGCCGTCTCGGAAATGGTACTCGGTGTTGCGCGTGACGTACACGCGGTGGCGGCGCCGCTCCGGCCCCCCGTAGTCGCGGGTCGGGTCGGATTGGAACGCGGCGGTCGATTTGTCCTTCATCGGGTGCGCCTCCCTCTACAGTCCGGTGACGGGCATGGTGAGGTGGGCCGCACGACCGGGCCAAGTTTCGAGGGCGCCCCGCGTCGTCCTCCTGCTCGGCATCGCCGGGATCGCCGCGGCGATTGCGTTCGGTGTCGCGGCGCGCAAGCCCAAGAGGCCAGCGTCTGCCGCCGGGCTCCTCTCGGCGGTCCCGCGCGACGCGTGGCTCGTCGTCCACGCCGACGTCGCCGCGCTTCGCGCCTCCCCCGTGGCGCAGCCAGTCCTCGCCGCCCTCGGCGCGGCCGCGCTGACGAATGATGCGGGGGAGGCGACGTCGGCGCGGGGGCTCGGGCCCCTGTCGTCGAGCGCGTGCGGGTTCGATGCGGCCGCGCGCGTTCGCGAGGTCGTCGTCGCGGCGGCCGAGGAGGGCGACGCGGGCGAGGGGAGGGGATTCGGCGTCGCCTTCTCGGCCGACGTGTCGAAGGACGAGCTCGTCGCTTGCGCCACGAAGACGATCTCGGCGCGGGGCAAGTCTCCGCGCACCAGCACGCGCGGCGAGTTCCTCCTCATCGACGACGGCGACGATCCGACGCGCGGTCGGCTGGCCTACCGCGACGGCGGCCCCTACCTCGTCGGCGCCGGCCCCTGGCTCGACGCGATGATCGACGCGTTCGTAGCCGGCGGCCTCCCCCCGGAGGAGCATCGCGCCGTCTCCGACGAGCTCCTACGCAAGGCGTCCGCCGAGGGTCCTGCGCCCGCGATCGTCGCGACCGCGCTCCTCTCTCGGGCGCTGCGCGATCGGCTCGCGCGGGAGGCCGAGCCGAACTTGCCGCCCGGCGCCTCGCCGAACGAGACCGACCCTCGGCGCGCCGCGGCCTTGGGCGTGCTCGGCGTCGACCGTGTCGGTCTCGCGCTGTCGCTTCCGGGTCCGGGCTCGACCGCCACTGCGCGGGTCGAGCTGCATTGCGACGCGCCGGGGCCTTGCGCGGCGGTCAAAGACCTCATCGAGAAGAAGCGGCTCGCCTGGTCCCGCGACTTCGCTGCCCGACTGCTCGGGCTGGGACCCCTGCTCGACGCTCTCTCGGTCGAGATCGACGGACCCGCACTGTGGGTCTCGACGCGGGCGCCGAGCGACGAACTCGGTCGCTCCGTCCGTCGCGTGCTGGATTTGCAAGGACTCTCGCGGCACTGAGACCTTCGCCGCACCGAGCCCTTCGAGTGAAGCAAGTTGGGGACCTTCGCTCGCGACGCCGTTCGACAGGCGAGCATCGGAGCCTTATATAGATACGGTTCTACCCGGAGAAGATCCCCATGGGCGGCGTAAATGTCCTCGATATCAACGACTTGAACTTCGAGACGGAGGTGATGAAGTCGGAGGTCCCGTTCCTTCTCGACTTTGGCGCCGTGTGGTGCGGCCCGTGCAAAGCGCTGGCCCCCGTGGTGGAGAAGCTCGCGGACGAGTATCAGGGCAAGGTCAAGGTGGGAAAGCTCGACATCGACGACTCCCCTGCGGTCGCCTCCAAGTTCGGCATCCGCGGCGTTCCGACGGTTGTCGTCTTCAAGGCCGGAAAAGAATCGGGTCGGCACGTCGGCGTGACGAACAAGGAGACCCTGGTCAAGCTCCTGGGCGTCTGAGGGGCGCCCGGATCTCGCCACGCGTCGGATGGCCTCCACGACCGACCACGTCGATCGGGCGTCCACGCACCCGCGGCGACGGGCCCGTGTGTCTCGCTTCTTGCGGATCCTCGTCGCCATCACGGCGGCGATGCACGTACCCGTGGCCCTTGGCGTGGGGGAGCTCGCCCGCCGCTGCGGATGGCCGGCGGCCCCGCTCGTGGGATGGGCCTGGGCCGCCACGGGGGTCGTCCTGTTCGTCGGTCGGGCTCGCGCCGGGATGCCCGACCGCCGGAGGCCGGCCGCCCTCGTGCGCGCCGTCGACGTACCGTATTTCATCCACTGGTGCGCCGCGCTCTGGGCGCTCATCCCCTCGGTGGTCGCGACGATCGTAGCCCCGGCGGTCGAGGCGGTCCTGGGCCAGCATGTGCGTTTGCCGGTCGCCGGCTACATGTACTTCTATCTCTCGGGCCTGGTCGTCGCGGGGTACGGGACGCTCGTGCGGCGCCGATGGGTTCGTGTCGTCGAGCGCGAGGTTCCGCTCGCCGGCCTCGACGCGCGCCTCGATGGGACTCGCATCGCGCACCTCTCCGACCTCCACGTCGGCACGCTGACCCCGCGAGCGTGGGGTCTTTCGTGGTCAGCGAAGGCCAACCTTTGCCGGCCGGACCTCGCCGTCGTCACCGGTGACATGCTCACGAGCGGCACCGACTTTCACGAAGACGTGGCGGACGTCGTCGGCGCCCTCCGCGCCAAGCACGGCGTCTTCGCGTCCATGGGCAATCACGACTATTTCGGCGAGGGCGAGCCGCTCATCTCGCTGCTTCGAGCGCGCGGCGTCCGCGTCCTGCGCAACGAGGGGACGACCATCGAGCGCGACGGCGCCAAGCTCTGGGTCGCGGCCATCGACGACACCTGGACCCGGCGCGACGACATCGCCCTGGCCCTGCGGGACCGTCCTGCGGATGCGACAGCTGTGCTCCTGGCGCACGATCCGCAGCGGTTCGACCAGGCGGCAGACGCGGGCGCAGACCTTGTCCTCAGCGGACACACTCACGGGGGCCAAGTCGCGATGCCCTTCGTGTACCGTGCAATCAACCTCGCTCGCTTCGGCTATCGGTACACGGTCGGGTTCTATCGGCGCGGTCGCTCCGTGCTCTACGTCCATCCGGGGCTCGGGACGACCGGCCCCCCCATTCGACTCGGGGTCGCGCCCGAGGTGACAATCCTGGTTCTGCGCTCCGCTTGAACGTCGCGGCCTGCGACTTGCACCGAGGCGGCGCCTCTCCGGCAAGAGCACGGAACCGCGGCCGCCAGGCCATGGAGGAGTCATGACTCGCCTGTCACACGTAGCGTGGACGCTGGCACTCTGTGGCATCGGGTTCGTGGCGTGCGGCGCCCGGACGGGCCTCTTGCCCGGTGAACTTGAGGTGGGGAGCACGGTCGACGCCGCGGCGGCCGCGGACGTCGGCGTCGGCAACGACGGGTCGTGCATGGGCGCCGAGATCGTGCTCAACCTGAACGCGCCGAACCTCTACTTCGTTCTCGACCACTCGACGAGCATGAACGAGATGGGCAAGTGGGCGAACATGCGGACGGTCGTGTCCGACCTCATGGCCCAGATCGGGCCGGGCGCACGCTTCGGCACGGCGATGTTTCCGCCCCCTCCCGGGAGCGACGAGTGCGGCCCGGGCGTCGAGGTGATGTCCGTCCGGCAGGGCGACACGCAAGGCAATACGGCGAACGCGTTCCTCGCCGCCACGGCGTCGATGCCGAACGGCGGGACTCCCACGGCGGCCACGTTGCGGGCGCTCCGCCCCAAGCTCGCCGCACTGGGGCCGGGGACGTTCGTCATTCTCGCCACCGACGGGGGGCCGAACTGCAACGATTCGCTGTCCTGTCAGGTCGGGTCGTGCACGCTCAACATCGACGGGGCGACGGGCTGCACGCAGGGGGGGCCGCGCAACTGTTGCGCCACGCCACCCAACCCGAATGGCCTCGGGTGCCTGGACGGCACCGCCACCGCCGAGGCTGCGGCCGAGCTCGACACAGCGGGGGTCCAGACCTTCGTGATGGGGATCCCGGGAAGCGCGCCGTACAGCACGGTCCTCGACGAGGTGGCCGTCGCCGGCGGTACGGCCCGGTCCACCGAGCCGCTGTACTTCCGCGTCGATACGCCGGATACGGGGGCCCTCTCCGTCGCCCTCGCGCAGATCGCGATGCAGACCGGCGCGGGCTGCACGTTCTCGCTCAAGTCGCCGGCCATGCACCCCGACGGCGCCCAGGTCAGCGTGGGGGGTGCGGGCGTCGCGCCCGGTGGCCAGGACGGGTGGTCCCTCGCGGGGTCGACGTTGACCCTCGGCGGGGCCAGCTGCAACGGCGCCCGAAATGCCGGCGCTGCCGCCGTCAAACTCATCGACGGCTGCGCGCGGTGAGCCTTCTTCGACGGAAAAGTGAAGCCGGCGCAGGTCCGTCGCGCAATACCGCAACCTAAGGCCTGGCATCTACGGCCAGGTGCGTCAAGATGGGCGCATGATGACGGCAAGCTTTGCAGCCTCATGCGCGATCGCTGGGCTCGCCCTCGCCTTCGCGCCGGGGTGCGGTGGGCAGGTCGACAGCTCTTCGAAGCTGTCCCAGTTCTCCTCGCAGGTGAACGCCCTCACGACCCTCGAGTTCACTCGAACCTCGACGGCTGGCGCAGCGCCCTTGCACGTGGAGATCACGACCCCGAGCGACGTTCAGACCATCTATCGGGCCACGCTCTCGCTGCCCGAGATGGCGGGGACGGCGACGTGCACCGACGGGGACATCCACTACCGCCTGACGTTCAAGAGCGGCAGCACGACGGTCGTGCAGGTGGACGAAGAGCCGGACGGCTGCGAACGCGTGTCCGTCCCGGGCGTGGCCGCGCCGCTCGTCGCCGGCGACGCGTACTGGGCCAAGCTCTCCGAAGGGCTCGGCGTACCCGAGTCGATCATGTATCCGGAGACGGCCGCGGCGCGGTAGCTGGCTCGGCCGCCCTCGCGCTCTCGCGGAGCGACGCTGCGGAAGCGCTCGCGAGGAGCGACGTCACCCGCCGGGCGAAGCCGCCGGGGTCCTCGAGGGGCGCCCCTTCGGCCACGAGCGCCTGTTCGTAGAGGAGCTCGATCCACTCCCCCACGATCGCGTCACCGTCGCCGCGAGCCACCAGGAGCTTGAGGTTCGTCACGATCGCGTGCTCCGGGTTGACCTCGAAGATCCTCGCGGACTTGGGCACGTCGCGCCCGGCCTCGCGCAGCAGTCGCTCGA
Source organism: Polyangiaceae bacterium (assembly GCA_035295445.1). Taxonomy (GTDB): domain Bacteria; phylum Myxococcota_A; class Polyangia; order Polyangiales; family Polyangiaceae; genus Palsa-1150. Next base: position 3,537 of record DATGJA010000783.1, on the reverse strand, counting down.
CGTAGCCGTGGGGACCGGCGCTCGACAAGACGAGGCAGCACGGCGAGTCGGTCAGCCGGTCGCTCGCGCGAACCTCGCTCACGCGATCGCCGAGCGTGGCCCGGATGCGGTCGAAGAGCGGCTTGAGGGCGTCGGACTCGGCGGCGCGGGTCTTCTTCTCCTCTTCGCTGGCCCCGAGCTTGAGGTCCGCGCGCATGGCCGACACGAAAGGCTTGTCCTCGAAGGTCCGCAGCGAATCGACGGTCCACTCGTCGACGGGGTCCGTCATGAGCAAGACCTCGTATCCGCGCTGGCGCAGCACCTCGAGGTGCGGCGCCCCCACGAGGCCCTTTCGGGACTCGCCGATCGCGTAGTAGATGGCCTGCTGGCCGTCCTTCATCCGCTTCACGTACTCGGCCAGCGACACGAGCCCCTCGCCGGCCGTGCTGTCGTAGCGGGCGAGCTTTGCGAGGCGCTCGCGGTGCTCGAACTCGACGGCGGCTCCGTGCTTGAGGAAGTTCCCGAAGGCTCGCCAGAACGTCGCGTATTCGTCCGGGCGTTCGCCGGCCAGCGCCTCGAGCGCGTCGAGCACGTGTTTGACGACCTGCCTTTTGATGGTGCGGACCGCCGAGGACTCCTGGAGCAGCTCGCGCGACACGTTGAGGGGCAAGTCGTCGGAGTCGACGACGCCGACGACGAAGCGCATCCACTCCGGCACGATCTCGTCGCAGTCCTCCATGACGAGGACCCGCTTGACGTAGAGCCGCACCCCGCGGTGCTTCATCCCCAAGCGTAGCTCGAACGGCCGCTCCCGCGGGACGTAGAGGAGGCCCGCGAACTCCTGCGTTCCCTCGATCTTGAAGTGCGTGCGCGCGACGGGGCTCTCGGTGCCGGCGTGGGACAGATGGCGATAGAACTCGCCGTACTGCTCCTCCGTGATCTCCGACTTCGGCCGCTGCCACAGCGCGCTGGCCCGGTTGATGGTCTCGTACCCCTCCTTGGAGTCCGCCCCCGTTCCGCGCGTCGTCCACAGCTCGATGCCGTGGCTGACGTAGTCCGAGTAGCGCGTGATGAGGTCTCGCAGCCGCCAGTCCTCGAGGAACTCCTTTTGATCCTCGCGCACATGGAGGGTGATCGCGGTCCCGCGCGTCTCCCGCTCGGCCGGGGAAATGGTGAACGTGTCCTTGCCGTCCGAGGACCAGCGCGCGGCTTTCTTGGACGTCGGGGTTCGCGAGACGACGTCGACGCGGTCCGCGACGAGATAGGCGCTGTAGAAACCCACGCCGAACTGCCCGATGAGGCGCGCGTCCTTCTGGCCCTGCTGCGCGAGCTGCTCGAGGAACGCCCGCGACCCGGAGCGTGCGATCGTGCCGAGGTCGCGCGCGAGTTCCTCCTCGGTCATGCCGATCCCGGTGTCCTCGATCGTGATCGTGCCCGCCGCCTTGTCCGCCCGGATGCGGATGGCGAGCGTCGTGTCCCCCTCGAGCAGGTCGGGCTCGGTGAGGGTGCGGAACCGGAGCTTGTCGAGGGCGTCGGACGCGTTCGAGATGAGCTCGCGGAGGAAAATGTCCTTGTGGCTATAGAGGGAGTGGATGACCAGGTGCAAAACCTGGCTGACCTCGGCCTGGAAGGCGTGGGTGGTCTCCGGCATGGCTGACGACCTTGGGTAACCGCCGCCTTTGCGCTGTCAACCCCGTCCGCGCGTTTGGGAGTTATGATGCCGCCCATGCGCCACCTTTCTTCCGCCCCCCGTTCGCTTCTGGGTCACGTCTGGGCCCCGCTTGTCGCCGCGGTCTTCGTCGCCGCCTGCTCGTCGTCGCCGGCGCTCCAGAAGCCGCTGGTGGATCGGCTGGCGAAGGCCGACGTCGTGCAGATCGACGACGCGACGCGGGCTTGCCTCACCCAGGAGGGGTGGAAGATCGACCCCATCGCGGAGCTCGTGAACGGGTCCCGAAAGCTGACGGGGTCGAAGGACAAGGTGCTGACGGAGGTCTACATCAATCCTCCCGACATGAAGCCGCGCGTGACGGGCGGCCCCGACTACTCCGACGAGTTCTGGAAGTGCCTGGGCCCGCAGCTGAAGAAGGGACCCTCGACGGAATCGGCGCCTGCCGCGTCGGATACGCCGTAAGGTCGCTGGCGTCACTGGCGGCGGGGGGTGGACGAGCGTACGCTCGCCTGCGTTCGCCGCCGTGGTCGAGAGGGGAAGGTCGTTGATGACGACGTGGATTCAGATCATGGCGCACGTACGGCGCCTCGACGAGCAGCGGCGCGAGAAGGGCCGCATCGACGACGGCGACGCGCAGGCGCTCGTGACGATGCTCCTCGAGTTCCACCGGCACGCGGTGCAGATTTCGCCGTCGGGCGAGATGCCCGCCGTCGTCGCCGAAAAGGGCAAGGGAGCCTAGTCCGCACGCTCGAGCGGTAGCGAGAGAGCGGACTAAAGCGCCAACGAGTCCGCACGCTCGAGCGGTAGCGAGAGAGCGGACGACATCGCTCGTCACACTTCGGGGAAGGCTCGCTCGATGAGCTCCCCCACCGGCGCAGCGGCCTCGAGCGTCCCGAACGTCGTGCCGTGGGCTCCCCCGAGGCGCGAGGCGCAGAACGCATCGGCGACCGGGCCCGCTGCGGCCCGGATCAACAAGGCCGCCTGCATCGCGACGGCCATTCGTTCGACCAGCACGCGCGACAGCCCCTCGGGGACGTCGGGTCGCGCGAGGTCCCCGCGCAGGCGTTCGGCCAGCGCGTCCAGCGCGGGGTTCTCCCCGCGAGCGTCGGCGAGCTCGGCGAAGAACGCGTCGCGCGTCTGCGGTTGTCGCGCGAGCGCACGAAGGACGTCGAGGCACTGCACGTTTCCGCTGCCCTCCCAGATCGAGTTGAGCGGCGCCTGCCGGTAGAGGCGCGGCAAGATCGACTCTTCGACGTAGCCGGCCCCGCCCAGGCACTCCTGGGCTTCGTTGACGAAGGACGGCGCGCGCTTGCACACCCAGTACTTTCCTATCGCCGTCGCGATCCGGAAGAGCGCGCCCTCCGTCGGTCGCGTCCCCGCCCCTTCGCCGGCGCGCGCGACGCGAGCCGTCAGGGCGACGTGCGCCTCGCACTCGAGCGCCAGGTCGGCCAGCACGTTGCGCATGAGCGGCTGGTCGATGAGTGCACGACCGAAGGCGCGACGGTGCCGCGCGTGGTGGATCGCCTGGACGAGCGCGTGCCGCATGATGCTCGTCGAGCCGATCATGCAGTCCTGCCGCGTCAGCGCCACCATCTCGAGGATCGTCGCCACGCCACGCCCCTCCTCGCCCACCCTCCACGCGAGCGCCCCCTCGACCTCCGCCTCCGAGCTCGCGTTGCTCCAGTCGCCGAGCTTGTCCTTGAGGCGGGTGATTCGCAGCGCGTTGCGCTCGCCGTCGGGCATGAAGCGGGGCAAGAGAAAGCAGGAGAGGCCGTCGTCGGCGTACGCGAGCACGAGGAACGCGTCGCTCATCGGCGCGGAGAGAAACCACTTGTGTCCGACGATCTCGTAGAGGGCGCCCGAGCCGGTGCTTCCCGCCGGATACGCGC
>DATGJA010000782.1:0-2973 GCA_035295445.1 Polyangiaceae bacterium | reverse complement strand
CCCGAGCATGCGACGTTGGCCGTCGTGGGCGACGTGGCGGCGGCCGAGGTATCCGCGACGGCGGAGAGATACTTCGGGTCGCTCGGGCGGGATGCTCGCTTGGCGTACCCGGGCCCCGAACGCCAACGTCGCGCGGGTCATCACCGAGGTCGACCGGATCGTGCGAGACTTCTCGGCTCAAGGTCCTCGGGGAGACGAGCTCGACGTCGCCCACGGGTGGGCGTCGTTCTCGCTGGTGAAGTCCTTCCAGACGGCGCCCCTCGCCGCCGGGGTCTACGCCGGTTGGATTGGCTTCGGCTTGCCGGAGACGGATCTCGTGCGACAACCGGCGAAACTCGCCGCCGTCACGGCCGCGGAGGTGCAGTCGGCTGCGTCGCGGTATCTCGACGCGGACCACATGCGCATCGTGGTCGTCGGCGATCTCGCAGAGCTCCGCGCGCCGCTGTCGGCGCTCGGGTTTGGGCCGATCGAGGTGCGCGATTCCAACGGAACCGTCCTGCCGGCCGCGCGGGCGGCGGCGGGCCGGTAAGATTCATGGGGCTGACGCTCGACGCGCGGAGATGGGGGGTGCTGCTCGTCCTCGCGGCGTGCGCACGAGAATCGAATCTTCCGCCTCCGCCGCCGCAAGTCTCCGTCCTTCCCACGCCGACCGCACGGGCACGGTTGCCGGAGACGGTCGTCGGCCTCTACACGCGCGCCTGCGACGGCGGCTCGGCCGTTGGTTGCAGCAATCTGGGCATCGTCTTCTCCGAAGGTCGCGACGGCGCGACGCGCGACGACGCGCGCGCACAGGCTATGTTTCAGCGCGCATGCGACCTCGGGAGCCCGGCCGGCTGCGGCAACCTCGGCGCGCTCCTGCGCTCGAGCGACGAGGTGCGAGCCATCGGGTTGCTGACGCGCTCCTGCGATGCCTCTTGGGTTGGCGCCGGCCATCGCCGCGCCGCGACCTCCTCCGTGCACCGAGCACGAATTGCAATTATCTGACGCAGATCATCCAGCCCGATCTCTTCAATCCACCCACGGGGGTTGCGAACTTCCCGCAGGATGCGTGCGAGGCCCCCGCCATGCTACGAACTTGGAATGCCCGCCTCGCCCCGAACGACGACCGACGCGCAACCGGGCGGGTCGGACGAGGCGACCTCGGCGCCCGCGACGGTCGAGGGGTTCGTCGTCCTGGATCACGAGCCCGGCGAGTTCGTCTTTGCGCGGTGGAGGAACGTCCTCATCGCCGTGTGGCGGCGGACCATCAGCGGCCCCCACGTATCGCGATTCACGAAGGCGGTCGAGACGATGGCCGCCCAGTTCCCCGGGCGTCGCTCGAACGTTCACATCGTCGCCGCCGGAACGGGCCTGCCGTCGGAGGAGGCCCGGCTTCGCCTGGCGGCGTCGATGCGGCGTTACAAGGGCTCCCTGGCCTGCGTCGCCGTGGTGCTGTGCGGGACGGGATTCTGGGCGAGCGCATTCCGGGCGGCCGTCAGCGGCATTCGTCTCCTTGCGCCGGGGGCCTTCGGCTTTCACCCGATGGAGAGCGTCGACCAGGTCGTGGGCTGGCTTCCTACCGAGCACGAGAGGTTGACGGGGGTCAAACTCGATCCGGAGGAGCTGCGCCTCGCCCTCGACGCGGCGCTGCACGCGGACGCGACGACTTGACGACCACCCAACCCGCACGGCGTGCTCGCGAAGCGGGAGCGGCTACCTCGTCACGGACAGGATGGAACCGGACGAGCTGCCGCGTGAGAAGTAAACGGTGGTCGGGCCGAGGGCGAGCGAGCCGAGCGTGGAGTTCGCGTAGACCGGGGAATAGTGCCGGATTCCGCCGCTGCAAAGGGCGTCCTGGCAGCCATCGATGCGCGCCTCGCCCTGCGGCGACCAGTAAATGCCGTGGTCGTCGCCCACGGCCGCCAACACGTTCGTCCACACGAACGTGCCCACGTCGACCGCCGTGGCCGAGCCCTTCGCGACGGAGTTCACGTGCCCGACCGTCCCGGCGTCCGTGACGGTGCTGGTGAATGCCACCGCGTACGTCCCGGACAGAAGCACGTAGCGGGTGTCGGCGAGCCCCGTCAAACCGGCGGTGGTGGTCGTTCCGGAGTCGAGATCGCGCTGGACCAGCGTGGAGCCGTTGATCACGGCGAAGGTCTGGTCGTCGGCGCCGACGCAGCCCTTCGCCCCCGCGCTGGCCACGTATTCGACCGTGGGCGGCGCGGAGCCGTCGCTGTCGATGGGGACGCTGTATGCCGTGCCGGTCGCCGTCTCCCACCAATAGACGTGGGTCGAGCTCGCGGCCAGGCAGCTCGGGCTCGTCTTCACCAACGAGGTCGAGGCGCCGCCGTCTTCGAGAGCGCGATGGATGATCCCGTCGGCCGTGGCCCACAGGAGGTACGGCGGGCGCGCCACGATGTCCGTCGCGGCGTTCTGCGCGGGGGCGACCGTCGTCGCGATCAGGGATACCAGCGATAGGGCGATGATCGTGCCATTGGGCCCACCCGTGTAAAACAGCGTCCCCTGGTCGTAGGCGAGGCCGGTCGGATTGGCCGAGTAGACGATTTGCCCGCTGCACACGCCCCCTTCGCACGAGGCGCCCTGGCAATCGTGACCGCACCACCCGCAGTTGTGGGTGTCGCCGCCGAGGTCCGGGGTGCAAGCAGCGCCCGCGTCGAGCGCGTCGGGCACATCGAGCGCGTCGGAGGGGCTCGACACGTCCGGGGGGCTCGAAGCGTCGGGGCCGGGAGCGTCGGATGCGCGGGCGCTCGGGGCGTCCGGCCCGGCAGATCCTCCGTCGCCCATCTCCTCGGCAAGCGCATCCGGCGAGACGCTCGCGTCCTGCTGGAGATGGCCGTGTACGTCTCCGACGATCCAGGCGCAGGCGGCCACCCCCACGCCTGCGGCAGAACAAGCCACGGCGGCGACAGAGACGCGCGCGACGAAGCTCCCCACCTCCCTCAATCTACATGAACCTGCCTCACTCCCGCG
>DATGJA010000781.1:0-10828 GCA_035295445.1 Polyangiaceae bacterium | reverse complement strand
GGCGCGCCCCATCGCCGACGCGGGACGCGTGCGCCAGGCGCTGCGCGCTTCCTGGCCCGCCGTCGAGGAATGCTACGCCGCCGCCCTGGACGGACGCCCGGACACCGGCGGTCGGATGGAGCTCCGGTTCCGCATCGCTCCAAGCGGGGAGGTCGCAGACGTCGCGGAGGGCGGGAGCGGGCGCTTTCCGGACGCCGACGTCACTCGCTGCGTCCTGCGCGCGATTCGGACGGCGAGCCTTCCGGCCCTCGGCCCGTCGCTTATCGGTCACGCATCGGTAGCCGCACTGCTCCAGGAGCGCGCGTTCGTCTACGTGCTGCACCTCGAGTCGATCAGGTCGCCGTCGGCCCAGCCGTAGTAGGAGGCGAAGCCTCGCCACTCTTGCGGACCCCTGACCCGCGTGTCGCGCGTCGAAGCAAGAGTTCGGACGACACACCCTAAGGATCCGAATCGCACGCGAGCCACCCTCCGGCACAAATCGCGCATGCCCAAGGGAAACATCCGAGTCGGTCGCGCGTATTCGAGAGACGACTCTCGACGCGCGAACGACGCGCCACGACAAGAGTCGTAGTCGTCATGCGTCAAGCTGCGTCGTTTCTGGTTGGGCTCGTCGTGGCGGCGGCCTCGGCGTCGAAGGACCTTTCGGCAACGCCTGAGCCGCCACCTCAAGTCGCGATCTCGTCCGCCACCTCGGAAGACGCGCCTCCCTCACCCACGCCGGCGCCGACCGACCCCTGCCGCGCGGGAATGGTTCTCGTCGAAGGCCAGTACTGCACCGAGGTGAGCCAGTCGTGCGAGACGTGGGAAGATCCCCCCTCGACGAAACTGGCTCGATGTGCGGTCTTCGCGCCGAGCGAGTGCGTCGGCGAACGCGTGCACAAGCGCTTCTGCATCGATCGGGACGAGTACGTCGCACCCGGAGACACCCTCCCGCTGGGCGGCGTCTCGTGGCTTCGCGCGCGGGAGATCTGCAAGGCAGACGGCAAGCGCCTGTGCTTGGAGACCGAGTGGGAGTTCGCCTGCGAGGGCGAGCAGATGTTCCCCTATCCCACGGGCCTGGCTCGGGACGCGGCCTCTTGCAACATCGACAAGATGAATCTCGTCGATTCGTCCACGGGAAAGCTTCGCGACAATCGGGTATCGCCGTCGACCGTCGAACGATGCGTGAGCCCCTTCGGGGCCAGGAGCATGACCGGCAACGTCGACGAGTGGGTTTGGCGAGACAGGACATCCGGGGAGTATCGGTCGGCGCTCAAGGGAGGTTGGTGGATGCCGGCGCGTGACCGGTGTCGTCCTGCCACCACCTTTCACGGGGAAGAGTACGGCTCGGTACAAACGGGCGTCCGCTGCTGCGCGGACGCGCCGCCCTGACACACCCAAACCACACGCCGCGGCGCTCCGGAGCGGCTCAGCTGTGGGCCGCCTGGAACATGACGACGTAGTCCGCCACGACGCGACGCAGCACGGCCGAGAGGTCGACGAACTCGAGGCCCATGGCACTCCGGGCGCGCGCCTCCCGCAGCCACCGTACTTTGCCCTCGATGACGATCATCTCCCCCGTCGTCGGGCTCGCGAACTTCAATTTCAACGCCGTCCCGGGGGGGAATCCGATGGGGCTCAGCAGGAGCATCCCCTCTTCGCTGATCTCCTCGCTCCGCGCCTGGATCGCGCTCCCGCTCGCCGACATCAGCGTCACCGGCGTCAGGTAAGGGACCCTCGTGTGTTGCCGCCGACGTGACGCCGTGGGCGATCCGTCGGTCGCGGCGGCCGGCGGTCGCGCCTTCTTTCGGACGAGCTTGATCGCACGCTCCGAGTCCTCTTCCTCGGTCCGTTGAACCGGCAGCTCGCCACTCGGGAGCTCGCCGCTGGGCAGCTCCCCGCTCGATCGCTCTCCGCTCGGGGGCCCGGGCTCGTCCGCCACGGCCAGAACGGCCGAGCGCGCCGGGGTGAGGCCGCTCGCCGCGAGCAGTGCGCGGCCGAGCTCCTCCACCGACTGGAAGCGCGCGGTGGTCTCCTTTTCGAGCGCGTGCTCGATCACCGTCGCGAGCGCCGGCGAAACGTCCGCGCGCCGATCGCGAACGGCAGGGGGCCCCGCTGCGTTCGAGACCTGCACGAGGACGTCCGGGTAGGCCCCGACGTACGGCACCTCGCCCGTCAAGCACTCGTAGAGCGACATGGCGAGCGCGTAAACGTCGGTCCTCGCATCGATCTCCCGACCCCAAAGCTGCTCGGGTGCCATGTACTCGGGCGTGCCCACGACCTCGTGGGCCGCGGTGAGCTTGTGGTCGAGGTGCGCCAGCTGCTGCTCCCCCATCGAGGCCACCCCCAAATCGATAAGCTTCACGGTCTCCTCGCCGACCTCGTTGCGGGCGATGAAGATGTTGCTCGGCTTCAGATCGCGGTGGATGACCCCGCGAGCGTGCGCATGGGCGAGGGCGTCGCAGACCTGACGGCCGATCTGCACCGCGTCTGCCACCGTCAGCCTCTGACGCGCCGCCAGGATGCCATCGAGCGTCCGCCCGTCGAGCATCTCGAGCACGACATAAGGGCCATGGGAAGCGCACACGCCGGCGTCGAGCACCTCGACGAAGCCGGGATGCCTTACGGTCGTCAGCGCATGCGCCTCCCGCAGCAGCCGGGCGCGCGCCTCCTTCCTGGAGCGAAGCTCCTCCGGCAAGATCTTCAGCGCGACGCCTCGACGCGTGAACTTGTGGTGCGCCTCGAACACGAGGCCCATTCCCCCATGCGCGATGAGCCTGCGGAGCTCGTAGCGGGTGTCCACGGCCTCCCCGACGAGTTCGACCACGAATGCCACGTTATCACACGGGGTTCCAGCGCTCAGACGCTCGACGATGCGGGACCTTCCACCGGAAGGACCAGTCGGAAGGCCGCGCCCTGTCCTGCCGGCGCTGCGACGTACGCGAGCTCTCCGCCGTGTTCGATCGCGATGCGCTGCGCGATCGCAAGTCCAAGGCCGGTGCCGTGCGGCTTGGTGGTGGCGTAGGGTTCGAAGAGTCTGCCGGCGATCTCGGGGGCCAGACCTGGCCCGTTGTCGCTCACCGTGACCCGCACGGAGCCTGGGCCGTCCGATCCGATCGCCACGCGCACCGCGCCCGCCCCGCCGGTCTCCTTGACCGCGTCGAGCGCGTTCTGGATCAAGTTGGTCAGGACCTGAACGATCTGATCGCGGTCGGCGCGCACGCTCGGCACCGTGCACGTCACCTCGACGTCGACTCGTGGGCCGTGACCGCCCGTGTCGTGCAGGCGCACAACCTGGCGCGCGAGATCGACGACGTCGAGCGCCTGGGGCCGCGGAGGCGAGAGCCGCGCGAAGCGCGTGAACTCCGTCACGATGTTCGAAATGCGATGCACCTCGTCGAGCACGGTGCGGGTGGCCTCGTCGAAATAGGCATAAAACTCCGGGTCGTCCCTCGCCCTCAAGCGCCGCAGCGTCTCGACCGCCGCACGGATCGGCGCGAGCGGGTTCTTCACCTCGTGCGCCACTCGACGCGCGACCTCACGCCACGCCGCCACCCGGCTCGTCGCGGCCAACCTGCGTCGGGTAGCCTCGAGATCCACGAGCATCGCGTCGAAGGCGAGCGCCAATTCGGCAATCTCGCCGGAGCCATGCACCTGGAGCGGCCGGGCTTCTCCGGCCGCGACCTTGCGAGCCTCGGCCGCGAGCTCCGCGATGGGGCGGCCGAGGCTTCGGGCGAGGAGAACGGCCAGCAAGAGCGCGACGCCCGTGGAGGCGAGGCCCGCGAGCACGATGGTCCGATCGATACGGGCCAGGTTGTCGACCAGCTCCGTCTTCGGCTTGGTCACCGCGATGGGCAGCGACTTCCCCGCGGCGTCCGCGAAGACGCAGCTCGCCCGTGCGACATCCGCACCTTGGCTCGGTGCGCTCGTTTCTAGGGTGACGGCCGCATCGACGGTCCTCCCCAGCCGGTCGACCAGGGGGACCAGATGACGGGCCCCGACCAACCCCACGGCACGGCCCGCCGTCCCGGCGCTTCGGCAGCGCGTGAGGAGCGCGGGCGACGGCCCGACGCGCAGGGAGAATCGTGCCGTATCGCCGGCCACGAGAAACACGACCTCTTCTCGGCGCAAGGACGAGAGGGGGTCCTGCCCGAGCGAGTCGCCGTCCGCCGTCGCGAGAAGGAGCTCGTCCAGGTCGAAGGCCCGGCGCTCTTCCGGCACGAGGCGAGAGAGCGCGAGGCGCCGCTCGTCGTCGAGGGTCCGCGCCTCGAGCCAGATGAGCGCGCGATCGACGAGCTCCCCCGATTGGCACGCGCCCGCCACGAGGAGTCGATCGCTTTCGGCCTGCCGGCCCAGCTCCGCCACGACGCGATCGCACGCGCTCCGGACTTCTTGCTCGAAGCGTCTCGTCTCGCGCTCCCGCCGGTCTTCGCGCACCGAGTATCCGAGACCAAAGACGGACAGCGCGGCCACCGATCCGAACGCGAGGAAGAGCCGGGGCGCGAGCCGCATTTCGCCCGTCGACCGTACGCCCCGAGACGAGGGGCGCTCAAGCTCGAGAGCGGCTAGCGCCTCCCCAGTCGATGCCGCGACCCCACGGCGAAGGGGGCAGTGTCACGTCCGGAGCCCGTCCGCCCTGCAGGCGGACCTCGCCCACGACCCCGACCCGGCTGGTCCGGGTCGCCGCCCGAGGCGGAAGCTCCCCCCGCGGAGGATGCCGCGCCAGAGCCTCGCCCGAGGCGCGATCGTCCGCGGTCGCGAGGCCCAGCACGGTCCCGAGGGGCCCGGGACCGGCGGGGCGCGCGACGTCGACCATGAGCGTGTACGCACGCGCGGCTCGCCGCTGGAGCATCTCGGTCCACGGAAGGGGCCGTGGCGTTACCTCGTGGGAAGGACTGGACAGGGCCGCGGCCAGGGACCGCGCGAGCTCGACGAGCCAAGGGGCGTCCTCACGGACCAGGAGATCGCACGGCGGCCCGGTCCAGCCCGCCCGGGTGGAGTCGCGAACCTCCCACGGCGCGCCGACGACGAACGACGCGATCGCGGCGTGAGGCACGCAATCGGCGATGGCCTGGGCTCCGCCCGGAACGTCCTGCGCGCCGGCGTCGCGCCCCGTCCTCAGAAGGACCCACGCGACGGCGCCCCCGTCGAAGGCTCGGGCGCCGGGGCGGGGTTCGTGAAGGAAGGAGCCCAGCCACCCGAGGTCGTCGGCGCCGCTCTCGAAGGCGCGAAGCGGCCCGGCCAAGTCGGCCGCGCGCCGGACCTCGATCGACTCGAGGAAGGCCGGACCGTTCGCGGCGACGATGTTGCGTAGGAGCACGAGCGCGCCCGGTCGAACCTCGGCCCGAAAGGGGCCCGTGCCATCGGGCCGTTCCGGGGAGAAGCGAGGCGGCAGCACCGCGACGAGGGGGGACGCCAGGGCGTGCGCCAGGCGGTGGGCATCGCGCGTGGCGAATACGAGCGCCGCCCCGTCCACCCTGGGAACCGGAACGTCGAGGAGCCAGGGACCCCCGTCCCGAGCGCGCGAGCGCGCCAAGGAAGCCGCGACCACGCGCGGATCGAGCGGCGCTCCCGACGCGAAGCGAACGCCCTGCCGCACGTCGACCCGCAGCGTCGAGCCATCGACGACGGGGTCGGCCTCGGCGAGCGACGGCACGATCGTCCCGCCGGCATCTCTCGCGTACAGGGTGTCGAAGAGCGCCTCTCCGAAGAACGCGGCGACCGGATCGTCGATGCGATGAGGATCGACCCAGCCAAGGGGCCAGGGCGCGTGGAGGATCACGCTGCCGCCGTAGTGCGTACGCCCCCGCGCAAACGCGGACTTCGGTGGGAAGGCGAGCGCGAAGGCGGCGGATCCTAGCAGCCACTGCCTGCGCGTAATCACCGGCGCTCCTGCACGGCGGCCCGGATTACCCACACCTCGCCGCCGACGACGGCGACGAGCGCCGGTTCCCCGCGAGCTTCCGGGGGGCAGACCGCGAGGGCGCGGACGCCGGCCGGGGCGGGAACGTGCAGACGCGGGCGCAAATCACCCTTGAAGGGATCCCAGCTCCCGATCGTGATCCCGTCGTCGGGACCGTCGCCGGTCGTCACGATCTCGGGCACGCCGTCCTCGTCGAGGTCGCCGAGGGCCAGCTGCGCGCCGAAGGTGCCATCGGGCTGAGCGGACGCGTCGCCGCACTTGAGGCGCACCTTTCCGCTCGGCTCGCGCACGGCCACGACAAGACGAGGAACCCCCGCCGCGTCGGAGGCGGTCGTGGCGGCGAAGGCGTCGAATCGCGGCGCTGGCACCGCCATCTTCGGTCGGATGTCCCGGGTCGGCGCACAGTCGATCGGGGCCCCGTCGAAGGAGCCGGCGGAGGGCTCAGCGCGAAGGCACACCGGGCCGTCGCCCCCCCACACCGGGATGCCGGCCAGCGCGTCGTGCTTCCCGAAGTCCGACGAGAGGGCGACTCCACCTCTTTCCGTGGTGCCGATCGCGATGCGGCCCGTCTGGACGACGGCGCCGCCGATCGCCTCCCGCATGGGCACAGGCAGCTTGGGCCCGAGCGTCCCCCAAGAGGCGGCGCGCTCCACGACGAACGCTCCATCGCGTATGCGTCCGAGGGCGACGCGCTCGCGCGACACTAGGACGATCTCATTTCCCCCGTCTCCGTCGAAGTCACCGCACGCGAGCGCCGAGACTTCTGCCTCGTCCGTGCGCGCGCGGGAGATGCTCGCCTGCTCGAGAAGCAGAGGCGACAAGTACGAGCGGACCTCGGCGTCCACCTTGACGGTCGCGAAGGCGTGCCCGGTCGGCGACGGCAGGGGGTTGCGAATCCGATCCCACGCGTTGCCCATCGAAGGGTAGACGTCGACCGTGACGCGAAGGTCGCCGCGCGCGATCTCCGTCTGAACGTAGACGAGAGCGCTCGCGCGACCGGCCAGCGCGCGAGCGGTCGCCAGCTGTGCCGTCTGTGGATGCGCGCGCGCTCCGGCACCAATGCACCCCGCCAGGAGCGCGGCGACGCGCAGCGCCAGGTCGTCGACCTTGATCACCGACTGGTCGCTGGCGAGAGGTGCGGCGACGACCAGGCTGGCGCCGGAAGGGGCCACGAGCGACTTGCCCGCCTCTCGTGTGGCGGCGTCCAGGGCGCCCGCCGCGAGGACGCGCGAGGACCAGAGGAGGGTGGCGACGACGAGCAAGACCCTCATGGCGACTCCGCCGCGGGGTTCGGCGGCTTGGCGACGTCGGTCGGCTCGGTGCCGGCGAGGAAGACCTCGTCGAGGACGTTGGGATCGTCGGGGTACGGGAGCTCGCCGGTGCGCGCGTCGATCGTCGTGGTGACGACGCCGGGCGGGCGCGAGAACTCGACGCGAGGTCGGCCCTCGTGCGCCACTTTCATGAACGACATCCAGGCAGGCAACGCGGTGATGGCGCCCTGTTCGTTCGCGCCGAGAGGACGACCATCGTCGTATCCAACCCAGGTCACCGCGGTGATGTCCGTCGAGTACCCGGCGAACCATGTGTCCTTCGGTCCGTTGGAGGTGCCGGTCTTGCCGGCGAGCGGCCGGGCGAGGGCCTTCGCCCTGGCGCCCGTCCCGTGATCGATGACGCTCGTCAGCAAGCTGGTGACCACGTACGCCTCGGCGTCGTCGAGTACCCGGCGGGGCGGAGGACGCGCCGGAAGCGGAACGTCCCGCCCGTCGGGACCCACGATCCTCAGGATGAGGCGCGGTTCCTCGTACACGCCTCCGGCGGCGAACGTCGCGTAGGCGCCCGCGAGCTCGATCGGCTTCACCTCGTAGCTGCCGAGGGCGAGCGAGAGGTCGGCATGCATCGCCGACTGCACGCCGAGCGCCTTCGCCCACGCGACCACCCCCTCCGGCCCGACGTCGCGCAGGACCCGGACGGCGGCCACGTTGACGCTGTTGGCCAAGGCCTCGCGCAGCCGAAGGGGATCCCGCCCCTGCCAGCCCTCGAAGTTGTTCGGCCGGTAGCCTCCCTCGAACACGTCCGGGGTGGGATCGACGAGGGAGGCGCCCGTGTAACGGCGCGTGTGAATCGCGTACGAGTAGACGATGGGCTTGAACGTCGACCCGGGTTGGCGACGGGATTGTGTCGCTCGGTCGAGCGCACCGGCCGCCGCTTCGTAGCCTCCGACGATCGCGAGGACCTCGCGCGTCCGGACGTCGAGCGCGACGAGGGCTCCCTCCGGGCCCGACTCGACGCGAAGAGGGACCTTGATCGTGCGATCGCTCCCCCCCGGCGACGGGTCCGGCGTGGGGGCCAAAAGACTCACGCGGACCCTGGCGCCGACCGGAGCGAACGCGGTCGGCGCCAGCTTGCTCGGGTTGTAGCGCTCGAAATCGGCGAGCCGGACCGACCCAACCGCTGTCCCCACGCGTACGTCGAAGGTGCCCGCGGCGTCGTCCGCGGACTCGACCACCCCGACGAGCACCTTGTGCTGGTCGTAGTCGGGAGTGCCCTCGAACGGCACGAGCGCGTCGCGAGGGAGCGGCGCCTTGGCTTTCCTCTCGGCGACGGTGGGCGCGGGCTTCAGGCCCGATTGAAGGCCGTGGCGCCGATCGTAGGCCCCGAGCCCCTCGCGGACGGCCGCGCGGGCCGCGGCCTCGAGCCTGGGATCGATGGCCGTCGTAATCGTGAAGCCGCCGAGGCGGGCCTGGTCCGGCTCGAGCTTGTAGAGCGCCGCCTTGGCGATCTCGACGGCCTCCGGCGCGAGATCGCTCTGCGTGTCCGCCAGGGGGGCCAGCCTGGCCGGCTCGGCCTTCGCTGCCGCCCAGGGCGCGTCGGCAAGGAACCCCTTGGAGTGCATTTGGTCGAGGACGTACGCGCGCCGCACGAGGGCCACGTTGAGGTTGGCGCGCGGATGGAAGTCGCGCGGGTTCGCGATTCGGCCCGCGATGAGTGCCGCCTCCGCAATCGTCAAGTCTTTCGCATCCTTGCCGAAGTCGTCGCGAGCCGCCTCCTCGATCCCGTAGCGCCCGCGGCCGAGATAGATGTTGTTCAGGTAGAGCTCGAGAATCTCGTTCTTCGGCAAGTCGTGCTCGAGACGTCGGGCGAGAAGGGCCTCTCGGATCTTGCGGGCGAAGGTGCGCTCGCGGCTGTTGAGCAGGAGGTTCTTCACCACCTGCTGGGTAATGGTCGACCCGCCCTGCCGGGTCGCGTGGGAGCGGAGGTTGACCATGAGAGCGCGGGCGATGCCCCAATAGTTGAGACCTTCGTGCTCGTAGAACCCCGCGTCCTCCGCGGCGAGGACCGCGAGCTTGACGTGCGCGGGCAGGACGTCGACGCGCGCTACCGTGCGCCTCTGGGTGAAGATTTCAGCCAACAGACTCCCGTCGCGCGCGAGCACGCGGGTCACTTGCGGCGGTTGGTACTTCCGGAGCTCCGACACGCTCGGCAGACCGTCCTCGTAGTGCCGGACGACGAGCCAAACGACCAAGAGCGCGGCGGCCGCGGCGCCTGCCAGGCCGGCGGCGCTCCATTTGACCCACCGCGGCAGGGAGGCGAGAGCCGCGAGACGAAGGTCTGGCCACTTCATTGGCGTTTTCGATGTACCGAACACCGCGGGGTCATGCCAGCACCCTGACGCCGCCGCATCTGGTGGTACAAGGGGGGCATGTTCGGACTGAGCCGCGGGGAGCTCGGAATCGTCCTGTTCATTTTCGGACTCGTGTGGGGCGCCGGTCAGCTCCCTCGACTCGGCGAGTGGATCGCCCTGCACCTCGCGACACGGCGCGCGAGCACCCGCGACCCGAAAAGGAGTTGATGCCCTTTGGGCGCGGTGAGAGTCCATGGCGACGGCGCGCGCAGCTCGGCGCCCACGATCTTCGTCAGCGATCCGACCGTCGAGGCGGAGCAGGTCGCCCAGGTCCTGCGGCGGATGGGCTACGGCGTCGTGGACGTGCCGCTTACGATGCTGGTGGCCCGCGTCGCGGTGCAGCACCCTCGCCTCGTCATCGTCGACTCCGACAGCGAGGGGGCGCTCGACGTCGTCGCGCGCATGCGGGAGCTCCCCGAGGCCGACGACATCCACGTGCTCTATCTAGGAAGGCCGGGCGGCACGATCAGCAGCCCCGAGGACGCTGTAGTCCACGAAGCGAGCGGTTTGTTCCTACGCCCTGTCGACGTCGCCGCCCTCGTTCGGAAAGTGGAGCTCCTGACGGGGCGCGCCGAACCCTCGCAGCCGTCGGAGGGGCGGGCGCCCGACGTCCCCGACGTGGCGCAGCACGGTGACGACGGCGCGAACCCGAGCGGCGGGTCGACGTCGCCCCCCGCGTCCCCGCCGACGTCACCTGGCCCGGCGCTCCTGCCTCGATCGAGTCCCCCGTCCCTGCCCCCGGCGAGCATCCGCTCGGGATCCAACCCGCCGTCGGACAAGCCGCCCTCCGATCCTAGAGCCGCGCGTCCCTCCAAGGCGCCCTCCAAGCCACCGTCGAAGCCGCCCTCGGATCCGCCGTCCGGCACCGGACAGCTCGTCTCCCGGAGGGGGTTCGCCGTCGCCCCGCCCCTGAGCGCCGAGCTTCGCGAGCTCCTGGCGGAGGCCGAGCGCCGCGTGCAGGTACGACCGGATCCAGACTCGGTCGTGCCGTCGCCGGAGGAGGAGATTGAGGCCGTGCTGCCGGCCGAGCTCCTGGCCACGCTCGACGAACCGCTCGAAGAGGAGGACGAGGAGGAGGACGGGCAGCCGCAGTCGCGTCACACGGCCGGTCCTTCGGGCGGCCTGGAGCGCACGGGCGAAGGCTCCGTCGCTCGAACGACCGGCGCGACCACGGGCGGGGGGGCGACGCCGGGCGGATTGCAGTCGCCCAAGCCGGCGACGGGGGAAGAGCCGCTCACTCACTC
>DATGJA010000780.1:0-2979 GCA_035295445.1 Polyangiaceae bacterium | reverse complement strand
CCCGAACGACAAGGACCGCCTGGTGATGCCGCTCCTGACGAGCGTGCCCCTCGGGCTGATTTTCATGACGCTCTTCGTGGTCCTGCTCGGACGCGCGTGGGCGGATCCGTTCTTCGCGGGCTTCGTCGTCGGGTACCTCTTCTACGACGGCACGCACTACTACGTTCACCACTTCGTGCCGACGACCCGATGGGGAAAGCTCTTGCGCCGCCATCACCTGACGCACCATCACGCTGACCACGACGGTGGGTTCGGCGTCTCGTCGCCACTGTGGGACCTCGTCTTTCGTACGATGCCATCCAAGCGCCCCAAGGCAGTTGCATAGTCCGCACGCTCGAGCGACAGCGAGAGATCGGACTAGAGACGCCCCCTCCGCACGCTCGAGCGACAGCGAGAGATCGGACTAGAGACACGCCTGGTCCCCTTCGGACTGGAAGGGCGTCGCGCCGAGGGTGTACCTTTCCTCCAAGGGCTCTTTCGCGGGCTCTCCCTCGTGAAAGGACGCTGGAGGAGGCCACCATGAGCGCGCCGAAGCTTGGAAAGGACGTGTTCGTCGCCCTCGCTGCGGTCGCCTGGTCCGACGGCCAGCTCGACCCGGATGAAGCCGACGCGATCATTCGTACCGCCGCGGACGAAGGCCTTTCCCTCGAAGAGATGGCGGCGATCGAAGACGCCACGAAGAAGCCGGTCGACTTGGGCGTTGTCGATCGCAGCGGCATGAGCAAGGAAGACCGCCTCTTCGTCTATGCCGTCGCCTGTTGGATCGCGCGCATGGATCGCCACGTCACCGACGCCGAAAGGGGGGCCCTGTCTTCGC
The DNA here is from genome assembly GCA_035295445.1 of Polyangiaceae bacterium. Taxonomy (GTDB): domain Bacteria; phylum Myxococcota_A; class Polyangia; order Polyangiales; family Polyangiaceae; genus Palsa-1150. Next base: position 2,162 of record DATGJA010000780.1, on the reverse strand, counting down.
TCGGGGAGCGGCTCGGCATTCCGGAGCACCCACGCCAGCACGCCGACGCCATCGTGCAAGAGTTCGCGGACCTTCCGGAGGGCGATCGGCCCGCTCGCTACGATCTGGGCGGCGTTCGCCGAACCATCGGCGAGCGCCTCCGGCGCGGGCAGGAGAGCCGGTCGGGGGAGACCTAGAGGCGGCGCGCGGCTCGAGGGAAGCACGCTAAGCTTAACCCTCACTCTCGCATTCCCATGACGACGGCAGAGCAGAATCGATCGACGACGCCCGCACCGAGCGAGATAGGCACCGTACTCGCTCAACGCTACGAGGTGGTTCGCGAGCTCGGACGCGGCGGCATGGGCGTCGTGTACCTCTGCAAGGATACCGTCACCGGAGATCGCGTCGCGCTCAAGCGGCTGCGGTCACCCGAGAAGGGACGCACGCGGGCCGCCGAGGAGAGCTGGTGGTTTCATCAGGAGGCGCGCGCCGTCTCTTTGCTCGACCACCCCGCCATCGTTCGCGCGCGCGACTTCGGGCAGCTGGCGGACGGTAGCCCGTTCTTCGTGATGGACGTCCTGCCCGGGCGCAGCGTCCACGAGTGGATGCACACGATGCGCATGCCGTGGTCCGTCGTCTGGGCCATGGTGGACCAGGTGCTGGCGGCGCTGGCGCACGCCCACGCGCGAGGGGTGATCCACGGCGACCTCAAGCCGTCGAACATCATGCTCGATCTCGCGTCCACGCCGCTCGGCCCGCGCGCGTACGTGCTCGACCTCGGCCTCGCGTGGCTTCGCGAGTACCGGCACGATTCGCGCCTCGACGGCGCGAGCGCACCCGAGGTAGCCGTGCACTCGGGCGCCGGCACGGTCGGCTGGGTGGCGCCCGAGCAGATCCGCAGGCAACCCGCGCTCGTCGGCCCGGCGACCGACCTGTACGCCCTCGGGTGCGTCATCTACCGCGTGCTCAGCGGTCGCGAGATCTTCGAAGGCAACGCGCAGGACGTCCTGCGCGCGCACAAGCGGTCGCCGGTCCCGCCTCCGACCCTCGCCGACGACGTGCCGCTGACGGCGGGGCGTTTCGTCCTGCGCCTTCTCGAAAAGAAGCCCTGGAACCGATACGAGTTCGCCGCCGATGCTCGGCGTGCGTGGCACCAGGTGAAGCCGGCACGCGCATCGACCCTCGAGGAGATCGTCCAAGGCACGCCCAGCTCGCGAGCGCCCCACGCGGGGTACGCGAAGTCGCTCGCCCCCGGCATCCTGTCGCTGCGTGCCCCGATGCTCGTCGCGCGGCAGGACGAGCGCCGTGAGGTCTGGAGCGCCGTCGAGCTGGTCTCGCACGGTGCGCAGCGCCAGGATCTGCTCGCGCTCATCGGCGAAGCCGGCGTCGGCAAGAGCCGCGTCGCCGAGTGGTTGTGCGCCGAGGTGCACGAACAAGCGTTGATGCTTCCGCTGCGCTGCCAGTACGGCCGCGCGCCCTCGCCCCTCGCCGGAATCACGGGGGCCATCAACGAACTCTACGGACTCAAGGGCGCCGACCGGGCCACCGTCGAGCAGACGCTCATGACCCGGTGGGAGGTGTCCAAGGACGACGACGACGCGCTCACCTGGGTGGCCGCAACCGCCGAGTGGCTGCGGCCGACCCCACCGGAGGTCATCGCGCCGCTCGGGCCCTCGGGAAAGCGATTCGTCCTCGATCGTCCGGAGCTGCGCTTCCGCGTGATCAAGCGCGTCCTCGAGCGCGTCGCCAGGGAACGCCCCATCCTGATGTGGCTCGACGACCTCCACTGGGCCACGCAGAACACGTTCGATCTATTGATTCGGCTCCGGCGGGACGCGCCGGACCTCCCGATCCTCGTCGTCGTCACGGCGCGCAGCGAGACGCTCGCGACCGACATCGACGCCGCGTTGCGGATGGAGGCCCTGCGAACGGCGTGGAGCGGGCGCGTCCTCGAGCTCAAGCCCCTCGCGACCGACGACACCGAGAAGCTGCTCCGGTCCGCGCTGCCGCTCGACGACGACGCTGTGGGCCGTGCCGTCGAGCAGAGCCGCGGCAACCCGCTCTTCGCCTTGCAACTGCTCTACGCGTGGGCGGGGGGGGGGTACCTGACGCTGGCCGGAGACAAGTACAGCGTGCCGGCGCACGCGCTGCACGGCCGGCCGATCACGACGGCCGAGCTGTGG
>DATGJA010000779.1:0-3443 GCA_035295445.1 Polyangiaceae bacterium | reverse complement strand
TTGCGGCGCCGGGGCGATAGCGTCCGCGTCGACGGGAGGGGGCGCTTCTGCGCGCTCCGGCGCCGCGACCTCGGTCGGGACTGGAGCGGCAGGGCGTTCCTCGCCGGGAGCATCGGCGGACGGCTCAGGTTCCGGCGACGCGTCGGCGGAGGGCACCTCGTCGGGAGCCGCTTCGGCGAACGCCGCGGGCTCCGGCGCGAGCTTGGGCTCGGGTTCGGGCGCAGGCGCGGGTTCGGGCGCGAGCGCGGGCTCGGGCGCAGGTGCGAGCGCGGGCTCAAGCTCGGGCTCAGGCTCGGGCGCAGGCTCGGGCGCAGGCGCGAGAAGGGGTGCGGGCGCTTCGATGACCGCGGCAACAACGGGGAGGACCGCGAGTGCTGGCCGTGGGGCCGGCGCGGGCGGGAGCGGGGGAGGCTCCGGCGGGGGCGGGGGCGTCACGGCGACCCTGAACGGCAACGGGCCTCGCGAGGCCGACACGGGCGGCGGCGCACGCGAGGCCACCGCGAGCGGGAGCGGTGCACGCGCAGCCGGCGGCGCGGGATGGCTCACGGGCCGCGGCGGGAGCGGTGGCGAGGTGTGGGCTTCCCTCGGCGAGGCTGACGTCGCCGGTGCGACCGATCGCCGGGCCTCGGGCGGAAGCGGCGGCGGGACCGATCGCGACGTCACGTCCGGTTTCGGTGGCGCGGGCGCGATCGAGCCGGGACGCGGCACGACGGACGGTGTGGCCCGTGGAGGCGCGGGCGCGCTCGTCGGCCGCGGTGGTTGTGCACGCGCGGATCCGGACGAGGGAGCTTGGGGTGGAACGGAGCTTCCGAGCGAGCTGCCAGCGGGACCGGAACGGGATGTGGACATCGGGACCCCCTACCAGTTCTACGGCGCGAATCGCGCCGCTCGCACTTAGGGACTATCGCACGATCTCTACTCGATACTAGCTCCTAGCTCCGCACGAAGTCGCTCGGCACAACGAGTCCTCGATTCGTGGACGACTCCGGATGGTCAGACGACCGACCACTGGACACACATCCTTTCATTGCCTCCACGACGAGAGACCGCCGAGCTCGTGCAGCAGCACCGGAGCCTCCCGGGCCAGGCCCTGACCGCGCGGGACGCACCTAAGATGTCCGCATGAACGGGACCGCGCTCGTCACGGGGGCCTCGCGCGGCATCGGTCGCCGCGTCGCCGAGCGCCTGGCGCAAGACGGGATGCGCGTACTCTGCGCGGTGCGCCGCGTGGAGTCGGCGCCTCGCCTGTCAGGCGGGGAAGCTCTAGCGCTCGACGTCGCGGCGCCGTCGAGCATAGCCGCGCTTGTCGACGACCTCTCGGCGCGCGGGGAGCGCCTGGACGTCCTCGTGAACAACGCGGGCGTCTACCGGGCGCCGCGCAGACAGGTATGGGACGTGAACGTCCGCGGACCGTGGCTCCTCACCCGCGGCCTCGCGTCGCAGCTCGTCGACGGCGCGCGCGTCGTGATGGTCTCGAGCGGGCTCGCCGTAGGCGGCGCGGACGCCGCGCTGAAGAAGCGACTCGACGCCATCGACGTGGAGGACGACGGCTTCGGCGCGCTCGCCGACGCGGCCCCGGGTGGGTACAGCGCGAGCAAGGCGGCGCTCAATCGCATGGCTGAGCTCTTCGCCGCCGCCCTCGCCCCGCGCGGGATCAAGGTCAACGCGGTCTCGCCGGGCTGGGTCCGTACGGAGATGGGCGGCCCCGGCGCGCCGCGATCGATCGACCAAGGCGCCGCATCGGTGCTCTGGGGATGCCGCCTCGGCCCCCGCGGCCCGAGCGGCGGCTTCTTCGAGGACGGGCGGACGATGGGGACGTGAGCCCTCGGCGCGTCGGTCGTAGCGTCCGAACTCTCGCTTCGCTCGAGCGTGCGAACGATCACCGCATGGGCCAGCGCGGATGCCACGGTCGCTCACGTTCGAACGCGCGCGCCGCGCGCAGGACCACGTCTTCCCGGTGGAGCGGGCCGACGATCTGCATGCCCACGGGCAACGCCGCGCGAGACATCCCAGCCCGCACCGTCGCCGCCGGATGCCACGACATGTTGAACGGGATCGTGAACGAGGCGGCGCTCGCCACGGGCTGGGGTCGGCCGTCGGTCTCGTTCGGGAACGGTCCCTTGGCCGGGGGCGGATCGTACGGGACCGTCGGCGTCACGAGGAGATCGAACTCGCCGAAGAGCTTGGCGCACCACGCGACGAGCTTCGCCCGCCGCCGAGCCATCTCTCCCCACCAGGCCGGCGTGATGCCTCTGGCCGCTTGCACCCCCTGGACGAAGCTCCGCGAGAGATCCGCGGCGCGCTCGTCGACGAGGGACCCGAGTCGCGCCGCGATCTCCCATGAGCCGAGCATGCCCCAGTAGGGCGCCAGGTCGGGCGGTCCCCCGATCACGGGCGCCAGGGTGCACCCGAGCTTCTCGAAGGTGCGCGCCGCGTCCTCGACCACGGCCGCGACGTCCGACTGGACGACCGCGGTGCCGAGGTCCGGCGAGAATCCGATCCGCAGCCCGCGCGGGAGCGGCTCATCGACGACCGACAGGTACGAGAGCCCGGGGTGCGGCAGGCTCGAGGGATCGCGCGGATCGTGGCCCACGACCTGATCGAGGAGGAGCGCCGCGTCCCGGACGGTCTTGGTGAGCGGCCCGAGGACGGCCGTCATCCCATGACTCCACAAGGGGCTCGGGCCGTTCGGTACCCGGCCGTAGCTCGGCTTGAGGCCGAACGCCCCCGTGAGGCTCGCCGGGATGCGGATCGATCCGCCCCCGTCGCTCGCCGTCACGAGCGGCAGGACTTCGCCCGCGAGGGCAGCCGCGGACCCTCCGCTCGACCCGCCCGGCGTGCGCGACGGGTCCCACGGCGACCGCGTCACCCCGAAGAGCAGGTTCTTGGTGACGGCTGTGTAGCCGAACTCGGGCGTGTTCGTCTTCCCCACGACGATCGCCCCCGCGCGCTTGAGGCGCTCGACTTGGATCGAGTCCTTGGCCGCGATCCGGTCGCGATGGACGACAGATCCGTTCGAAGTGACGAGCCCCGCCGCGTCCTCGAGATCCTTGACGCCCAAGGGGATCCCTTCGAGCGGTCGGGCGGCGCCCCGCGCGACACGCTCCTCGGCGAGACGCGCCTCCGCCATCAAGTCCCCGCGCGGCCGGAGCGCGACGACCGCGTTGAGCCGATCGTGCGTCGCGTCGATCCGGTCGAGCGCCGCCGCCATGAGCTCGGCCGGCGACAGACGTTTTTCGCGGATCGCTTCGGTGAGGTCCGTCAACGTCGAATGGAGCGGGTGGTTCATGGGAACCATGATTTGATATGAAGCGACCCGTCAAGTCTTGCGTCGGCGTTTCGTTCGGATCTGGGTCTCCTTCTTCGTGGGTGATGGCACCGAGAAGCCAGCGGTCGAGGCAGCAAGGGCGACGATTGATCACTCTGATATTCGAGGATCGGGC
>DATGJA010000778.1:0-2243 GCA_035295445.1 Polyangiaceae bacterium | reverse complement strand
ACTCGTGCTCCGTCGGCCAGTGCAACGCGCAGGGCACGGCGTGCCAGTGCACGGCCGACAGCCAGTGCCCGAGCGGCAAGTGCGTCGACGTCGGTCAGGGGTGCCAGACCGTCAACGGCGTCGATCAATGCTCGGGATCGGGCACGCCCGACGCCGCGGAGTGCGTCCCGTCGAACATCTCGAACTGCACGTCGAACAGCGACTGCGGCGGCATCGCGGGCACGAGCGTCGAGGCGTGCTCGGGCTCGGGTGGCGACGCGGGGAGCGGCCCCGGGCTCGGCCAGTGCCAGTGCAGCGCGAGCACCAACTGCGGCGCGGGGCAGACGTGCGTGCTCGGCAAGTGCACCGGGTGCACGTCGAACGCGCAGTGCACCGACCGGACGTACGCGGCGACGTGCACCGGCGCGGTCGGGGCGGTCACGGGCCAGTGCTGCTCGTCCTCCAACCCGTCGAGCTGCGGTCTGAACTCGCACCTCTTCCCGGAGGCGTGCCTGCAGAGCCCGATGAGCGACCAGGAGAAGGCGCTCGAGTTCATGTTCTTCGATCTGACGGCGTGCGTGACGCCCGACACGGGGACCCCCACCGCGCCGCCGGTCATGCTGACGCCGCAGACCTTCGCGCTCGACTTCGTGTCGAGCTGCCCGATGGGGACCAAGGCCCAGTGGCGTGAGTTCGACTACCAGGCCTCCTTCCCCAATCCGGTCAACGGGTCGTCGATCGCGTTCAGCGCGCAGACGGGACCCGCCGGGGCGGACGCGTCGGCGTACCTGCCCGCGAGCCCGCTCGCGCTGGTGACGTCGACCGCGAACACCAACGTCCCGAACTACGACGTCGTCCTGCTCGACACGGCCCCCGGAGGGACGGGCAAGTTCACGACGGCGAGCCCGCCGCTCGTGTCGCAGGGGGACCTGCGCATCTGGGTGACGATGACGCCGACCGCCGACATGCTTTCGTCGCCGACGCTGCTCAACTGGAAAGTGCAGTACGATTGTCCTCCGGCAGAATGACGGGGCGTGGACATAGGTGGGGGGCGGGGCTCGTTCCCGCGGCCATGGGGCTCTTGGCGAGCGCGTGCGGCGGCGGCGGCGATCAGCCTCCGGCCGGCGGCGATCTCCTCGGCTTCGACGGCGCGGCGGGGGTCGAAGGCGGCGGGGGAGGCCGACCCGACGCGGGCCCGGTCGGCGAGGGCGGCGCGCCGAGCCTCGACTCGGGTGGGGGCGACGCGACGACCGACGCGATCTCGGACGCGCGCGCGGGGGACGTGACGATCGACGTGCCGCCCGCCCCGGCGCTCTGCATCGAGAAGTACGCGTGGGGGGCGGCGCACCAGTGGACGGCCGACGCGATCGATCGTTTCGGCGGGGTGTCGGCCACGGGGCTGACGCTCTCGTGGACACGCACGAACGGCGAGATCGTCGTCGACGATCGGCCGGGCGGGGCGAGCGACTTCTTTCCGCCGATCGTCCTGCCGGCCGAGACTCTCCAGCCGATGGCGCGGGTCGCCCTCGATCCGGGCGGCATCCTTCTCGTCGGTGTGGCACCGAGCGGTACGGACTTCGTCGTCCTGCGCCGGGTGAACACGACCGACGTGCTCTGGTTCGACACGCCGCCGCCGACCGACGGGGCGCCCGCGCCGCCCTACAACGCGCCTTTCGACGCGATCCGGACGGCCGCGCTCCAGGCGGGGGCTACGGTGTCGGAGCCGGTGCTCTCGGCGAGCGGCGAGGCGTTCTTCTATTTGCAGACGCCGAGCGCCCTGCCGACCCCCGACGGCGGCGACGACGGCGGGGACGCGACGACGGCGGACGCGTCGAACGAGGCGTCGAGCGGCGTCGAGGCAGCGGCGCCGGTCCCGGTGCCGACGGGGCCGCCCGTGCTCTACGAGTCTCGGTGGAACGCGGGCGCGATGCAGTGGGCGGCGGGCGTCGCCGTGACGGTGACGGAGCTCCAGAGCACCGACGCGACGCACCGGCGGCGGCCGACGGGCGCCTCGGCGGACGACCTGACGCTCTTTTTCTACGACGAAGTGGCGAACGTCCAGCGGGCGGCGTGGCGGGCGGACGTGGGGGCGCCGTTCACGCACTTCGAGGACGTGCCCGGGGCGCCGGAGGCAGCGCCGAACGCGGGGTGCTCCGCGCTTTACTACCGAGGGCAGGGCGACGCGGGCACACAGGGTGTGCTCGAGGTCCAGTAAGGGTCCAACAGCCGGTACAGACCGGGGGCCCTGGTAACAGGTCAGACCG
>DATGJA010000777.1:0-11566 GCA_035295445.1 Polyangiaceae bacterium | reverse complement strand
CTTGCCTTCAAGGCCAGCGCCGACACCGTCGGCGACCTCCTCGCCGGAGCTACGTTCACTGCCGGCGCGCGATTCTGACTCTCTACTTCTTGCGTCGGCGGGCCACGGCGGTGAGCGAAGGCCGGCTCACTCCCTGCAGATCGTGCTTGGCGAAGTAGGTGCGCAAGATGTCGCGCGCCAGCACGTTCGCCTTGATCTGCCACGAGGGCCCGTTCACGACGAGGACGCCCACGGCTACTTGCGGCGGGGCCCCCGGGGCGGGGCGCGCGGGCGCGAAGCCGGTGAACCAGGTGTAGTAACGCTGCGTCTCCGGGTCGGTCAAAGTGCCGGTCTTTCCCGCCACGGCGACGCCGGGCAAGAACGCAATCCCCTGGCCGTCGTGGAAGGCGCGCCAGCTCGTCCCCTCCATGACGGTATGCTCCATCATCGCCGCGAGTTCGTCTGCCGTCTCTTTGGTCAGCACGCGGCGCACGGATGGGGTCGCAGGCGCCGAGCGGAGGGCCCACCCGCCGGTCGAGACGACCTCGTCGACGATCACCGGCCGTACGGCCTCTCCGCCGCGCGCGACGATCGCGCTCATCTCCGCGGCCTGGACGGGCGAAAGGGTCGAATTCCAGAAGCCCGCTGCCGTGCGTGCGAACTCCAACGTCTCCGCGGGGACGTGGATCGCCCCCGCCTGTACCGGGGCGTCGAACGCTAGCGCGTCCCCGTACCCGAACCTCCGGGCCATCGCGTCCAGCTGCGCGGGCACCAGGTGCTCCTTGGCCAGGCGAGCGAACACCGTGTTGATGCTTCGGCCCAGGGCGGAGGCAAGGGTCGCGCACCAGCGGTCGCGGTGCGGGTCGTCGATCAGGTCCGTCGCGGTGATCCGCTGCTCGCCGCCCGAATAGCACTGGCGGGTGTCCGCATCGAGATGGGCGTCCTCGACGAGGGCCGCTGCGGTGACGATCTTGAACACGCTCGCGCTCGGCGCGCTCGCTTCTGCGCACAGGTCGCGCGCTGGCCCTTGCTCGGCGCGGCTCGCGTAGACGAGCAGTCGTCCCGTCTGTACATCCATCACGACGGCCGCGGCTTCTGGCAAATGGCGCGCGGCCATCAAGCCGATCGCGGTGTGTTGCAAGTCCGGGTCGAGCGTGAGGTGAGCCACCCCGCCGTCCGCCGGAGCCACCAGGCCCTCCCCGGCCACGGACACTCGCGTCAAGTCGAGTCCGGGCACCGGCGGGGACCCCTGCGGCGGAGGTTCGTCCTCGTGCTGGGTCGCGACGCTCACGCGGGCGATCGACGGCACGGCCGAGCCGGAGGGAATCGCGGGCCCTTCGGCGTGGCAACGCCCCCGCAAGTGCACGGCGACGAGCACACCCCCGCCGAGCAGCGAGGCGCCGGCCAAGGCGAGGAGCCGCGTGCGGTGCATGGCCCACGGCTGTGGCACGGTCGGGTCGGACTGGGCAAAAAAAGGGCTCCCCGCCGGGCTGCGTTGAGGCAACGTGGGGCCATGGTTCGCCGTGGCCCGCTCGCGCTGGTCGTCGCCGTGTTGCTCTCGTCTCCGCTCGCTCGGGCCGAGGTGCGCGCCGTCGCGCCGGCGGGCGGCGGGCTCTCCGCTCTGGACGCGCGCGTCGATCTCGCTCGCGGCGTCCTGGTCCTCCAAGGCTCGGCGCCCGCGTCCGGGGCACAACCGGCGGTCGAGGTCCCCATCGGGCTATCCCCCGCGGAGCGCCCGGACGAGGCGAAGGTCGTCGTGGAGGTCGTCGACATCGGGCAGAGTAAGCACGTCGTGCACGCGCGCGTTCCTGCCCGTGACTCGGACGATCGCGCCTGGGAGGCGATCGTCGCGGCAGGGCGGCGCGAGCCCATCTTCGCCGGCGTCACCGGCCTCTCCGGCGGCGATCCGGGGGAGCGGACGGGCAGCCGGATCGAGATCGTCCCGAAGGACAACCACCAGGTCGTCTTGGTCGGGCAGATTCGCGAGGATCTCGCCTTGTGCGGGCAGCGCACGACGCTGCTCGATCCGCGGGCGGTGTATCCCTCGCTGGATCTGCGATCGGCTACCGTCCCCAGGCTGAGCGCCGAGCAGCGAATGGCCGCGAACAACGCCGAGAGGAAGGTCGTCGTCGCGAAAGCCGCCGCCGCGCAGGCGCCGCTCGCCCGTCTCCTCGTGGCCCGCGGGTCGAGCGTGCCCGGGACCTCCGGTGCGGAGCTGCTCGATGGCGATCTGACCACGGTTTGGTCCGAGGCGCGCCCTGGCGTCGGTCAGGGGGAGTTCGTCGTCATGGCCGCGCCGAAGGACGTGCCCATATCCACCCTGCGGATCGTCGTCTCGCCCCCGTCGCCGCCGGCGGGCGGCGCCGCGCCGAAGACTTTTTACCTCGTGACGGACACTCAGACCTTCGCGGTCACCCTCCCCGAGGACGCGTGGCTCGCCCCGGGCGTCGGCTACGACGTCGCGCTGCCCGAGCCGGTCGAGTCCTCGTGCCTGGCTCTGGTTCTCGAGAGCGCCTTCGCGCGATCGCTCCCGCACCCGAACGTCGGCATCACCGAGCTCGTGGCGTACAGCGAGTTCGACGCGCCGGGCGCGACCCTCGACGACGTAGCCAAGCGCCTCTCGAGCGAGCGAGGGATCGCCGCCGCCCAAGTACTGGAGCGGGCCGGGCCCGGAGCGCTCAGCGCGGTGGAGAAGGCGTACGACAAGCTCGACGCTCGGGGGCGGGCCCTGGCCGTGGACGTTGCGGCCAGCCACGAGCGCTGCGACGAGGCGGCGCCGCTGCTCACCCGGGCGCTCTGCGACGGCGGCGATGGCCAGGCACCTCGGCGGGCGCGTGCCAAGATCGAGCGCTGTCGAGAGGCCATCCCGCTCATCGCGCAACGCCTGCGCGACGACGCCGGGTCCCGCTTGTGTCTCGGGCCGCTGCTCTCGATCCTCGCTCCCGACGTCGCTCTCGATCCGCTCGCGGACGCGCTCTCCGCCGAGGGGGAAGCGGACGTAGAAGCGCGCGCGGTGCTCCGCGCGTCGTTCGCGCGAGCGCTCGCTGAGGCGCCGGCGGGGCGGGTCGCCGCGCTGATCGGGGACCGAAAACGTCCCGCGGCGGCCCGCCTCGAGATCCTCCGGGCGGCCGGACTGCGAGCGGCCGAAGCTCCCGCCGAGAGCGACGCCTTGACGGCGGAGCTGCTGGGAGGGTCTCCCCCGATGCGCCTGCGCTACCTGGTTCTTGGCCCGCTCGGCGAGCTGGCCCGCGTGGGGGACCGCTCCGCCCTGGTCCACGTCACCGAGACGCTGCAGCGCGATCCCGAATGGCCCGTGCGCGTCCGGGCCGCGGAGGTCGCCTCGGGGCTACCCGACGCCGGCGAGGCGCTGAGCAAGGCCACCCGCGACGCCGAGCCCCGCGTGCGCGAGGCGGCGTTCGCCGCGCTGGCCGCGACGGGCACAGGACGCATCCCGGACGAGGGGTACCGGGCCGCCATGGACGCGCTCGGACGTGACGGCTGGTCGTTCGTGAAGGCGCAGGCGGTGGCTGTCCTGCTCAACGCTCCCGCCTCAAGCGCGGTCGACGACGCCCTCGGGCAAGCACTGCGTGATCCGTCGACGCGGGTACGGGGGGCGGCCATGGTCGCGCTTGGGCGTCGCCGCGCGACGTCCTGGCGGCACGCAATCCGCGAGCGCCTCGACGACGACGGCGAGGACGCTGAGGTGCGTGCCGCTGCTGCGCGCGCGCTCGGCGCGTTGTGCGACACCGAGGCGGTCGATCGCCTCACCGAGCTCTCGCGCGCGATGGCCGCACCGGGCACCGACGACGACGTCCGGACAATCGGGATGGGTGCGCTTGTCGGCCTTGCGGCCATGCAGCCGCGCGATCTCGCGGGTCGGCTGGCTCCGCTGCTCGTAGAAGGCGCCTCGGGGTTCGTGCGCGCCGCAGCCAAGCGCGCGCTGGCGTCGCGCGCCATGTGCCGCTAAGAAAAAGCATGGCCGACGTCAAGCGCATCTCCCCGCAAGAGGCCAACGGACTCATGTCCGAGGGTTGGACGTACGTCGACGTCCGCACCGTCGAAGAGTTCGAGGCGGGTCACCCGCCCGGAGCGGTGAACGTGCCGCTCATGCTCTTGACGGGCGGCGGCATGTCGCAAAACGCTGCCTTCGCAACCGCGATGAAGGCGACGTTCGGGCAGGACGCCAAGATAGTCGTCGGCTGCAAGGCGGGGGGGCGCAGCCTGAAGGCAGCGCAGATCCTCTTGGGAGAGGGCTTTCGCAACGTCGTCGACCAGAGGGCCGGCTGGGACGGAGGGCGCAATCCGTTCGGCCAGATAACCGATCCCGGGTGGTCGCGCGTCGGACTGCCCGTCGAGGAGGGTCAGCCGGCGGGTCGTTCGTGGGCGGACGTGAAGGCGAAGGCGGGGTGAGAGCTACGGCTTCGCGCGGTCGTAGTCCTCTGCCGCGCGATTGACGACTTCGAGGTCGCGCGTCGCGCGCTCGGCTTCGGCCTGGAGCTCCGCGGTGAACATCGTCATTCCCCAGATGCCGTTGTCGCGACGGCGAAACGAGTAACGCGTTCCGCGCGAGGTCACCACCGTGGCGCGCTCCCCGCGGACGTCGACGTGGACGACACCCGAGAGGTCGCGATCGAGACGTCCGATCCAGCCACGCTGCGCCGCGAGCAGCGCGAAGACGTCCGCGCCGTCCGGGCCGGCGGCCTCGTCGCGCCAGGAGGAAAGGAGCGCCGCCCGCTGATCGGGTGGGTAGCTCCCCGAGACGCGATCGTATGCCTTCTTGCGCATTTCGAGGATCGTGTACGCGGCCCACTGGGCTTCGGTCTCGAGGTACGCGAAGGCGTCGCGGGGTCGCCGCTGCTCGATCGAGAACGCGATCCGCGCATACGCGCCCTCGGGCGTCGTGTCGGGCGGGAAGGGGCGATGGTTGATCGACCGCGCCCCGACGGCGACGACCAGCGCGACCACGACCGGGAGCGCGAAGAGCAGCCACCGGCGCATCGGTGGCTGCCTTAGCACATGCGGCCGAGGTAGGTTGGGTGTGTGGCTTGGAGGTCGGGTCCTCGTGATCGTGCCGGCGTGGGACGAGGCGCCGCGGATCGCGCGCGTGCTCCGGGGCCTGCCGCCGTGGGTGGACGAGGTCTTCGTGGTCGACGACGCGAGCTTGGATGCAACGGCCGAGGTCGCGCGTGCCGTTGGCGACCCGCGCGTGTGCGTCATCATCCATCCGGTCAACGCCGGGGTGGGCGCGGCGATCGCGACCGGGTATCGGCATGCGCTCGCGCGCGCCGGCGGTCCTCGTGATGCGTTCGTCGTCATGGCCGGGGACGGGCAGATGGACCCCCGCGACCTCGAACCCCTGGTGGGGCCGGTCGTCCGCGGCGAGGCCGATTATGCCAAGGGCAACCGGTTCCGCTGGCCCGGCGTGGCGAGCGCGATGCCGCGCGCGCGCCGCCTCGGCGGAGTCGCGCTTTCGTGGGCCACATCGCGAGCCATCGGCGTCCGGGTCTCCGACGCCCAGTGCGGATATACCGCCATCGCACGCGCGGCGTGCGCCCGCCTCGACCTCGACGCGCTCTGGCCGAGATACGGCTATCCGAACGATCTATTGTCCCAGCTTGCTCTCCGGGGCCAGCGGATCCTCGACGTCGACGTCCGCCCCGTGTACGCGGACGAGGTGAGCCGCCTTCGATTGCGTCATGTGCCCGTCATCGCGGCGATCGTGCTGCGGGCCTGGGCGCGCAGGGTGCGATAGCCACCAACTAGGGTGCTAATACCCTAATACTAGTTAGTCCTCGCGTCGTCGCGGCAGCTCCCGGGGGAAGACGAGGGTGGGCCGGCGAATCCGATCGATCCAGCTCTGCGCGTCTTCGCGGAGGGCGCGCAGCTCACGGCAGACGGCTTCGCGCTCGCCATCGTCGGGCGCTTCGTCCGTCCACTCGGCGACCGCGCGCTCGAGCTGCAGAACGCGCCCGTGAAGGGCTCGGGCGCGTTCGTCGAACCGCAGCGTGCAAAGGCGCATCGCGAGATCATGGAGCAGCCTCTCGGCTACCCAGGTAGGCCCCGGATCGATCGGCATGACAGACTTCCCCCCCCCTGTGCCCGGGAATACGGCGAACCGAGCGCCGCGCCCCCCGGTGGCGACGCGCGAATCCTCGCGCGGCTCGCGCGTGAGATCAAGATCCTACGCCAGCGCCCTCGCGATGATCGACGGCACGTGGGCGAGCGCGCGCTCGAGGTCGAAGAGCTCGTCGAGCTTCGCTCCGTCGAGACGGCGAGCGACCTCCGCATCATTGCGCAGAAGTTCTCGGAAGCGGCCCTGACCTTTCCATGCCGCCATCGCGCTGCGCTGCACGACGACGTAAGCCTCCTGACGCGGCATGCCGGCCTCGACCAGCGCCAGGAGGACCGCCTCGCTGAAGTAGAGCTCGGCGGCGCGCTCGAGGTTGCGCTTCATGCTGTGCTCGTAGACCACCAGTCCGTCCACGAGGCCCGCTGCGCGTTCCAGCATGAAGCCGAGAGTGGCCGTCGCGTCCGGAGCGATCATCCGCTCTACGGAAGAGTGAGAGATGTCGCGTTCGTGCCAGAGCGCCACGTCCTCCAGCGCCGGCTGGACCGCGGCGCGCACGATCCGCGCCAGGCCGCAGAGGTTTTCGCTGAGGATCGGGTTGCGCTTGTGGGGCATAGCGCTTGATCCTCTCTGCCCCGACGTGAACGCTTCTTCAGCCTCGCCCACGTCGCTGCGCTGCCAGTGGCGAACGTTCGTGGCGAGCCGCTCGACGCACGCGGCGACCAGCGCGAGCGCCGAAAAGTACGCGGCGTGCCGATCCCGCGCGACGACCTGCGTCGACACCGTCTCCGGCTCGAGACCGAGGGTGGCGAGCGCGCGCTTCTCGATCTCGGGGGTCAGGTGGGCGTACGTCCCGACCGCGCCCGCGATCTTGCCCACGGCGATCTCGCTTCGAGCGGACTGCAGCCGCGCCCGCCCCCGCGTCATCTCGGCGTGATGGCCGGCCAGGGCGAGACCAAAGGTGATTGGTTCGGCGAAGATGCCGTGACTGCGGCCAATCATCGGCGTCTTCGCGTGCTCGCGCGACCGGCGAGCTAGCGCCGCGAGGACCTTGTCGCAGCGAGCGAGCAGCAGGTCGGCCGCGTCGCGCAGCAGGATCGCCAGCGACGAGTCGAGCACGTCGCTCGACGTCATGCCGCGGTGAAGCCATCGCGCCTCGATCCCGGCGCGCTCTTCGACGTGCGTGAGGAAGGCGATGACGTCGTGCTTGGTCGTCCGCTCGATCTCGTCGATCCTGTCTGGGTCGAGGACGAGCCCCTTGCCGCGGATTGCCGCCGCCGTGCCGGTCGGGACGAACCCCGCGTCCTCCATGGCCGAACAGGCGGCGAGCTCGACGTCGAGCCAGACGGCGAAGCGGCGGGCGGGGGACCAGAGCGCGGCGAAGTCCGGGGGGGTGTAACGCGGGATCACGGGGCGCGACTAGTAGCAGCGCTCGAGCGTACGGACTAGGCGCGACCGTAGAGTGGGATCGCGGCGCCGCTGAGGTCGCGCGCGTCGTCGCTCAAGAGAAACGCGATCACCCCGGCGGCGGAGCCGAGGGACACCCAGCGAGTCGAGTCGGCCTTCGGCATGGAAGCTCGGTTAGAGGGGGTGTCCATTGTGCTCGGCAGTACGGCGTTGATGCGCACGCCGTGCTCGAGCACCTCGGCCGCCGCGGCCTCTGCCAAGGCGACGACGGCAGCCTTCGACGCGGCGTACGCAGCGGCGCCCGCGCCCGTCCAGGGGCGTTCGACCACGCGCGACCCCACGAGGACCACCGCGCCCCGCCGTTTCGCGACCATGGGAGGCAATAGGGCACGAAGGCTGCGGTACGCCGTCTCCAGGTTGGCATCGAGCATGCCACGCCAGGCCTCGTCGTCGGCCTCCTCGTGGAGTGGATGTCCGCCCCTCCAGCCCCCGGCGATGAGCGCGGCGGCGGTGGGCGGTGCGCCCAGCTCGCCCTCGATGCGCGGCATCGCCTCTCGCCACAAGGCGTCGCCCGCCACGTCGCCGGCGACGGCGATCGACCCGCCGAGGGAGGACGCCAGCCCCTGCAGGCGGTCTCTCCCGCGTTCGGTATCGACGAGGGCGAGACGGTATCCGCGGGCGCGGAGCGTGTGGGCGACCTCAGCGCCGAGAGCCCCGGCCGCGCCCGTGACGATGGCAACTTCAGTCATGCAGCGAGGGTGGCACCCCGGGCACGCGTGTCAACGGATCTCGAGGGAGCACATCCGATCAACGGAGGCGCACTCAGACGCGCTGGTTGCGTCGTCCGAACTCTCGCTTCGCTCGAGCGTGCGGAGATGGGTCAGGTGTACCGTCCGAACTCTCGCTTCGCTCGAGCGTGCGGACTTATGCCGCCTCGTCGCGCATCTCCTCGAGGCGAGCGCGCAGCTTGCCGCACGCGCGCTCCTCGATCTGCCGTACGCGTTCCTTGCTCACGCCGAGGCGAGTTCCGAGCTCTTGCAGCGTACGGGGCTCGTCCGTCATCAGGCGCTCGCGCACGATCATCCGCTCTCGCTCGGTGAGGTCCTGCAGCGCCTCGACGACGGCCACGCGCGCACGTCCCAGGCGCTCCTGCGCGCTCGTTTCGTCCTCCGGCGTGAGAGACGCCCCGGGCAGGCGTTCCACCATCGGTCCCTGTTCGTCCGTGCGCGCGTCGAGGCTCGCCTCCCGGCCCGTCAAGAGCGGCAGGAGCATTTCGGCCTTCTCGAGCGTCATCCCGCTCGCCTGGGCGAGGGCTCCGGGGTCGCTCTCGCGCGTGCGTCGGTAGGTCCGCAGCGCGCGGCGCTCGGCCTTCGTCGTTCCGAGGCGAACGACTCGGTATGAGCGAACGACGAAATCGCGGATTTCGGCGCGAATCCAATAGGCCGCATATGTCGCGAGACGGCAGTCCTTGCTCAAGTCGAACTTGGCGGCGGCCCGCAACAAACCGAGGTTTCCCTGCTGGATGATGTCCTCGAGCGCGACCCCCCAGCGGCGGTACTCGATCGCGATCGACATGACGAAGGGTAAGCAAGCTGTCACTAGCTTTTCCCCGGCGCGGCGGTCCCCCCCCTTCCATCGACGCGCAAGCTCGCGCTCCGATTCGCGATCCAGGGGCACGACCTCGGAAACCGTTTCCCGATAGGCCCGTAACGCTCGGCTTTCCAGCGGTAGCATCGGTCCTCCGTTGGCACCAGGTGGGTGGCGTCCAACTGCGCGGGAGGTGCACGGCAGGTGCCAGCCGCAACGCGCGAGAATCGCGCGACGCGCGCGTGAAATGCGCGCAACGCGCACGGGGTCGCTCCGGGGGGGCGCAGCTTTTGCGCGAAAGCGCGTGCCGGTCGCGTTGGGTGCGTCGTCCGAACTCTCGCTCCGCTCGAGCCTGCGGACGACGCTCAGAAGGTGAGCGTCAGGCCCTCGCGCGCCGCAATCACGTCGGGGAAGAGCGCCTTAGCGCGCATTTCCTTTTCCCGTACAGCGTCGTCGGCTTGCGTGGGGTCGTGATGAAAGAGGACGAGCTTCTTGGCTCCCGCGGCCTTCGCGAGCTTCACGCCCTCTTCGAACGTGCTGTGGCCCCAGCCCTTCTTGCTGGCCCCGCCGGCGGTGCCGGCGTACTCCTCCGGCGTGTATTGCGCGTCGTAGACGAAGACGTCGGCCCCCTGGGCCAGGCGAACGAGCTTGTCGTCGATGCGACCGGCGTAGTGCTCGGTGTCGGTGGCGAAGACGAACGCCTTGCCGCCGTGCTCGGCCCGAAACGCGTAGACCCCTTGCGGGTGATTGCCGCTCGCATTGGTTACGAGGACGCGCCCGCCTGCTCGGTCGTCGATCTCGGCGGGCTCGCCTTCGGCGAGGTCACGAAACGTCATCTTGGCGCCCATGGCCGTCAGGTGAACCGGGAAATTCGGATGGTCCATCTGGCCCGCGAGGGTCTCCTCGATGGTGCGCGAGACGTTCTTGCCGCCGTACAAGTGAAAGACATTGCCGCTCACGAACGCCGGTTCGAAGAACGGGAACCCCTGGATGTGGTCCCAGTGCACGTGGCTGAAGAACATGTGCGCCGTCAGCGGCATTTCCTTGAGCAGCTTCTTGCCGAGCAGGCGGAGCCCCGTGCCACCGTCGAAGATCAAAATCGCGTTGCCCGCGCGCAGCTCGACGCAGCTCGTGTTGCCCCCGACGTGCACCGTGGTGGGCCCGGGCGTGGGGATGCTGCCGCGAACTCCCCAGAAGGTGATCTGCATCCGTTCCCCTACGTTGCGCGCTCCATGCGCCCTCGGATCCGAAATGTTCCGCCTTGTTGCGAGCGTACCTCGCTCTCCGAAAGAAGGGTATTCCTTGTCCGTGGCTCGCCCTTGCAGCCGCGCGTCCACCGATGGCCGCCATGGTCATCACCGTCACGACGGTCGCCACGGTCGCGTGGGCGTGCCGATCGTGGTGCTTGGCTGCCGTGTGCGTCTCGACGGCGATGGGGCGGACGCGGTCCTCTTGGCCGGTGCCCTCTCGAGGCGCCTGGACGCCGCCGCGGCCGCGTACTTCGAGGCACGCGACCCCGAGACCGCCGTCGTCGTCAGCGGGGGCCGGCGCTGGGGGCACGCGGTCGAGGCGGACACGATGGCGCGCGAGCTTCGCCGCCGCGGAGTGCCGGCCGGGGTGATCGTCCGCGAGCGGTGCTCTCTCTCGACCTCGGACAATGCGCGCTTCACGGCGGCTCTCCTGGCGCGACGGGGGCTCCGGCGGGCGGCGCTCGTGACTTGCGCGTGGCACATGCCACGCGCGCTTGCCCACTTCCGCCGTGCGGGCATCGAGGTCGCCCCCCTCCCCTCGTTCGGCGGTCCGGGCGGCATCGCGTCGCGCGTCTGGCAGTGGGGGCGCGAGCGCCTGCTCACGTGGGCCTTCGCCCTTGCGGCGGGGTGCTCGAGCGGCGGCGCGGCCGCGAGGGGTCGGGCGGAGTCGGGCCCTGTAGCCCCCGATCCTCTCGTCGCCATCGCGCGGGCCGAGGACCAGCGGCGCGCCCGCGACGTGCCGCCGGAGGCCCAGGCGAGCCATGACCCGGTCGTGCGCCGAGCCGCGGCCCGCGCCTTCGCGCGGATCCTCGACGGCGAGGACGCTTCGCTCCTGCGCGCGCTCGAGGACGACGACCCGCAGGTCGTCGCGTGGGCGGCCTACGGCCTCGGGGAGTCCTGCAAAGGTCGAGAGGACGCGCACGTGCGCGCGGTGGGGGCGCGCCTCGCGTCGCTCATCGACGGGCCTGCGGTCGACTCGATGCTCCGGGCGCTGGGACGATGCGGGGGGGACGCAGCCGAGCAGACGCTCCGCGAGTGGCTGGCGCGAACCGCGGGGGCGCAGGGCTCCGGTGAAGCGACTGCGCGCGAGGACGCCGAGGCGGCGGCATTCGCGCTCGGGGAGCTCTCCGCCCGTCGGCGCGCGATCTCGGCCGAATCGGCCACCGCGCTCCTCGATGCAGCTCGGGGATCGCCGCCGCTCGACCAGGCGCTCTACGCTTTCGGGCGGACCGAGGGCCCCCTGGGCCCCGACGTACGCCGGCGGGTAGCCGAGACC
>DATGJA010000776.1:0-7218 GCA_035295445.1 Polyangiaceae bacterium | reverse complement strand
CCGTGTGCACCGACGGCTGCTGCCTGCCGCCGGGCGGGGTGCCGACGGTGTCGCCCGACGCGTCGACCCAGACCACACGTTGAGAAGCGCTACCTAACCCACACTTCGACGCGGCGGCGGTGCTCGCGCGCCTCGTCGCCCTCGGCCTCCGCGTGTGGACGCGACGCGAGCGCGCGCGCGACCTCGACGTGCAGCCCTCGTCCGCTCAGCTGGTCGGCCACCGCGGCAAGGCTCCTCCGCGGCAGGTCGCCTGCGGCGTCGGCCGTCCGACCGACGACGGCGAACGCGATCAAGACGAGCGACCGGCCGGCGTACTCGGGGCGCGCCATCATCGCGACGAGGCGCTGCGAGTCGCGCAGGGCGCGCGCGTCGAGCCGCGTGGCGTTCGGTTCGAAGCGGAAATCGAGCGACAGGCGGCACGCCCCGCGCACCGCGTCCTGTCGGCCTGCGTCCCGATGGCGGCGCCGACGGTCGTTTGCTCCGGCGCCATCCACGCCGGCGTGCCGAGGATCACCGCGGTCGCCTCCGAGGCCCCGACGACCGCCTTCGCGATCCCGAAGTCGAGCAGCTTGACGGTGAACCGCTGCGCCGCGTGGCGCGACCGCGCGAGAAACACGTTCGCGGGCTTGAGGTCGCGGTGGACGACGCCCATCCCGTGGGCTGCGCCCAGGGCATGCGCGACTTGCCCGAGCACCTCCACCGCGTCCACCCAAGGGAGGGGACCGCTGATGACTCCCATGCCGCCCTCGGCGACGGGACGCCTCAACCGGTACGCGCCGCCGATGACGGTGCCCGCCGGGAGGACCTTCGGGTCGCCGTCGTGCATGGGACTTTCCACGGCCAGCGTAGATAGTGCCCGAGCGCCCGCCTCGCGAAACGCCCGCCCGTAGCCTCATGGAGATTTCGCGCGAACGACACCCCGATGACACGCGCGGGGCCGCGCCAAGAACGCGCTACGAGGATCCGTTCGTGTCCGCGACGGGGGGGATGCTCCCGTTCTTCGGGGGCGCGACCGATGCGCGGGCCTTGGGAGCGTCGGCTGCGCGCTCGGACCCGACCTCGAGCTCACACTCGCCGAAGATGACCTGCATCTTGCCCGACGGCGGGGCGAGCTTCACCTCGAGCGACTTTGCGCGGATGACCGTGTTGTCCTTGACAGACCCGGACAGCTGGACGACGTCCGCGTCGAACTCGCCGGCGAGCTCGCCCTCGGAGCGGATCTCGCCCACCTTGACCCGTCCGTGCACGGCGCCGCTCGCGCTCACCGAAAGCGCGGGGGCCGCGATGTCTCCCTCGATGTGGCCCTTGACCTCGATCGGGCAATTCGACGAGAGCGACCCCTTGAAATGCGTGCCTTCCTCGACCAGCGTCTTCTTCCCCGTGGTGCTCATCATCGCGCCTTCTTCCCTAGGGCTGCCCCTTGTGATGTGCCTTGTCCCGCCGCCTGCGCCCCCGCGGCATGCATGGGGCCCGCCCCGGCGCCGTGCGTCGGCGCCTGGCTGACCCGGTCTCTCTTCGACTGCGTGATCTTCATCCTCAGCATGCAACCGGGCTCGAACGCGAAGCGCGTCCGCTCGGGCGGCTGCTCGACCGCGCCGATGAGCGAGCCCCCGGCGCTCACGACGACCTGCGTCGCGCCGGAGATGCCCGGGCTGTCGCGCTCGACGAACTTGCCGTGGACCGCGATGCGTCCCGCACCCTTCACCTGACAGCCGGAGAGGGTGCCGTTCTTGCCGACGACGAGCTCGGTCCCCTGGCCGAGCGCGATGGTGCAGTGCTCGAACAGACTCTCGATCTCGACCGCCGCGCCGGCGTCGAACTCGAGGTGCGCGTTGCGCAGGACGTCGCCGCGCCCGAAGTAGCGCTTGTTGGCCGCCGGAGCGGCCACAAGCCCCGAGAGCAGGCCGGTGAGATCGGCGCCGGCCACCTTGCCGGATCCGTTCCCCTCGGCGCTGTTGTCCGCCCACTCGACGCGCACGTCCTCGACGGGCGCGCCGGTGCCGACGAGGCCGTGCACGAGCGCGCCGGTGAGGGTCGCCCCGTCGAGGCGCGCCTTCGTGAGCACGGCGCGCCGCAGGTCCGCCCCCGAGAGGTTCGCCTTGGAGAGGGTCGCACCCGCGAGCTGCGCGTCGCGAAGATGCGCGCTCACGAGGCTCGCCTCCTCCAGGTTGGTCCCCGTCAGGTTGGCGCTCGCCAGGTCGGCGCCGTCGAGCTTCGCCGTCGAAAGGTCGGCCTCGCCGAAGTCGGCGTGCCCGAGCTGAGCGCCGACGAGGATCGCCCCGCCGAGCTTCGCCGCCTCGAGCACGGCGTGCGTCAGCCGCGCGCCGGTGAGGTCCGCGCCCTGGAAGTTCGCGCCCTCGAGGTTGGCGCGACTCAGGTTGGCGCCCGAGAGCTTTGCGGACTGCAGGTTCGCGCCCTCGAGGTCGGCGCTCTCGAGGTTCGCGTCACGCAAGTCGGCCCCCGCCAAGAAGGCCTCGCGCATGCTCGCGTTCTTGAACAGGGCCTTCGAGAGGCGAGCGCCCTCGAAGTTGGCCCCGTCGAGATCGCAGCGACGGAAGCTCGCGCCGTCGAGGACGGCCTTGGGCATCGCGAGGCCGCGCAGGTCCGCACGCTCGACCTTTTCCCCGCTCTTGATCTTTCTCAGGACGACGTCCGCCATAAGCTCGGGCATGGGTTTCCTACCTCCCCGTCAGGGCTGGGCCACGTACTTGTCGCGCGCCTCCTCGAGGAACGCCTCGAGGTGCGTGAGTTTCTTGTCGAAGGGCAGTCGCTCGAGCTCGTCGAGGCGCTGGACCTCGCCCAGCCGCGCGAGCTCGACCCGAATGTCGAGGAGCGTCTGCGCGCGCGCCTTGCGCAGCTCCTTCTTCTTGTCGGCCGCGTCGCGCGACCAGGCCTCGGCCGCCCGCTCGTACTCGTCGTGCTCGCGGCGCAGGCGCGCCGTGAGCTCGGCCACGCGCTGGCGCTCCTGCGCGCGCGTCGCGTCGGGCACGGTCGTCTTGACCTGGTCGCGGTAGTTGCGAAAGCGCTCGACGATCCGCGTGGCCAGCGACACCGTGATCCCCGTCGTGGCCGCGATGTCACCGGGCGTCGCGAGGAACATCGCCTCGAGCGTCGTCAGGCCCGCCGCGTACATCCGGTCGAGGGTGACCTTCTTGACCTCGGGCACCTGGAGCAGGAGCGACTGGAGGATCACCGCCTCGCGCTGCGTCCGATCCATGTCGAGCGCGAACGCCTGCGGCATCAGCGCGCTGAGCTCTTCGTAGCGTGCGAGGAGCGTCTCGCGGCGTGTTCCGCCGATGGTGCGCTCGCCGGCTGCGTGCGCGCCCGAGAGCGCGTCGGCGAAGCGATCGAGGGCGCCGCACAGGTCGCCGAGCTCGAGCTTGTCCGCCGCTCGGCGGAGCGAGCGCATCGCCGGCTCGCAGATCGGCAGCCAGTCGATCGTCGCCTCGCTCCAGCGCAGATCGATCATGAAGTCTCGCACCTGGCGGACATGGTTGGCGGCCAGCTGCTCGAAGAGGGAGCGGACCTCGGCGAGATCGATCGCGGCGACGCCGTGACCTCCCTGGGGACCGGCGGTGCCCGCCTCGCGCTCGAGCGACGCGAACCCTGCGTCGAGATCCTCGGCGCTCAGCAGGCGCTCGAAGGTGTCCGAGATGGATGCGACGCCCCCGCTCGGCGGGGCCATCTCCGGCGCGGTGGGCCGCACCGAGGAAGGACGCTCCGGCTCGACGACGAGGGGCTTGGGCTGGATGCGCGGCGCAGAGTGTTCGACGGCCGGCGGAGAAGGCGCGGCCTTGGCCGCCGGCGCCGCTACGGGAGCGGTCGGCGCTGCGGGAGCGGTCGGCGGACCGATCTGGATCGCAGGCATCGCCGGTCGCGAGCGCGGCGTAACGCCGACGTCGATCGACTTCGTGACGACCACGGGCGGCGGGACGGCGGGCTTGACCGCGGTGGCGGCTTGCTTCGCGCTTCCGAGCGGCTGCGTCGTCGTCGACGCCTTGTGTCCGCTCCCCGACTTCTGCGCCGGCGGTCGAGGCGCGGCCGCCTTTTGCTTCTGTGAATCGGGCGGCGCCGGCGGTCCCTGCTTCGCGTCGCCGGGCAATCGCTGGGTGGCGGGAGCCTTGTCCGCAGCGGCCGGCGGCGACGCCGACGCAGGGTCGTTCTCACCCTTGGGGTCGCCGGGAAAGAGCTTCGAGAAGATGCTCATCGCCGAACATCCACCATATCGAAAGTTGCCTCTCTCCAGGGCACTCGAAGGAGGGCCCTTCGTCGATTGCGTTCACATCGCGCAGACAGGTGCGACAGGCGACGACAGGAGCGCGGGAAGCGGGCGCGGCAAGAGGTGGGTCCCTCAGGATGCGACGACCTTGAGGTGGGACACGGAGGTATCCTCCGGCTCCCGGAAGGCCGGGGCGGGCGTCGACGACTTCGGCGCGCTGTGCACGCGGTTTCGACCGGCGCTCTTGGCGGCGTACATCGCGCGGTCCGCGCGATCGACGAGGTGTTCGAGCGATTCCCCCGCCTCGAGCTCGGAGACGCCGAAGCTCGCCGTGACGGGCACGCGCTCGCCTCGGGTATCCAGGATCACGTGGCCTTCGAGGGCCTCGCGAAGCCGCTCGGCGAGGCGTGTCGCACCGTCGAGCGGCGTCGACGGCAACGCCACGACGAACTCTTCACCTCCCCAGCGCGCCACGAGGTCGCAGGACCGCACCCGCTCGGCCAGCATCCGCCCCAGCCCGGCGAGGACCGCGTCGCCCGCCGCGTGACCCCGGTGGTCGTTGATCTGTTTGAAGTGATCGACGTCGAGCAAAATGATGGAGAGTGAGTCCTTGTAACGCGTCGCGCGTGCGACCTCGCGGTTGCCCCATTCGATCAGCGCCCGCCGGTTGAAGAGCCCCGTGAGCGCGTCCGTCGTCGCCATCCAACGGGACTCCTCGACGAGCGTCGCCATCCGTAGCGCGCCGCCGAGCTCGCGCGCGATCGTCCTTACCAACACGGGATCGTTCGTGTGCGCCGGGGCGCGCGGCGCCAGCGCGAGCATGCCGATCGTCGCGTCACCGAAGTGGATCGGGGCGACCACCGCGGGCGGTCCTTCGTCGTCGTCGACGGCGTCTCCGTCCTCGACCGTGACGACCGGGACCGAGCCTCCGTTGCACGCGACCGCGGCAAGCGCCTCCGCGCGCGCCGTGTCACGCCGGCCCGGGTTGGCGTGGAGGCCCAGGCGGATCGGGTTGTTGCGAAGAACGGCCATCCACCGATACGTCGTCACCTGCGAGACGAACTGCGAGAGCAGGTCCACGAGCCGGTCGAACGACTCGCTCGTGCCGAGGTTCCGGACCTCGGCCGCGATGACCGACTCGAAGAGGGCCGCGTCGAGGTGCGTCGCGATCCGCTCCCGGACGTCGAGCCCCTCGGTGGAGTTCACCACGAAGAATCCGTTGTCCGCAGGGGCATGCTGTTCCACCGCCCGCCGCAGCGCGCGAACGAGCTCGCCCATGCGTCCTTTGACGACGTAGGCGAACGCGCCAGCCTGCTCGGCCCAGAAGTGATTGCGGCGCCCCTCGGAGCCCCGGAGGATGACCGGGATCTCGGACGTGCCCACCTCCGAGTGCAGGAGGCGACAGAGCTGTACGCCGGAGATGCTCGGCATGGTCAGATCGGCGACGACGGCCGCCGGGGGATCCTCGAGCGCCTGGATGGCGCCGTCGGCCCCGTCCTTGGACTCCCTGACCGAGAAACCCTGGAGCTTCAGGCGCTCGGCGAGGACGGCGCGCCCCGCGTCGTCCGGATCGATGAGCAGGATGCGCAGCGCCGGTCGCATGTTCATTCCGCGAAGATCACCATGTCGCCCTCCGGCATGGAGGGGGACGAGTCCGAGCCCGCGGCCCCGAGGACGAATTCTGGATCGAACGCGGCGTCGAGTCGAACGAAGACGTCTCCGGGCGCACTCGCGAACCGATGCCACGCCGACATCCCGCTCATGGGCGCGGGCAGGCGCAGATCGTTGCCGAAGATCGTCGTCGGCGTGGAGACGAGAGGCGCGATGGCGTGCCCGACGAGCTGATTCTTCACCCGGCCGATGGCCATGTTGCAGAACTCGCCGAGGACGTCCCGCAGGATCTCCTCCGTCGGGGCCTCCGTTCGAAGCTCCTTGGGCTGGAGCTCGGCGACGACGTCGCGCGACGTCAAGAAGAGCAGCGCCCCTCGGACGGTCGAGGCGGCGTACCCGATGACCGCCATCACGGCGGGCCCGCGAATCTCCGCGGCCGTCGCCCCGAGCGAATGTTGGACGCCGACCCCGTAGTGCGCGAACAGATCGGTGGCGCCGCGGACCAGATAGACCTGGACCTGGGCGAAGGCTTGGGCTTGCTCGACGAGTGTGTGCATCGGCGGACGCTTGTTTCCTTTCCTCATGGGATAAGCGGCCCGCTCGACGGGGGCCGTAAGGGCCCGCGCTCGCGCTCCGACCGTGCGCGCCCCTCCCACACAGGCCTCGTGTGTGCTCGGGGCTCGGGCGAGGGACGAGTCATTCGAGGAGTCCAGGCTCTTTAGAATGCACCCGCGGTAGCCGTTCTCGTTAGAGTGCCAAAGACGGGAGGGGCCATGTCGGCCAGGGGGAGGGCGGGCAAGATCGCGCTTGTCGCGTGGTTTGTGGCCATGGTGGCCGTGGGTTCCGGCCTCCTGGCGAAGCACGTGCTGGCGTTGCCCGCGCCTGCGGTCAGCCCCAAGCTCGCCGCCTCCCTCGACGCGCTCCGCGGGCCGCATGCGCAGAGCACTTGGCTCGCGGTCCACGTCCTCTACTCGGAGTGTCGTTGTTCGCAGCGTATCGTGGACCACCTCGTCTCCACCGAGCGACCTGTCGGCTGGTCAGAGATCGTACTCTGGGTCGGCAACCTCGCGCCCCGTGCGGAGCTCGAGCAACGCTTCGACGTCCGGCGCGTCCGCAGCGCCGATCTCGCGGCCTACGGCATCGAGGCGGCGCCGCTGCTGGTCGTCGTGGACCCGGCGGGCCACGTCCGGTACGCGGGCGGCTACACGACGCGCAAGCAAGGGCCCGTCATCGACGACCTACGCATCTTCGACGACTCCCGCCGTGAGGCGGTCGTCGCCAGTCTTCCGGTCTTCGGTTGCGCGGTCAGCGACCGGCTGAAGCGCGCTCTCGCCGTACTTCCCACCCCGTGAGCCAGCCATGAAGAAGCTCCTCCAGTTCTTGGTCCT
>DATGJA010000775.1:0-3200 GCA_035295445.1 Polyangiaceae bacterium | reverse complement strand
GTCGTCTGGGGCGGCGAGATCGTCGTCGAGCAAAGGGTGTTCGGCGAGCATGGCGAGGCGCAGGGCGTCGAGGGTGTGCTGGAGTAGATCGACGGTGACGATCTCCGGTGCGTGGAGGAGGCGTCGAAGCTGGTCGGCGGTCATCGCTTCTTGGAGGGAAGGGACTTGGGCTTGGTGGTTTGCGCGAACACGTCGAGGAAGAGCTTTTCGTCGAGGCGTGCGAGCTCGCGGTCGGCGGCGACGGCGAGGAGCTCGTCGGCGAGATTCATGAGCACGCGGTAATTGCCTGCGGCGTGGTCGGCGAGGGTGACGCGTAGCTCGCTGGTCATGAGCGACGGATTGCCGGCGGCGGTGAGCAGGTGATCGAGGCAGGCGAGCAACTCGTCGCGGGAGGCGTAGTCGAGCGAGAGCCGTCGGCGGATGCGCGACCCGAGCGGCTGCAGCTCGGGGGCGCGAAGCCTTTCGGGCAGTCGCGCGTCGCCGGCGAAGACGACGCAAAGGAGCTGTTTGCTATCGAGCTCTTTGCTGGCGAGGATCCGCAGCTCGCAGAGCACGGGGGTCAACGCCTCCTGCGCTTCGTCGATGATGAGCACGGGGCGACGCCGACTCGAGCCAATATGGTCGGCCCAGCGCGTGCGCAGGGCCTTGAAGCCGGCCCACCGGTTGTGCGCGGCGAGCGGCACGGCGAAGAGGTCTCCGAGCTCGCGGTAGAAGTCCATGGTGCGGCTCTGGGGGTGCTCGACCGTGCCGACCAGAACGTCGGGCAAAGCGCGGAGGCGTTCCGAGAGCACGCGCAGGGCGATGCTTTTGCCGGTGCCCGGATCGCCGGTGATCATGGCGAAGCCTCCGTCGGCGATTCCGAGTTCGACGCGTCGAACGAAGCTGTCGACGGCGGGCGTTGTGAAGAGCGCCTCGGGGGGCACATCGGGGCGGAAGGGATGAAACTTGAGTCCATAGAGCGAGAGCAATTTGGTCATGAATCCTCGGAGGGCTCGTCGTGGGGGTCGTGTTGGGGCAGGTAGGCGGGAGGCAGTCCGGTGGCGGCGTACTCGGCCATCAGGGCGCGCAGGTGCGGGGCGATGCCGACGCGGCGCGGGGGCTCGCTCGCGTCGATGGGCTCGACGACACGTCGAACGCGCTCGGCGTTGCGGGCCTTGTCGATGGGCAGAAGCGTGATGAGGTGGTCGCCCGATCGCGGGTCGACGAGATCGACGCTGGCGAGGTCCCATCGGGCGACGCGCAGGCGCAGCTGCAGCAGTGTGCGGTACGCGGCGGGGACCTCGAAGCGCACGCCGTCGACGGTGACGGTGCCGTCGCTACGGCGCTGTTTGCGTGAGACCTCGGTGCGCATGATGCGCCGCAGGGCGTCGGAGCCGGGCGATTCGCGTCCGACGCTGGGTCCGCGCAGATACCGGTCGAGGGGCGACTCGTGAATTTCTGAGTGCACCTTGCGTTGGTATTCCTGCTCGACCCAGGCCTGAGTGGCGGTGTTGAGCAGATCGAGCGTGAGCTCCGGCTCGCCTTCGAGCATGGGCAAGAGGCGGCCCTCGACCTGTCCCCAGAACGATTCCTGTTTTCCGTTTTGCTCGGGCGAATACGGCAGTGTCGTGTGATGGACGATGCCGAGGCGCTCGAGGCCCTCGACCGTTTCGGCCGCGAGCATCGCCGAACCATTGTCGGTGAGGAGCGCGCGCGGGAGCGCCCGTTTCTGGAACGCCTGCGATAGGCCGTGCACGAGCGCCTCGGCGGTCTCGTCGAGATACCATTGCAAGTGGCAGCAGAGGCGCGAGCGATCGTCGAGAATGCCGAGCAGCTGCGGGGTTTGCCACGCTCCCGCGGCCGTGAGCACGGGGCGCGAGCCCTGATGGAAGTCTAGGTGCCAGAGGCCATGCACGTGAGCGACCTCGTACGAACGCGTCTCGCGCGGAGTGAACCCCTCGCCGCCGGACGGCTCGCGATGGCGCCGTTTACGTGTGCGAAGCAGCCCTTGCTCTTTCATGTAGCGGGCGAGCGTCGGATAGCTCGGGACGGGGCCGACGTGGGGGTCCTCGCGTGCGAGCGCGACGAGGTTGTCGTGATGGAGCTGAAAGCTCCAGCGCGGATGGTCTCGGTGCTGGGCTGCGATGGCGACGGCGAGAGCCGCGTGGATGCTCGGGTGCGTACCGGCATGTCCGTGGACTCGGCGTGCGAGTGCGGCGAATGGGTCTTTGGCGGCGCGGGCGATGTACCACCATCGCTCGATGGTCTTGAACGAGAAGTGCGTTGAGCCGCCGGTGGTCGGGTGGCGCCATGCGCGCGCCGCGAGCTCCTCGATGCGGCCTTTGAGCTCGCCCGCATCGGCGGGAGCTGCGAGCAGGGGGCCGACGATCTGAAAGCGCAGACGGGCCCATCGAACGCGCGCGCTGGGCGCGTCGCCGGTATCGGTCATGGGGTTTCGCGTCCGAGGCGAAGGGCCTCGGCGCTACGGCGACGACCCTACGCCAGCGCGAGAAAACAGGCGTATCGCCATCTTCTGCGCGAACGCGGGGGCGCGCGGACGGTCATGCGAGACCCCGCAGAAAACGCGTGCTGTCCGGCGCGCTCGCCGTCGTGAGCGGCGCCAGCCAGACCAGCAGCGTGGCGATGCGCGCGATCGGATCGCCCCCGAGCCGATTGAGGATCGAGGCGGGCAACGCGCCGCGCGCGAAGGACGGCACCATCCGCGCCGACAGCTCCACGAACGGCGCGCTCGTCGTGAACGGTCCCTGCCACCATCGATGCCAGCGACGCATCGTGCGGGCCGGGACACCGGTCGCACGCGCCGCAGCACGGCCGCTCGCGACGGCGAGAGCCACGACGCTCGCCAGGATCACGACGGCTCCGACGTACACGCGTCGGCCCAGGAATCGGACCGACGGCGGCGTGGCTCGGTGACGGCAACCGTCGCGGCCGCAGCAGAGGCTGAATCGCCGTACGAGCGACTCCGACCATGGGGCCACAAGACCTCCGCGCGGCTTGCGGGCGTAGTCGCCGCGATGCAGGGGCCCGCCGCAATCGCGGCACTTCTCGGCCGCCGCCCGCTCCACGATCGCAGCATCGATTGCCGTCAGCCTCTCAAAAAACTCGATCCCAAACTCAATCCGGTCGAACATCGTCGCCTCCGTTTCTGGCAACTCGGAGGCGAGCCCCTCGGAACGACTTGTTGCAAGTTTTCTGAGGGG
>DATGJA010000774.1:0-5236 GCA_035295445.1 Polyangiaceae bacterium | reverse complement strand
CGCCGTCAGCCGGCGAGCGGAATTTCCATCGCCGACGAAACGCCCATCCTTCGCTTCTTGCACTACTATTCCGTCGATCGGCGTCGCCCAACGCCGACAGCGGGGGAGGACGGCGGATGACGCGCAAGCACCTGCCTGTGGCGTCGCTTTGCGTTGCAGGGGCGCTCGTTCTCGTCTCGTGGAGCGCATACGCGGTGGACCGCAACTTCGCGGGAAGCGCGCAGCTCGACTACTTCTTCGTCCCCACGTCCAGCGGCAACATCAACAAGGGGAACACGGGGCCCGCGGCGGGCGGCATCCTCTCGCCCGGCACCGCGGGAGAGTACGGCTTCGACGGCCTGACCCTCGAGGCCAACGCGAAGGTGGCGGTCGACGTCTCCGACCACCTCTCGGCGAACTTGAAGGTCTGTTACGGATGCCACGGCTTCGAGCTCGACATGGCGTACGCGGACTATCGGGTCGCCGACGAGCTCTACGTGCGGGCCGGTCGATTCAGCCCGTCGTTCGGAAGCTTCAACCTGCGGCACGACGTCGCCAATCACAAGCTGAGCGACAAGCCGCTCCCGTACGACATGGGCCGGATGCTCCGCATGCGCCAATGGAACCTCGGCGTCGTGCCCAGCCCCTTCCCCGACAACGGCCTCGAGATCGGCGGGACGCACTGGTTCGGCGACCAGACGCAGGTCGACTACGCGGCGTTCGCCGTGCAGGGGTTTCGCTCGTACGACGCGCACCCGACCGATCTCAACTTCGTGCTCTCGCGCACGCCGTACTACGTCGACAACAACGGCGTGCCGACGGTGGGCGGGCGGCTCTCGATGACTCGGAAGCTCGGCGAGCTGTCGGACCTGTCGATAGGCGCCAGCGGGATGTACGGCACCTACGACACGAACAACTCCCTATCGTACGCGATCGTGGGCGGGGACCTGTCGCTCCGCGTGGTCCTCACCAACGTGCGCTTCGAGTACCTGGTGCGCCGCACGGAGATGGACACGACGGACCCCATGCTGTTCGCGTCTCCGCCCACGAGCTCGAACGCCGTGTACAGGCATGGCGCCTACGTCGAGATCGAGCAGCCGATCACGTCTGCCTTCGACCTCGTCGCGCGCTTGGACGGGCTCCTTCGCGAAGGCCGGGTGGTCGCCAATCCCGTGGGTGATGAGCAGCTCGGCACGCACAGCTGGATCCTACGCTACACGCTCGGCGCGACCCTCGCGTTCGAACGCGGGTTCCGCCTCAAGCTGTCGACCGCCCTCTGGCAGTTCAGTGACGGGGACGACGACGGACACAAGATCGCGCTCGGGATGCACGGCGCCTTCGTCGCCGCGTTCTAGCATCGCGATCGTGAAGCGAACGAGACGCTCCGGGGTGGTTACTGGCACTTGCCCGGCGGGATGAGGACCTGACAGCCGCAGCCGCCGCCCGACTTGCAACAAGACCCCTGGTAGACCGGGATGCACAGGTTGTGGCACGTCGACGGCGAGCAGGACGACGAGCCGGACGACGAGCCGGAAGAGGCCCCCGTGCTCGACCCGGACGAAGATCCCGACGTCATCGGCGCCGTGCACGTGCCGCCGATGCACGTCTGGCCCACCATCGTGCAGTTCTGGCACGCCTGTCCTCCGGTACCGCACGCGGTGTCGCCGGACCCGGTCTGGCAACCGCCGCTCGGATCGCAGCATCCGCCGCCGCAGTTCTGGACGCTGCACGCCGGCGCCCCCCCATCATCCCCGCCGTCGGCCCCAGCGTCGGCCATCCCGGAGCCCCCGCCGTCGTCGCCCGAGCCGGTCGTCGTGCCCCCGCTGCTCGAGCCGCTGCTCGGGTCCCCGGTGCTGCCACCGGAGCCGCTCGCGGCGGAGCCGCTCCCGCTACTGTTGCCGCTCGTCGATCCGCTCCCCGATCCGGTCGACGACCCCGCGTGGTGGCCGTCCGCCGTGGCGTCCAGCTTGGGTGCCACGATTCCGCCGGCGTCCAAGTCTCCATAGATGGCGTCGGCCGGTGCTCCCGCTGCGCAACCAGGTCCGATGGCCCAACTCAACAAGATGCACAAGTTGAAGCACCAGACTGATCCGCGCATGAGTACACACTATCCGCGCGTTTCTGGCGCGCAAAGACACGCGACCGTCTCGCTTCCGAACCGACGGTCGTAAGCTCGTATCGTAGATTGTGATCCTTGCACCTCTTCGGGGGGAACGTTTCGCGCTCGCGCGGGCCACTCTTTGTTGAGCCGCGCGTCGCGCACGCGGTCACTTGCGTGACCTCGTCTGTGCGAAGCGGGTAGCTCGTTCCTTACATCCTCGAGGCATCCGTCGGGCCCAACCAACTCATGACCCCCTCCACCCCCTCGCCGCTCACGCGCCGTGCCCTCGCCTTCGCGCTCGCAGCCTTCGCCAGCGGCTGCGGCAACTCGTCTCCGAGCAACGCGGGAGCGCCGGGCGTGTCGTCGGGCCAAGCGGCGGACGACGCCGCGTCGAGCGGCGCAAGCTCGGGCCAGGGCAGCGGGACGGGCGAGGGCGGAGCATCGGCGGGGCTCGACGCGGGCAACACGTCGTCGGGGTCGCCGGCCGCTGGCGACGCGGGGGCCGCCGACGCGCACGAGGGAGGCGCAGCGCCGCCGGTCGAGGCCGGGACCATCCTCGCGGGAGACGCGGGCTCGTGCGCGCCCCCGGCGGGCGTCGACGCCAACACGCTCGCCGCCTTCAACCTGGTGAATCAGACGCGGGCCGCGATGGGATCGCCGTGCGCCACCCTGGTGCCCGCGCTCGATACGTCGGCCGCGAAGCACTGCATGTACTACGCGGCCAACCAGGGGAGCTCCAACTGCATCGCCGACCCGCACGTCGAGGTCTCGGGGTGCATGGACTTCGTCGCGGCTCAGTTCAGCGCGCGCGAGCAGGATGCGGGGTACACCGGTCGCCCCAACTCGGAGACGATGGCCTTCAGCGACAACGGTGCTTCCGCCGTCCAGCAATGGATCGACTCCGTTTGGCATCGCACGCCCGTGCTGAGCCCCTGGACCCGCGACCTCGGGTACGGCGCCGCGACGAAGTGCGACACGATGGACTTCGGCGTGGGCGCTACGTCGCCGAGCAACCTCGTCGTGACCTATCCGTATGACGGCCAGATCGGCGTCCCGACCTCGTTCAACGGAGCCTACGAGGGACCCACGCCTCCGGCGCCGCCCAGCGGCTGGCCGAGCGGCTATCCCGTCCACGTCTTCGCGAAGGGCGCGACGATCACGACGCACGAATTCAGCGTCGACGGCGGGGCCATGCTCACGCACGAGTGGATCACGTCGCAGACCAACTCGCTGGCTCAGAACACGGTGATCCTCTACGGCGACGCCCCGCTGAAGTCGGCAACGAAATACCGCGTGCACGTCGCCGGGACGGGCACGGGCGGCGCGGCGATCGACGTGAACATCGCCTTCACGACGAAGTAGTTCCTGCTTCGTCCGCAAGCTCGAGCGTAGCGAGAGTTCGGACGACACACCCGAAGACGCAAGCTCGAGCGTAGCGAGAGTTCGGACGACACACCCGAAGACGCGCGTGGCCGGCGGGCCAAATCGCGCTTCACTGCATCCTTCCAATGCAGACGAACCACGGCGGATTTCCCTTGAGCCGCCCGCCACGGCGGATGACACCTCATGGGCCATGAGGGAGGTTGCCCAAGAAGTCGACCGGGCTGCTGCCCCGGGAAGCGCCTCGCGCGGAGGGCGCGTCCTCCTCTTCCGCGAAGCGGCTCGCTCGGATTGGGACGACGCGTCGATCGCTCGGGTCCTCATCCAAGGCGACTCGCGCGCGGCTCGCCTGGCGTGGCAGCGGTTCGCCCCCATGGTGCACCGGATGCTCCGGCGCGCGTTCGGTCCCGAGCACGACGTCGACGACCTCGTGCAAGAGGTGTTCTTGACGCTCTTCGCGCGCGTGCACACCCTGCGCGAGCCCCAAGCCCTTCGCGCGTTCGTCATTTCGATTACCGCGCACGCGATACGCTACGAGCTTCGCCGCAAGGCCGCGCTTCGCTGGTTGCGCTTCGGTGAGCCGGCCGATGCGCGCGCGGTCGACGCCGATCTCGACTCGCGGGAGGCGGTGCTACGCCTCTACCGAATCTTGGACCAGCTCGGCAGCGGCGACCGTACCGCCTTCGTCCTCCGGTTCCTCGAAGGGCTCGAGCTCACGGAGGTCTCTGCAGCCCTCGGCGTGTCGCTCGCCACGACCAAGCGACGCCTCGCGCGAGCGTGGCGGCGGGTCGTCGTCGGCGCGCAGCGGGACGCCGCCCTCGTCGAGTATCTCGCGGGGCTCGAGCCAGGACCCGTCCCATGAGCCCTCCCGACCCCCCCGCGACGCCCGACGACGCAGTCGCCCGGCTGGTAGAGCTCGCGCGAGAGCAGACCGCCCTGGACTTCCCGCCGGAATCGTGGGCGGGGCTGCGGCGGCTGGAGCGACGTGTCCGCGAGATGGCCGTTCGCCCGCGTGTCCCACCGTCGATCCGCTACGCCGTGGCGATCGCCGGGGTGCTCGCTGCGATGACGGTCGCCGTCTTGGCGTGGCGCGACCGCGCGCTCACGTTCGAGGTGATGAACGCCGCGGTCGGTGACGGCGGGTACATCGCCGCGGGCGGCTCCGACGCCGCGGTCCGCTTCTCGGATCACTCCGAGCTCGGGGTCGAGCACGGGAGCCACCTTCGCGTGTCCCACCTCGAGGCGCGCGGCGCGCACGTCATGCTCGAGGGCGGTCTCCTCCACGTACGCATTCGCCCCCGACCGAGGGCGACCTGGACCCTCGACGCGGGCCCTTACGTCGTCCACGTCACGGGGACGGAGTTCGATCTCGCCTGGCGGGCGAACGAGCAAACGCTGGACCTTCGCCTGACGAAGGGGTCTGTCACGGTCGACGGCCCGCTCGCCGGGGGCGGCCTCCGCATGGCCGCGGGCCAGCACCTGATCGCGAACGCCCTCGATCGATCGCTCTCGATCGTCAACGCCCAGACGGAGACGACCGCCCTCGCCGTCGAAGCCGCCGCGGCTCGCGCCGTCCCCGCGGCGCCGGCGGGAGCGCCCGCGTCGCCGGCCTTCCCCTCCCCGTCGCAGCCCCCGGCGCAACGCGGCCAGGCCGCCTCGACGCGCGCCGAACAAGGCTGGGCGACGCGCGTCGCGCGGGGCGATTTCGCGGGCATCGTGCAGGACGCCGAGCGTCACGGCGTCGACCGGACCCTCGCCGAGTCGTCGGCGGGAGAC
>DATGJA010000773.1:0-17717 GCA_035295445.1 Polyangiaceae bacterium | reverse complement strand
AAACCGCGCTGCAGCAGTCTGCGGCGCTCGCGCACACCTCTCCGGCTTGCCCGCAGAACGACGACGGCGCGCACGTGGCGCCAGCGCAGAGCCGCGAACAGCACTCGGACCCATCGCCGCACACGTTGCCAAGCGTCTTGCATGTCGGGTTGAGCGGGACGCACGCACCCGAACCGCCGCAGACGCCACTGCAACAGCTCGCGCCGCTCGAGCACGCCTGTCCGTCCGAAATGCACGAGGGCACGGTGCACACGGCGTTGACGCAGGAACCGCCGCAACACTCGGTGGAGCTCG
Source organism: Polyangiaceae bacterium (assembly GCA_035295445.1). Taxonomy (GTDB): domain Bacteria; phylum Myxococcota_A; class Polyangia; order Polyangiales; family Polyangiaceae; genus Palsa-1150. The sequence continues at coordinate 17,423 of DATGJA010000773.1, read as the reverse complement.
TGCAGCTCGCCCCGTTGCGCAGGCAGGACGCGCCGCCTTCGCTGCCCGACCCGTCGCTCGTCGGACCTCCGTCCCCGCCCGAGTCGTCGCTGCCGGGGGCGTCGCTCATGCCTCCGCTGCCGCCGTCGCTCGCGGAGCCCCCGTCGCCCGACGGCGAGCCGCCGCCGTCGCCTGTCGTTCCACCGCCGGAGGCTCCATCGGCGCCCGCGCTGCCGTCGGGATTCATGCCTGCGCTCGTGCCGTCCGCCCCTGCCGAGCCATCGCCGGACGGACTGCCGCCTGCCGAGTCGCCCGAGGGAGCGGCGTCGCCCCCGCCTCCCACCTCGCCGGAAGTCCCACCGCTCCCATCGCCGAGAGCACCGCCCCCGTGACCGCCTTCGTGCGCCGTCGCATCCGGGCCCGCCTCCACGGGCTCGACGCTCACGCCGCCTTGGCTGCCACATCCTGCGAGTCCCGCGGCCGTGAGGGTCGAGAGCGTGACGACGACTGCCAGCCCGCGCCGATGATGTCGATTCATTGCAATCGCCCGCGGCACCGACACACCCCCTCGGTGTGCGGCACGCGGCTCCTCGACGTTCGCGCTCAGGATACGAGCCCGCCGTACGCCATCAATTGGTCACTCGAGTGACCAGGGCCACATAGGGTCGCGGCCGATATGCGATTTGCGCGCATTGACGGCCGGTGAGCACGTCGGCACGATGGAATACTGGGAGGGGGTTTTTCCATGGGCGTCCGTCGCAACGACTCGTCGTGGGTGCTCGTTTCCGTCCTGATCGGGGCAATCGCGTGGGCGGAGGGCTGTGGCTCCCAGAGCGAAACCGACGGGGGCTCCGCTTTCGTAACAGACGCCAGCGTCGATGCGACGAACCGCGAAGGAGGCATCTCGCTCGGCGACAGCAGCAGCGGGAGCAGCGGCGGTTTCGGCAGCGGGGCGAGCAGCGGCGGCGCCGGCAGCGGGGCAAGCACAGGGGTGAGCAGCGGGGCGAACGGCGGCGGCAATCCGTGCGTCGCGCCGGCGTCCCTCGCCATCAGCCCGAACAACTCGACGGCCTCGGTGAGCGTAGGCACCCCGTTTGCGCAGACATTCACGGTGACTGCCACGTACGCGAACGGCTCGACGAGCGACGTCACCGCACAGTCCTTTCTGACCCTGTCGAGCTCGAACCTCGGCGCCCTCAGCGGCACGACGTTCACCTGGGCGGGACTCCATGGTGGCCAGGTCAGCGTCAACGCCAAGACCTGCGGCGTGACCGCGTCGACGACGCTGGACCTCAAGCTGGCAGCCGTCTTCGGTCCGGGCGCCGCGGACGGGGGCGTCGGTGATGCCGGGGGCGCGCCCGGAGCCTTCGGCAGCGGGGGGACCACCACGAACTCCGCTTGCAACCCGACCCTCGTCTACCCGCCCGACGGCATCCTGCTGCCACCCAACACCAACGTCATCGAAGTGCATTTTCTGCCGGGCGCGAGCACCGTCGCCAACACGCAGTTCGAGCTCTCGTTCGAGAACGCCGTCACCGACGTCAAGATTTACACCACGTGTGTCGGGTCTACGCCCGACCAGGGCATGGCGCTCAACGGCGGATGCGTCTTCGAGCTCAGCCCCGCGGAATGGGAGTACGTGGCTCGGACCAACGCAAACGGCGACCCGGTGACCGTGAAGGTCCGGGGGCTGGGGTGCGACGGGTCCAACGCCGGCTCGAGCACGACGCGATCGATCTCCTTTGCTCAAGAGGACCTCGTCGGAACCCTCTACTACTGGGCATCGATGCGCATCGGGACCGGCATGACGACGTTCTCGGGAGGCGTCTTCCGCTACGACTTCGGTGTGCGCGGCCAAGCGGCCGATCCGGTCCTGACGCCGGCGTACGGCGGCAACGGCTTGTGCATCGGTTGCCACGACATCTCCCGCGACGGGCGCAAGATGCTCTTCGACTACGACGACAACGACGCCGACGACGAGTACACCGACGTCAACACCGACATCTTCGACGTGGCCGCGCGGACCTTCGCGACGACGGGCACGCTGATGAAGGGCCAGGCTTTCGAGCCCGGCTTCCACACGTGGAACCGCCCGCACTCGCTGTTCCTGCTCTCGGACGGCTCCCACGTCACGATGACGAACCCGATGAACTCCGTCGCGCCGAACGGCTCGTTCACGGTCCGAGCGCAGGATGCCGGGTTCATCGGGCTCACGCCGACGCCCCCCGCCGCGATCCGCGGGACGACGCCCGACATGGCCCCAGACGATTCGAGCGTCGTGTTCGCGGCGGCTCCCAATCAGAGCGGGGCGGCGGGCGCGGACGCCGGATACTGGACGGTCAACGCGCCTCAGCAGGACCTGTGGTTCTCGGGGGCCAGCCTCTACGTCACCCCGTGGAGCGACACGACGCACCAGGTCGGCATGGAAAGTCTGCTCGTCCCCTCCGACGGAACGAAAAACTACTACTACCCGAGCTATTCGCCGGACGGTTCGCTCATCGTCTTCAACTACGCCGCCGACGGCCCGAACTTCCACAATCCGAAGGCCCGCGTGCAGCTCGTGGCCGCCGGCACGGCCAGCCCGAACCCCGACGATCTGGCAAAACTCAACAACGACTCGACCAACGCCGGGCTTGTGACCAATTCGTGGGCGCGCTGGGCGCCGTTCGTCCAGGACTACAAGGGCGGCAAGCTCCTCTGGCTCACGATGAGCTCTACGCGGGACTATGGCCTGCGCATCGAGAACGACGGGCTGCAAAACTGCTATCCCAAGGAGAGCCCGAAGCCCGCGCCCTACGGCACACGCGACTTCACGTCGCCGATGCTTTCGCCCGGCTGTACGCGCACCCAGCTGTGGATGGCACCGATCAAGCTCGACGCCAACGGCGTCGCGGCTGGCCAGGACGTGAGTTACCCGCCGTTCTGGCTGCCGTTCCAGGACCTGACCACCAATAACCACTTGGGGCAATGGGCCCAGCGGGCGTACACGGGAACGTGCACGGTCGCGGCCGCCGAAGCCGGCGCACCGCCGGACGCGGGCGGATGTGCGGCGGGGCTCTGCTGCGACAACGGCGCGTGCGCCCCTTGCCTTTCTCCTCCGCCGCCGCCACCGCCTCCTCCTCCGCCCCCGGGGGCGTGCGCGATCGACGCCAACTGCGCGACCGGGACGTGCTGCAACGGCGGAATGTGCGGCGCGTGCGCCGACGCGGGAAGCGGTTCGAGCAGTGGCAGCGGGAGTGGCGGCGGGAGCGGAAGCAGCGGCGCTAACAGTTCTGATGGAGGCGGAACGGGCTGCAACACGTGCCTCGATTGCAACGGCCAAGCGTGCAACGGCGGCCAGTGCGGATCGTGCACGAACTCGTCGCAATGCTGCGCGCCCCTCCTTTGCCAGGGCGGGCTCTGCGCCGGGCTGCAGTAGACGAAACACGCAAGCCGCCCTGGCCACTGCACCGGCAACAGCACGGCGCGACCAAGTAAGAGGGTTCCGCGGCGCCTAGAATGGCGGTAGCGTCGACTCATGAACGCGGCGCGCGGCCCGGTCGTCCTCCTCCTGGCCCTCGCGGCGGCGGCGTGCGGCGGTGCGCAGGGGGGCGGCGCGGCGTCCGGGTCCTCCACGATGAGCGCTGGGGAACGGTGCCTCGCGGCGGCCGAGGCCAAGCGCGAGCGCAAGGCGTCCGAGCCGGATCGAATCAGCGTCAAGCACGTGCTCGTGCGATACGCGGGAGCCAAGCGGGCGTCGGAGAGCGTGACGCGGACGCGCGAGCAGGCGTGCCTGCGCGCCGCGGAGGCGCTTGAAAAGCTCAAGCAGGGGGTGGCCTTCTCGGAGGTCGTCGCCCAGTACAGCGAGGAGTCGGGCGCCGCCACGCGCGACGGCAGCATGGGCACCATCGAGCGCAAGGACGTCGCACCCGAGTTCGCCGACGCCGCCTTCGAGCTGCACATCCGCGAGATGAGCGACGTGGTCGAGTCCCCCTTCGGCTTCCATCTCATCCTGCGAACGGAATAGACCCTAGAACACGCACCATCGCTCCCGTGAGACGATCGAGCTCCTCGTCCGTGACGACGAAGGCCGGCGTCAGGTAGACGACCCGACCCATCGGCCGGATGAACGTCCCCTCGTCGACGAAGCGCGCGCCGAGGCGATGCGCGTCGAGCGGGCGGTCGAACTCGACGACGCCCACCGCGCCCCGGACGCGCACGTCGACCACGTGCGGCAGCCCGGCGCACCCGGCCAGGCCGGCCTTCAGCCCGCGCTCGATGCGGGCGACTTCCGCCCTCCACGTGCCGGCCTCGAACAGATCGAGCGAGGCGTTGGCAGCGGCGCAAGCCAGCGGGTTGGCCATGAACGTCGGCCCGTGCATGAGAGTCGCGCGCGGATCGTCGGACCAGAACGCCTCGAACACCCGGGCGCTCGCGACGGCGGCCGAGAGCGGGAGCGTGCCCCCCGTCAGCGCCTTGGAGAGGGTGACGATGTCCGGGACGACGCCCGCACCTTCGCAGGCGAAGAGGGGCCCGGTGCGTCCGAAGCCCGTGAAGATCTCGTCGAAGACGAGCAGCACGTCGTGGCGATCTGCCAGCCGCCGCAGCCGCCGTAGGACCTCGCCGTCATGGAAGAGCATTCCGCCCGCGCCCTGCACGCTCGGCTCGACGAGGATCGCCGCGACCTCGCGCCCGTGACGGTCGAGGAGGTCGTCGAGCGCCGCCTCGTCGGCCGGATCGCGGGGCAGCCGGACGACGTGCTGCGGCGGGAGGACGCCGGAGAAGAGCGAGTGCATCCCCTCCTCCGGGTCGCAGACGGTCATCGTCGCCAGGGTGTCGCCGTGGTAGCCGCCGAGAAAGGACACGAAGCGCGTCCGCCCGGCGAGGCCGCGATGGATCCAGAACTGGATCGCCATCTTCATGGCGATCTCCACCGAGACCGATCCCGACTCGGCGAAGAAGACGTGGTCGAGGCTTCCGGGCAAGATCCTCGCGAGGCGCGCCGCGAGCCGATACGCCGGCTCGTGCGCCAGGCCTCCGAACATGACGTGAGGCATGCGTTCGAGTTGCTCCCGGACGGCGTCGCGGATGTGCGGGTGGTTATAGCCATGGCACGCCGTCCACCACGAGGCGATGCCGTCGACGAGCTCCCGTCCGTCCTCGAGGACGATGCGCGCCCCGCGGGTGCGCGCGACGGCGAGCGGCTCGGGCGCCGTCTTCATGGGACAGTACGGCCGCCAGACGTGGGGGGCGCCCGCCGCGAGCCACCCGGGCTTCATCGGACGACGTGACCGTACGGCACTTCGACGAGCTCGTAGCGAGCGCCGAGGAGATCGAGCAAGACCTGGACCTTGCGCGCGCGGGGGCCGCAGCGCAAGCGATGGAGCTTCATGGTCAGGCATCTAGCGCGGCCGCTCCCCGTCGTCTCGCGCGGCAGCCCGGGTCAGGGCCGCGCCACCGGGGCGTCGGGTTGGAGCTTGCTCCTTGGCCCCCTTGCGCTCTTCGACGGCTTTCCCCGCCCGTGGCCATATGGGAGCGAGCGATGAGAGCCTTCGGGTTTCGAGACGGCGGGGTGCCCCTTGTGTTCCTGGTGGCCTGCGGGGGCGCGTCGTCCGGCGTCTCCGACTCGATGTCCTCGCATGAAGGGGGTCTCGAGAGTGCGGATTCGGGTCTCGGCGGAGGCCCGGGCGCTCAGGCAATCGACAGCGGCCTGCCCAGCGCCGCGGCGTTCGCCGACGTCAACGTCCCCGGCGACTTCACGCAACCGGTATCGCTTCCGCCCCCCGCGACCACGATTCGGGGCGACGCGACGAGCCTCGTCGGTGCCTGGCTCGAAGACTACGGCGGCGCGCCGTGCACTCCTCGAATCGGCACGTGCCGGCAAATGGTCATCCAACAAGATTCGGGAGGAGCGGTTCACGGCGTCATCCGCCTCGTCCCCATGGCGAACGCGAGCACGCCGCCGCAGGGCCCGTTCCCGCCGGCGACGGACCCGAACGTCGGTTATCCGCCGGGGGTGTCTCCTTCCGACTACTTTTCGCTCGAAGCGAACGTGGCGGCCGGCGTCGATTTCCGAATCCTCGACGGCGTGGTCGGGGGCGGCAACTTCTCCTTCTGGTTCTCGTCCCTCGATCTTTGGACCGGCTGGTGCGCCCTGCAGACGCCCTACGCCAGAAACGTGCGGGGACAGGGCGTCTACCGATGCGCGCCGGAGACAGCGACTCCCGCGAACACCGACGTCGGCAAGCTGGACCTCTGCTCGACCGCCACCGACACCGCCCTGTGCATCGACGCGAATGGATTCTCCGAGCCTTGCGTCTGCCTCGACGACGCTGGGACATACAGCGGCAGTTTGCCCGGGTGTGGCCGCAGCGTGTGCGAGTGCTCGGCGACCGAATGCCACGCCGACGTTCGAAGCGGAGAGGAGAACGTTTCCTTGGCGATCGAGGGGACAACCCTCCGGGGGACGATCGACGACGGCGTCGGGGCCTCCTCGAGTCCAATCACCTTCCTACGGGTGGCACAGTGACCCCCGTCGCGCGTCTCGCCGCCCTGCTCGTGGTCGTCGGTTGCGGCGGCCGGACGACGGCGCCGTTGTCGTCGGCGGGGGCAAAAAATGATGGCGGGATGGCGAATCGCCTCGAAGGCGGCCCCGCCACGTCGAGCGCGCCCGACGCAAGCGTCCCGGGCGAGAGCCCGCTCGACGCGAGCGCGGCCGAGGACGGAGGGCCGGACGTCCAGGGCGCCACGCCATCGGGCCTCACGGCAGGAGCAACGGTCTGGATCGGGCAATCCGACATGACCGTCAGCTACCCCCCGGGATACGACGGAGGCGCCACGGTCTCCGCCGCCGCCCCTTCCGTCTCAGCGCCGGAGAAGGTCGTCCTGATCCTGAATGCGGCGACGAACCCGGTCGTAGGCACGATCACGTTCGGCGACGACACGCCGCCGCCTCCGGCCACGGATCCGATGCAACCCTATCCGCCGGAGCCGACCGCATTCGTCGAGCCCAACGGTCAAACGACTCCGTTCGGGCCCCTCAATCCAAATTTGGGAGATCGGCCGTTTCCCGGATTCTCCTATTCGCTGGTGTCTTCGAGCCTGACCGGCGGTGTTCTCGACCTCGCGTTCGTCCCTTCCGAGCTTTTTCAAAGCTACTGCGTGCTTCAACATTCGACGCAAAATTCGCAAGACCTGACGATTGGCGGCGGATCCTTCTGCGTCTGCGATGGGGGCGCGTGCAACGCAAGAACGATCCCCTTCCGTCGCTTCGAGCTGGCGGTCGACGGCAACATGATGCAAGGACAGCTGTCGTTTCCTACCGCCGGCTTTCTCGCCGGGACGGTCGACATTCGGCTAGAGCGCGTGGAGTGAGGGAGGGAGCGCCCGCGCAGTAACGGCTCGTGGGGGGGGGGAGGCGAAGGTCGGCGGTCATGGTACGCGTCTCTTCGCCATGACCTCCCTCTGGATGCTTCGCGCGATGGCAAGGAACAACGCATGGTCGAACCACCGGCTGCTCGCCGCTTGTGCCGGGCTGTCGGAAGACGCCCTGCAGGCGACGCGTACGAGCTTCTTTCCGAGCATCCTCAAGACGTTGAACCATATCCTCACGGTCGACTGGTATTACGTCGACGCGCTGGCGCGGGAGGGCCGCGGCCTCGGCGTGTTCGATCCGGAAGAGCCCTTCGCGCAGCTCGGGCCGCTGGGCCAGGCGCAGCGGGAGGTCGACAGAAGACTCGTTGCCCTGGTCGAAGGGTTCCGGAGCGAGAACGAGCTCGACATCGAGCTGGCGCTCGAGCGCGGCGATCACGTCCAGATCGAGCGAGCGGGCGACGTCCTTCTTCACCTCTTTCAGCACCAGATCCATCACCGCGGTCAGGTCCACGCGATGCTCGCCGGGACGAGCGTGACGCCGCCCCAGCTCGATGAGTTCTTTCTTCGAGAAGAGCTGCCGCTCCGTCAGCGAGAGCTCGTCGAGATGGGGATGCCCCTCGCGTAGAGCCTTCAACGGGGTCGAGGTCGTCCAGGCTCCCGGTCCGAAGTGTCGCCAAAGAGCCCGGCCGTGCCACCCACCGCGATCGTCACGCTTTCGATCGCGGTCGGATCGCTGACCACCCGGACTGTCTCGCCAACGACCAGGGCTTGATCGCCAACCATCCCGACCGTCAGCCCCACGATCTCGGCCGGATCGCAAATCGTATCGATCCTCACGCTCTCGACCTCGGGACGATCGCGAACCACTGCGGCCGTCACGCTCTCTATCGCGATCGACGGCGGAACCATGCGATTCGAGAGCGCCTCGATGGCGATCGACAGCGAAAGAGGGCCGTCCGACCGGCTCACGAACCGCGGTTCGCAGCGACACCGAGACGTCCGACAGGCTCACGACTGCGGTTCGCAGCGATACGGGGGCGTCCGACCGGCTCACGATCGCGATTCGCAGCGATAGGGGGACGTCCGACCGGCTTACGACGGCGGTTCGCAGCGATACGGGGGCGTCCGACCGGCTTACGATCGCGATTCGCAGCGATAGGGAGACCTCCGACAGGCTCACGATCGCGACTCACACGGATACCGAGGCGCGGTCTGGGGTCGATGGTCGAAGGTCGAAGGCCGCCCCTACGCCACCCCCTGCGACAAATACCGCGTCTCCGAGTTCTCCCGCCGCCAGAGCACCGCATCCATCACGAAGTGGTGAATGTTCACGAACGTATAGAAGAACGCGAGGTACGGCGTGCTGCCGAGGGGCGGTACCCACCGCCGCCGCCTCGGCACCAGCAGATCGTCGAGCACGGACGGAACGCCGTGGAAGAGGAGCCACCCGAGGACGAGCGCCGACACCGCGAGGCCTGCGAGGCGCACGCGCACCGGCTTGTCGAACCAAGGGGGCCCCTCGCGCTCGCGCGCCTCGTTGCCGCGCAAGAGCCACACGAAATAGAGGTACTGCACCGAGTGGAGCGCGGGGACCACGTAGACGACGAGCGGATCGATGCTCGAGTAGATCGACCACGCCCAGACGCTGCACAGCATCGCCGTGAGCGGGGTCAGAATCGGCAGAGGCCCCTCGCGCCGCCACTTCTGCACGAGCACCCCGAGGAGAACCGCCGCGGTGCCGAAGAGCACCGCCAGCGTGAGCCGCTCGAGCCAGACCGGGTGTACCCACGTGACGAAGACGACGCCCTTCTCCTCGACCTCCGTCCCGAGGTCGGCGGGGCTCGCCCACGCGTACGCCCAGCCGGCCAGGCAGTGCGCGAGGAGTGCGAGCCGCTCTCGGCCCGTGAAGCGGACGCCGCGCCGCGCCGAGAGGACGATCATCGCGCCGAAGCCCTGCTTGACGTAGTGCCAGCCGACCAGAAGAAACATGCCCTGGATGAGCGCCCCGAGGACGGCGGGCGAGCTCGAAGCGAGGCCGGCCGCCCCCCACGCCGCGAGGACGACGGGCGCGACGACCCCCGCCGCCACGTAGCGAGCCCGCTGCCACGGGTCGATCGCGCCGCCGAACGCGCGCGCCCGGAACCCGCGGTAGAAGAGGCAATACGTCACCGTGAAGTGCGGGTCGTTGATGACGAAGGCGGCGTGGAACATCAAGAAGCCGACCGCCAGATCGGGGCCGTCGATCCCGAACTTTCGCCGTAAGAGCCACGACAGCGGGTAGAGCAAGGGCGTGATGCCGCCCGCGAGGAGAAACTCTCCCCAGGCGCGACCGGTGCGCGAGCCCGCGGCGAGCGCGGGTGTGGGGTGTGTCGCCCGATCTCTCGCTTCGCTCGAGCCTGCGGGCGCCGCGGCGACCATGTGGAGAGTCTACGCCGCCGGGCGCCGAGGAGCCCTACTTGACCCCGCCCTTGGACCGCGCGTTCGGCGTCAGATCCACATTGCGCCAGTAGAAATCGTTCTTCTTCTCGCTCGAATCGGCGAATCCGACCATCTGCATCTCCCCCTCGATGGTCGCCGTGCCGTCGGGGATGACCTTCTTCGGGACGCAGGAGAAGGTGATGACGGCGCTCTCGTTCGGCTTCATCACGCCCTGGAAGATGTTCCCACCGCAGGTATGGAACGGGCGCGTCTTCGGCGGCGTCTCGCTGTCGTCCGAGACGTCCAGCTGCTTGCCGGCCTTGTCGTAGAAGTAGACTGCGATCTTCCCGTAGAGGATCGTCTGCGTGCCGACGTTCTTGATCGAGAAGCTCGGGCCCTTGTCGTCCGTCTTCTTCCACAACACCTTCATCAGGCGCACGCCGCCCTTGGCCTCGCACGGCTTGGTGAAGCTGCCGATGCCCGTCGACTTGGCCGGACAGTCGTGGTGCGGCTCGGCCTCCTCCGCTGACGCGCTGGGGGCGGCGCTCGGAGCCGCGCTCGCGCTGGGCGTCGGGGCCGGGGCGGCGGAGGGTGGCGGCGCGGCGCTCGCCTCGGGGGCCTCAGGCTTGGCCTCTTCCTTGGAACAACCGACGACGGCGGCGACGATCGCGAGAATGGCCGGAATGCGCATGCGTTCTCCTGGGGCCGACACTCCTAGCCCGAGCGCACCCCGGTTGTCTCTCGCAAATGCGTGCGTTCCGGACCGTGCCTCGCCGCCCGCTCCATGAGACGGGCGGCAAGCTTCGACACCGTGCGTTATCGCGCGATGGTGGCCACCCCCCGCGTCAACGCGTCGAATCGCGAGCGAACGCGCCGCCGCGCTCGAACATGCTCTTGCTCACGCGGGAGTCGGGACGTCCGACGGACAGCGAGACGCCCCCGTCGGCGTCCGTGAGCGCGGGGGCAACCTCCGGCACTCGGTCCTCGCCCGCCGCGGGCGGGTCCGTCTCCGTGGCCGCGCCAGCCGCGAGCCATCGCGTGACGTTCGCCGTCCACACGGCGGCCTTCGATTCGGCGGAGGCTCGCAGGGCCGGCGCGTATCCCGAACAGGCAAGCGCGGTCGCCGCGACGCAGGCGGCCGCCGTGACGAACGTCCACGCGCGGCCGGGACGGCGCCTCGGCCGGCGCGAACTGGGCAGGGTGTTGGGCCAGGGCAGCTCGAGACGGCCCTTGGCGCGCGGCATCCTCGCCCTGACCGCGTCCGCGTCGGGGCGGGCGACGACGACCTCGGCGCGCGCCGCCTCCGCGAAAGTCCGCGCGAACTCGGCCGCCGAGGCGAAGCGATCCTCCGGCTTCGCGGCGAGCGCGGTCTTGAACCACGCGTCGAGCGACCGTGGCAGGTCGGGCCGTAGCGCGCTCGCGTCCCGGAAGACGCCGCGCTGGATCGAGAGGCATAGCGCGCCGAGCGTGTCGCCGGGAAAGGGAAGCTCCGCGGTCAAGCAGCCATAGGCGACCACCGCCAGGGACCACAGGTCCGCGCGCGAGTCGACGCTGCTCGGGTCGACGAGCTGTTCCGGGCTCATGTAGCTCGGTGTGCCGAGCACCGCCCCGACGCACGTCACCGACTTTGCGTCCGACGCGCCCGGCGTCTTGGCGATCCCAAAATCGAGGAGCTTGGCGACGAAGGGGCCCCCCGGCGGCCCGACGAGGAAGATGTTCTCTGGCTTGATGTCGCGGTGGACGATCCCGAGGGCGTGCGCTGCCGACAGCGCCGAGCAGACGTGCTCCACGAGACGCGCCGTCTCCGAGAGGGTCAGCGGCGGCTTCTCGCGCAAGCGTTGCTGCAGCTCGACCCCCGCGAGAAGCTCCATGACGATGTACGGCCGGCCGCCCTGCAGCATGCCCGAATCGAACACCTGGGGGACGTGCTCGTTCGGCAAGCGAGCCGCCGTCTGCCCCTCGGTCGCGAAGCGTTGCAGGATGTCGTAGTTCTCGGCCAGGGCGGAGGCGAGGCACTTCACCGCGACGCGCCGTCGCAGGGGAACGTGATGTGCTTCCCAGATCTCGCCCATGCCTCCCTCACCGATGAGCTTGCGAAGCTGGATATGCTCGGAGATGAAAAGGCCCGGTTCCAAGTCCATGTGGAGCACGCGTGAGCACGCGCCGCGCCATCGCCGGTAGCGCCCGCAAGGGGCCCTTCGGCCGCGGGCTCACTCCGAGGACGAGGAGACGCTCGAGGCGCCCTTGCGTCCGTCGAGGCGACAATGTCACCCCACTCAATCGTTGGGAAAGGCGCGCGCGCCCTCGCGCGTCGGTCATGCTTGGAGTACGGAGATAGAGATGGAAGCCCGAGTCCTCCTAATCGACGACGAGAAGGACGTGTGCGATCTCCTGACCGAGGCGCTCGAAGAGCAGTCCGCCACGGTCGTTGCGTGCACATCGGCGAAGACGGCCCTCGAACGCCTCCAGCAGGAGGACTTCGACGTCGTCCTGACCGACCTCAGCATGGCCGAGATGAACGGCACGGAGGTATGCGAGCGCGTCGCGGGGACACGGCCGGGCTTGCCAGTCGTCGTCGTGACCGGGCAGGGAACGCTGGAGACGGCCATCGCCGCGATACGCGTCGGTGCGTACGACTTCGTCACCAAGCCCATCGACCCCAAGCTCCTCTTCTTGGCCGTGGGTCGCGCCGCCCAGCATCACAAGCTCAACGTCGAGCTGAAGCGATTGCGTGAGGCCGTCGACGCGGCGTCGACCCCGTCGGGCATGGTCGGGTCGAGCCGGGCCATGCGCCGCGTGCACGAGACGATGGCGCGCGTCGCCGAGGGGGACGCGTCGGTCCTCATCCACGGCGAGACGGGGACCGGCAAGGAGCTCGTCGCGAAGCGGCTTCACGCGATGAGCGGTCGGCGGGACGGTCCGTTCGTCGCCATCAACTGCGCCGCCGTTCCTGCCGCGCTCCTCGAGAGTGAGCTGTTCGGCCACGCGCGTGGCGCGTTCACCGACGCGAAGTCGGAGCGGGCGGGGCTCTTCGTACAAGCCAACGGCGGGACGCTCTTCCTCGACGAGGTCGGCGAGATGCCGCTGCCGATGCAGGTCAAGCTGCTGCGGGCGCTGCAGGAGAGAAAGGTTCGTCCGGTGGGCGCGATGAACGAAGTGGCGTTCGACGCTCGCCTCGTCACCGCGACGAACCGCGATCTCGAGGAAGAGGTCGAAGAGAAACGCTTTCGCGAGGACCTCTTCTACCGCATCCACGTGGTGCGGATCGACGTGCCGCCCCTGCGCGAGCGGTCGTCGGACGTGCTCGAGCTCGTCCAGCATTTCCTCGCCCGCCAGGCCGAGCGCAACGGCAAGGGGCCGCGCGGGGTCTCGACGGAGGCGGCGCAGAAGCTCGTGGCCTATCGGTGGCCCGGCAACGTGCGCGAGCTCGAGAACTGCATCGAGCGAGCCGTGGCGTTCGCGCGCTACGACGAGATCACGGTAGAAGACCTGCCGGAGAAGATCCGCGCGTACCGGGCGGATCACTTCGCCGTCACGGCGAACGAGGCGGCCGAGATCGTGTCTCTGGCCGAGGTCGAGCGACGCTACGTCGAGCGCGTGCTCTCGCTCCTCGGCGGCAACAAGTCGCGCGCGGCGGAGGTTCTCGGGATCGACCGTCGCACCCTGCACCGCAAGATCGAGCGCTGGGAGCACGGCGAGGACGAACCGACCGCGACGCCCGACGGCACGAGCGATCCGGCCGCGCTCTCCTGAATCACAGGACCAGATCGGCGTGGACGCCGAGCGCGAGCCACTGCGGGACGAACGGCGACGCGTCGATCATCGCGTATTCGACGTGCGGGCCGAAGCTCAAGTGCGGAATCAGGTGGAGGTCCAGGGCCACGCCCGCGTCGAACGCGAGGCCGCCCGCGCTGGGTACGGTCGGGTCGGCCGTGCTGCGCCATCCGTAACCGAGGTGCCCGTACAGGTTCGGGACGATGAGTTCGCCGAGGCCCAGACGGATTCCGCCCATGATCCTGTGCGTGTTCCAGTCGAACGTCGTCCCCGTATCGTCGACGGCGAAGAAATGCTCATAGCCATAGGCGAGCTCCGGCGTCAAACGGACCAGCGGGACGTGGAACTGGGAGCCCAGCCGGACCTTGAAGCCGGTTCCGCCGCCCAGCGAGTTTCCACTCGTCGTGTGCGGTGTGTCGACGACGGCCGCGCCCTCCGCTCCGGCCCCGATGTCGAGCCCCCCCCCGTGATGCTCCTCGTGCCGCGACGATTCGTCGTCGGCGCTTGCCGTCGGGGCCGCCACGAGAACCGCAGCGCCCGTGGCGAGCGCGCCCACAGCCACCCGTGACCCAAGCATCCGGACCATTCTCTTCCTCCGTTCTTCGCGCCGCTGGCGCTCCGCGTCATCGCACCGGCCGGCGGCCGAGGAGCAGCGACGTGACCGCCACGACCAGGAAGCCGACAAATAGGATCTTCGCGATGCCTGTGATTCCGGCCGCGAGACCGAGGAAACCGAGGACCGCCATCACCGTCGCCATGCAAAAGAACACGACTCCCCAATAGAGCATCGCCCGTCCTTTCCGGATTGGACGTGCTGCATTGGACGTGCCCGCGGGTGGCGTACCTGCGCACCCCTGCGCCCTCCCGGTCGGTCGTCCTTCGTGCCTCGCTTTGCAAATCTGCCTCACCTCCCGTCGGGTCGTCTTCGTCGTTCTCGGTCCGTCACGGCCGCGCTCGCAAGACATTCCCCGCGTTTGCACGCGGGTCTTGCGCTCTGCAGGCTTGAGGCGAGTCGACCGCTGCGATAATTAGATCCTCTTGGAGAGGAGCGCGACATGGCCTCCAGGCTCGATCTGCCCAACGCAGAGCCGCGTCCCCATCGTGCGCGAAGCGTGAACGGAACCAAGGGTCGCGAAGCTCGGCTCGCCTCACCGGCGCGTGAAGCCGTGCCGCGCAAGGAGTCCGCGTCCGACGCGCGCGCGCGAATCCGCGAATGGGAGCGCTTGTCCGACCAGAGTCGATTCGAGATCGATCACCTGGTCGAAGTACTGAAGGCCGTCAAACAGGGTGATTTTTCGGCCCGATTCGACAATCCAAAGGACGGAATTCTCGGTCGCGCCGGCGAGCTCCTCAACGACATTCTGGGCCTCAACGAGCACGTGGCGCGGGAGCTCGTTCGCGTGGGACGCGTGGTCGGGCAAGAAGGCAGGATGCACGAGCGCGCGTCCGTCGGGCCCGCCAGGGGCTCGTGGGCCACGTGCATGACGTCCGTCAACCAGCTGATCGCCGACCTCGTCGCACCGACGAACGAGGTGGCGCGCGTCATCACCGCCGTCGCCCGCGGCGACCTCACGCAGAAGATGGCCCTCGAGATCGAAGGCCGCCCCGTGCGCGGCGAGTTCTTGCGCATCGGCACGACGGTCAACAGCATGGTCGATCAGCTCAACTCGTTCGCAGCCGAGGTGACGCGCGTCGCCAAGGAAGTGGGCAACGAAGGCAAGCTCGGCGGTCAGGCGGACGTGCGCGGCGTGTCCGGCACGTGGAAGGACTTGACCGACAACGTAAACGGCCTGGCCGCGAACCTCACCGCCCAGGTCCGCAGCATTGCGAAGGTGACGACCGCAGTGGCGAAGGGAGACCTCTCGCAGAAGATCACCGTCGACGCGAAAGGCGAAATCCTGGAGTTGAAGAGCACCATCAACGTGATGGTCGATCAGCTCTCGTCGTTCGCGGCGGAGGTGACGCGCGTCGCCAAGGAGGTCGGCAACGAGGGGAAGCTCGGGGGCCAGGCCGACGTCAAGGGCGTCTCCGGGACGTGGAAGGACCTGACGGACAACGTGAACGGCCTTGCCGCCAACCTTACCGCGCAGGTGAGGAACATCGCCAAGGTCACGACCGCCGTCGCCAACGGCGACCTGTCGCAGAAGATCTCGGTCGACGCGCGAGGCGAGATCTTCGAGCTCAAGAACACGATCAACACGATGGTGGACACGTTGCGCTCGTTCGCGGCGGAGGTGACGCGCGTCGCGAAGGAGGTCGGCACCGAGGGGAAGCTGGGGGGCCAGGCCGACGTCAAGGGTGTCTACGGGACCTGGAAGGACCTGACCGACAACGTCAACGCGATGGCGTCGAACCTCACCGTGCAGTGGCGCGACCTGTCCAAGGTCGCGACGGCGATCGCCGGCGGCGACTTGACGCAGAAGATCACGGTCGACGCGAAGGGCGAGATTCTGCAGATCAAGGACGTCATCAACAAGATGGTCGATCAGCTCAACTCGTTCGCGGCGGAGGTGACGCGCGTCGCGAAGGAGGTGGGCACCGAGGGCAAGCTCGGCGGCCAGGCCAATGTCAAGGGCGTCCTCGGCACGTGGAAGGACCTGACCGACAACGTCAACGCGATGGCGTCGAACCTCACCGTGCAGCTGCGCGACGTCTCCAAGGTCGCCTCGGCGATCGCCGGTGGGGACCTGACGCAGAAGATCACCGTCGACGTCAAGGGCGAGATCTTGCAGATCAAGGACGTCATCAACAAGATGGTCGACCAGCTGAACGCGTTCGCGGCGGAGGTGACGCGCGTCGCGAAGGAGGTCGGCACGCAGGGCAAGCTCGGCGGCCAGGCGGAGGTGCGCGGCGTGTCGGGCACGTGGAAGGACCTGACCGACAACGTGAACGGGCTCGCGGCGAACCTCACGACGCAGGTTCGCAACATCGCCAACGTGACCACTGCGGTCGCCAACGGCGACCTGTCGCAAAAGATCACGGTCGACGCGAAGGGCGAGATCCTCGAGCTCAAGAACACGATCAACGTCATGGTGGACCAGCTCCGGAGCTTCGCGGCGGAGGTGACGCGCGTCGCGAAGGAGGTCGGAACCGAGGGCCGTCTGGGCGGCCAGGCGGAGGTGCCCGGCGTGTCGGGAACGTGGAAGGATCTGACCGACAACGTGAACGTCCTCGCCGCGAACCTGACGACGCAGGTCCGCAACATCGCGAACGTCACGACGGCCGTCGCGAAGGGTGACCTGTCGCAGAAGATCACCGTCGACGCGCGGGGCGAGATCCTCGAGCTCAAGAGCACGATCAACGTCATGGTGGATCAGCTCCGGAGCTTCGCGGCGGAGGTCACGCGCGTCGCCAAGGAGGTCGGGACGGAGGGCAAGCTCGGCGGTCAGGCCGAGGTCAAAGACGTGTCGGGCACGTGGAAAGACCTCACGGACAACGTGAACGTCCTCGCCGCGAACCTGACGACGCAGGTCCGCAACATCGCGAAGGTGACCACCGCCGTCGCCCGGGGGGACCTGTCGCAGAAGATCACGGTCGACGCGAAGGGGGAGATTCTCGAGCTCAAGAGCACGATCAACACGATGGTCGACACCCTCAACTCGTTCGCGGCGGAGGTGACCCGCGTCGCGAAGGAGGTGGGCACCGAGGGGAAGCTCGGCGGCCAGGCGGACGTCAAAGGGGTCTACGGGACGTGGAAAGACTTGACCGACAACGTCAACGCGATGGCGTCCAACTTGACCGTGCAGCTCCGCGACGTGTCAAAGGTGGCGTCCGCCATCGCGGGGGGCGACTTGACGCGGAAGATCACCGTCGACGTGAAGGGCGAGATTCTGCAGATCAAAGACGTCATCAACAAGATGGTCGACCAGCTGAACGCGTTCGCGGCGGAGGTGACGCGC
>DATGJA010000772.1:0-3120 GCA_035295445.1 Polyangiaceae bacterium | reverse complement strand
CTACGCCATGCGCGTCCGGATCGGCGCGGAGGTGCCAGGCGACCTGGGTCGCGCGGTCCAGGGGTTCGAGGAGGCGCGCGACCTGACGTCCGATCCGCGCCTCGTCGAGGACGCCTCGCGGGCCCTCGTGGTCGTGCGCGGCGAGGTCGCGAAGCGGCGCCTTCGGGCGGGCGAACCGGTGCAGGTCGATCCGGGCCGTTCGCTCGCGCGCACCGTGGCGGGGCTGCTCACGGAGGACGTGTGGTGCGGTCTGGCCGTGCTCATGTCGGTCGTCCTGGGTCTCGGCCTCTTCGTGCGGTGGCTGGGCGCCCCCCGGCGCGTCCGGGTGGCCGGCGGCCTCTGCGCGGGCGTGGCCGCACCCGGGCTGGCGGTGACGGTGGCGTTCACGCTCGCGGCTCGCCACGACCGGTTCAATCTGCGCGAGGCGGTCGTCGTGGCGACGAACGAGCGCCCGACCGACGAGCGGGGCCTCGCCCTGCCCGGCGCGACGCCGTTGCCCGAGGGGGCGCGCGTGGAGATCGTCGGTGAGCGGGGCGCCTCGACGCGCGTTCGGTTCGGGACCTTCGAGGCCTGGGTGTCCTCGAGCGGCCTCCGGGGACTGGCGCGACCCGACTGACCTCCCGCGTCGACCGCACGCCGCCGAATAAGACGTCGTTCTGAGGTCTGCGACGGAATACGTCACGGATCCATGTCCGATCACGTTGCGATGGTATCAACTTCGTTATACCGTCTGGCACCTCGTCGATGAGCCTCCGCGCCGCCGTAGCCGCCTTCGTCGGGATGGGGTGGCTCGTCCTTGCGTCGACGCGGGCGGCTGCGCAATCCCCGCCGGAGGTCACGCCGCCCGTCGTCGTTCACCACGTCGACGCCGTGTACCCGCCCTCGGCCCTGCAGGAGCGCAAGCACGCCGACGTCGTGCTCAACGTGACCGTCGACGCCGACGGACACGTCTCGAAGGTCGACGTCGTCGAGTCGGGCGGCGACGATCTCGACGAAGCCGCGGTCGTCGCGGCGCGGGAGTGGACCTTCGTGCCGGCGATGCGCGCGGGCAAGCCCGTCGCGAGCCGTATCCGGGTGCCGTTCCACTTCGCCCCGCCGGCCCCGCCTCCCCAGATCGTCGCGCCTCCCCCGCCCGAGCCGGGCATCACCGAGATGCCGGCGCAACCCGCCGTCCCGGAGGAGAAGCGGCCGCCCTCGGCTGCTCCCACGCCCGCCCCGACCGCATCCGTGGAAGAGGTCAGCGTGCGCGGGAGGGCCACGCCGCCCAGCGTGGGCGCGTCGGATTTCAACCTGCGCGTCGGCGCGCTGCGCGACGTGCCGCACGAGAACGCCTCGGCTTTGCTCAAGCTCGCGCCCGGCATTCTTCTGACCAACGAGGGCGGCGAAGGGCACGCCGAGCAGGTCTTTCTCCGCGGCTTCGACGCGCGCGAGGGGCAAGACATCGAGTTTACGGTCGGCGGCGTCCCCATCAACGAGAGCGGCAACCTGCACGGCAACGGCTACGCCGACACGCACTTCGTGATCCCGGAGCTCGTGCAGCGGCTTCGCGTCGTCGAGGGTCCGTTCGACCCCCGCCAGGGCAACTACGCGGTCGCCGGGAGCGCCGACTACGAGCTCGGCCTCGAGCAGCGAGGTCTCACCGCGAAGTACACGACGGGGAGCTTCGGCACGCAGCGCGGGCTCCTCATGTGGGGTCCCAAGGACGAGAGCATCCACACGTTCGGCGCGGCGGAGGCGTACAGGACCGACGGCTTCGGGCAGAACCGCGCGGCCCAGCGCGCCAGCGGGTACGCGCAGTACGAAGGCAAGGTCGGCGAGCGGGGCACCTATCGGCTGGCCGGGCAGGTCTACACGACGAGCTACCAGGCGGCGGGGGTCCTCCGCGAGGACGACTTCGAGGCGGGGCGCGTCGGCTTCTACGACACCTACGATCGCGGGCAGGGCGGCGACTCGTTTCGCGCGTCGATCGCGGCGGATCTGGAGACGACGACCGGCGACACGACGCTCGCGCAGCAGCTTTTCCTCATCAAACGGACGATGCGCCTGCGCGAGAATTTCACGGGCTTCCTCCTGGACGTTCAGGAGCCGTGGCAGAACCTGCACCCGCAGCGCGGTGACCTCATCGATCTCAACGTCGACGAGACGACGATGGGCGCGCGGGGATGGGCGCGCTATCGCGCCAAGGTCGCCGACCTGCCGCAGGAGCTCGAGATCGGCTACTTCGCGCGCTACGACCAGGCGGGCGGCATCCAGCAGCGCGTCGAGGAGCTCGCCTCTTCGCAATCGATCATTCCGTATCACACCGACACGAACTACGCGTCGAACCTCGGCGACGTGGGCCTGTACGGCGCCGCCGACCTGCGCGCCGCGCGCTGGCTGGCGCTGCGAGGCGGGCTCCGCGGGGACGTCTTCGCCTTCGACGTGAACAACCTCTGCGCGGTCCAGTCCATCGACAACCCCTCGCCGACCAACCCTCCCGGCGACACGAGCTGTCTCTCCCAGCAGGACCACGGCTTCTACCGCGATCCGAATCAGCGGGCCGATACGGCTTCGACGGCCCTGCTGCCCAAGGCGTCGCTCATCGTCGGACCCTTCGAGCGGCTCACGTTCTCCGCCAGCTACGGGCAGGGCGTGCGATCGATCGACCCGGTCTACGTCACGCAGGGCACCAATGCGTCCTTCGCCGGGATCCAGGCGTACGAGGGCGGCGCGGCCTACGCCGGGCAGGCCGGGCCGATGGTGCTCGTCGCGCGGTCGGTCTTCTTCTCGACGCACGTCGACCGCGACTACATCTTCGATCAGACCGTCGGGCGAAACACGATCGGCGTCGGAACCACGCGCACCGGGTGGGTCGGCGCCGTCCGGGCGACGGGGGACTGGTTCGACGAATCGGCGAACGTGACCTTCGTCAAGTCGACGTTCGACGACACGCACCTGCTCGTCCCGTACGTGCCGGACGTCGTCGTGCGCTCGGACACCGCCGTGTGGCACGACCTGCCGTGGAAGGTCCGCGGCGACCCCTTCCGCGGCGCGCTCAGCGCCGGCGTCACGTACGTCGGGCAACGGGCGCTACCCTTCGGCGCGCGAAGCGACACGATCTTCACCATCGACGCCAACGTG
>DATGJA010000771.1:0-4712 GCA_035295445.1 Polyangiaceae bacterium | reverse complement strand
AACGTGGGCGATTCGGCCAATCCGAGGGCCAGGCGCAACGCGAAGAGCGCCGCCACACCCGGGGCGACGGCGTGCGCCGCGGCGACGACGGACCACACGAGCACCGCGCCGAGGAGTCCCCGGCGCGCGCCGACACGATCGATGACGAGGCCCGCGACGGGGCCCCCCGCGAGATACGCGATCGAGAAGGCCGACGCGAGCCGCCCGTAACCCGCTTCCGAGATGTGGAAGACCTCCGTGATGCGCGGCGCCAAGAGCGAGAACGCCTGTCGGTCGACGTAGCTCAGCGTCATGGCGAGCGTCGTCGCCCCCGCGAGCATCCAGGCGTCCGTCTTGGAAATCCCCGCCATCGCTCAGCGCGATACGATCTCGGTGCCGATGCCCTGGTCGGTGAAGATCTCGAGCAGTACGGCGTGCTTGAGCCGCCCGTCGAGCATGTGGACTTTCTTCACGCCGCCGGCGAGCGCTTCGAGCCCGCACTGGACCTTGGGAATCATCCCCGAGTGGATGACGCCGCGACCGATGAGATCGACCGCCTCGCCCGCGGTAAGGGATCGAATCATCTCTCCCTGAGCGCTCTTCACCGCCTCGACGTCGGTCAGGAGGATGAGCTTGTCCGCGCGCAGCGCCTCGGCCACCTTGCCCGCGGCGGTGTCCGCATTGATGTTGAGCGACCTTCCGTCCCTGTCGACGCCGATGGGGGAGATGACCGGGATGAAGCCCGCCTTGACGAGCTGGTCGATCACGTCCGGGACGATCTCGATGACCTCGCCGACGCGGCCCGGGTCGACGACGGACTCCTGGCCGCCGGCGCCCCTGGCTCGCACGCCGGCCATCTTGCGCGCGCGAATGAAAGTGTCGTCCTTTCCCGAGAGCCCGACCGCGCGGCCACCCTGCATGCAGATGAGGCCCACGATCTCTTGGTTTATCTTGCCGCCCAGCACCATCTCGACGACATCCATGGTCTCGTCGTCCGTGACGCGGAGGCCCGAGACGAAGGTCGAGGCCACGCCCATCTTCCCCAGCGTCTCGTTGATCTGCGGTCCGCCGCCGTGGACCACGACCACCTGGATGCCGACGTAGCGCAGCAGGCAGACGTCCTTGGCGAAGCTGGCCTTGAGCTCCGCGTCCACCATCGCGTGGCCGCCGTACTTGACGACGAAGGTCCGCCCGTGGAATCGCCGAATGTAAGGGAGGGCCTCGTGGAGGATGGAGGCCTTCTCGATGACGTTCTGCACGCGCGTCTTCTACCCTGCCGACGACGAACGCGTCCACTCGCCCCGGGCCGGCGCCTCGTACGGAGCTACATTCACATCGTGAGCGAAGCGACCTTCGACGTGCGGCCCCTCGGCTTTCCGTGGGAGGCCGCGGACCCGTTCCTCTTCTGCGTTCATCACGACGACGCGTACCCGGCCGGAAACGCGCAGATGGGTCCCGCGGCGTCGCTCGCCGGCCGGCAGCTCGGTCAGGACTTCGAGGGAAAGGACGGCTGGCGGATGTACCATGGCCGCGTCGTCCCCGGCTTTCCGCAGCACCCCCACCGCGGGTTCGAGACGGTGACCATCGTACGCCGCGGGATGATCGATCACTCGGACTCGCTCGGCGCCACCGCGCGGTTCGGCGCGGGAGACGTGCAGTGGCTGACGGCCGGCGGCGGGATCGTCCACTCGGAGATGTTCCCGCTGCTCGACACCTCCAAGCCCAACCCCCTCGAGCTCTTTCAGATCTGGCTCAACCTGCCAGGCGCGGACAAGCTCGTGGCGCCCCACTTCGCCATGTTGTGGAGCGAGGACATCCCGCGGCGGACCTTCGAGGACGGCCGCGGACGGCGCACCGAGGTGACCCTCATCGCCGGCGCGTTCGACGACCTCCGCCCGCCCCCACCGCCTCCCAAGTCGTGGGCGTCGAGGCCCGACGCGGGCGTGGCGATATGGACCCTTCGTATGGATCCCCGGTCGACGTGGACGCTGCCGCCTGCCGCGGATCCGCGCACGATCCGCACGCTTTACGCATTTCGCGGCGCCCCGATGCGAGTCGGCGCCAGCGACGTGCGTAGCCGCGCCGCAATCGTCGTGCGCGGAGGGGGACCTGTGTCACTCGAGGCGGGGGACGACGTCTGCGAGATACTGCTTCTCGCAGGTCGCCCGATCGGAGAGCCGGTCGTGCAGTACGGTCCCTTCGTCATGAACACACGCGCGCAGATTCAGCAGGCGATGGTCGACTACCGCGCGAGTCATTTCGGAGGGTGGCCCTGGCCCTCGGACGACCCCGTCCACGCTCGCGGGGAGGGCCGCTTCGCGCGACACGCCGACGGCCGGACGGAGCGCGCCCCCTCGCCCCCATGGAGGGAGATCCCGTAGTAAGGATTCTCCGTCCGCACGCTCGAGCGAAGCGAGAGCTCGGACGGCACACACCCAAACGGCGGTCAGGCCCCTTCGGCCGAGCGTCGCTTCTTGCGACCCCCGTGGATCATCTCGAAGACGCGCGTCGTGCAGATGGGTTTGCCCCGGCGCCCCACGACCCCCATGTCGCGAAAGAACTGCACGATCTCTCGGATCGTGTGTCCGTTCTCGCGCATGTGCCGCGCCACGGCGACGACGTTCTCCTCGTGCTCGTCGCGCTCGAGCGCGCCCTCGCTGGAGACCCGCCACCCCCAAGCGACTTGCCCCGCCCAGAGACGCGGGTCGCGAGGGTCCCGGAGCGAGCGTCGGACGTTCATCATTTCACCCATGTAACTACCCTGACGTTTGGCTAGGTCCGGGGGAGGCGCCCCGCGACCCGGCGGAGTCTAGACGAGACCAAGCCGGGCCCAAGCACGAAATACTCGCTGCTCTCGCTGACCGCGAGAGATATACTGATCCCGGGAGCCTATTCGGCGGCGATGCCAAGCCACGGCACGTCACCGCTCTCGATCGCAGGGGGTCGTCGATGTCGGCGGAGGCTTCGGGGTTGGGGTCAGACGCGTCCGAACGTACCTCGCAAACGCGCCCCGCCATCCTGGTCGTGGACGACGACGCCCAGGTGACGCGAGCCCTTCGCCGGCTCCTCGAAGGCGCCGGGTACGACGTGACGCTCGCCTCCGACGGCCATGGCGCGATCGGCGCGATCATGCGTCGCACGTTCGACGTCGTGCTCAGCGACATCAACATGCCTGGAATGACGGGGGTCGAGCTGCTGAAAGTGGTCCGCTCGTACGACCTCGACGTTCCGGTGCTGCTGATGACCGGAGTGCCGTCGATCGAGACGGCGATCGACGCCGTGAGCCTGGGCGCCCTCCAATACCTCCCGAAGCCGACCGACACGGAGGTGCTCCTCAAAGCCATCGAGCGCGCCAACCGTCTGCACCGGATGGCGCGGATGAAGCGCGACGCGCTCAAGCTCCTTGGCCAGGAGGACAGGCAAGCGGGTGACCTCGCCGGCCTGCAGGCGAGCTTCGATCGAGCCCTCGAGACGATGTGGATGGCCTTCCAACCGATCGTCGATCACGGCAGAGGCCGTATCTTCGGGTACGAGGCCCTGATGCGTGCGGGCGAGCCCGCCCTTCCCCACCCCGGAGCGATCCTCTACGCGGGGGAACGGCTTGACCGCCTCTGGGACCTCGGTCGCCGGGTCCGCGCGCTCTCCGCGGAAGCGTTCGAAGCGGCCGCCCCCGACGCGCTCCTGTTCGTCAACTTGCACACGCGCGATCTGCTCGATCCGACGCTCTTCGAGAAGAACGCGCCGCTCACCAAGATCGCGGCGCGCGTGGTGCTCGAGGTCACGGAGCGTTCGACGATCGACAGCGTCAACGACATCCAGATGCGCGTCAGCGCGCTGCGCGACCTCGGCTATCGGATCGCGATCGACGATCTTGGCGCTGGGTACGCAGGGCTGTCGAGCTTCGCCGCCCTGGAACCCGAGATCGTGAAGCTCGACATGTCGCTCGTCCGCAACGTCCACCGCTCCGACATACGCCGACGCCTCATCGGTTCGATGACGGGACTCTGCAGGGAAATGGGAATGCGCGTCGTGGCCGAGGGCGTCGAGGTACGAGAAGAGTGCGAGATCGTCCAGAGCAGCGGGTGCGAGCTTCTTCAGGGCTACCTGTTCGCCAAGCCCGGCCGCCCCTTCCCGCTCGTCGACGGATTCCGCTAGGCGCCCGATTCTAGCGTGTCCGCCCGTCCCTAGTCCGCGTTCGACGCGCCCGCCTTCGGCATCATGTCCGCCAGCAAGCCCTGGACGTACGCGAGGTCCAGGGGCTTCTCGAGGACGGGCACGCGGTGACTCTCGCAGAACTCCTTGACCTTGGTGACGTTTCCCACGCCCGTCACGAGAACCACTCGCTCGGCGAGGTCCGGGCGCAAGCTCGCGACCGCCTGGTAGAAGTCGAGACCCGTCATCACGGGCATGTTGACGTCGCAGAAGATCGCGTCGAACAATTCGCCTGCGTTCACGCGGGTGAGCGCCGACGTCGCCGTATCCACGACCTCGACGTCGTGCCAGCGCGAGAGGGCGCGCTGAAACGCGGACCCTACGAGCTTCTCGTCGTCGATGAACAGCACCCGCGCTCGCCGGCCCCTTGAAGGCGGGAGGGGCGTCACGTAGGACCCCTCGGGCCGCGCAGTCGGCAGCGTCACGCGCATCGTGGTCCCCTGACCGGGAGCGCTGTCGGCCTCGATGTCGCCGCCGAGGGACTGCACGATGCGGCGCGAGATGGATAGCCCCAGACCGGT